>CAZNGY010000025.1:0-29069 GCA_964572955.1 uncultured Lachnoclostridium sp.
TGTGTAAACCCCACTCGAAGCAAGACCAACAGAAAACAATGTGGCGGCCCGTCACGTTTTCGGGTAGGTCGCGTTTTACAGATGTAATGTTTGTAAAGGAGCTGCATAGTAATATGCAGTCAAGATAGATGATCATCCAAGACAGAACCCGGCTTATAGTACTGCTCGAAATTGTTAAAATTTCATTTTTTTTGTGTGGGGAAAAAAGGCATAAAATGGCAAAAAAATCTCTTGCAGAATAAAATAAATCCACTTAAATTTACCTAAAAGTGGGTAAGACGGTTGTAGAATGAGTGATTTTTTTAAAAATGATTAACAAATCCGTAAAAAATATAACCAAAACGTAACAATTTGGTAACATTTTCAAATGTAAAATATGCACAAAAACAGATAATATTCATTCTTTGAAATTGTACAAAATCCACAACAACCAGAAAAATCGACTTTTTTGCGATGTAAATATCAACGAAAATCGGGTTTCAGTGTTGACTTATTTTAGATTTTTGTTTAAGGTTTAGACCGTTCGACGAAAAAGTCGTTGAAAAAAACTTTAAGGAGAAATCGTATGTTTAAGAGAATCCAGAATCTTATGCATCCGCGTCCCTTTTATGGAAGATTGGTCGCAATGCACAAGAAGGCAAATCCTCTCACACAAAAGATTGCTTATCTGATTTTAATGATGGCTCTTATAAGTGGAGCAGATGAAGTAACAGGAAATGGAAGTTACAAAGTGTATGCAGCAGAAAGACAGGTTCAGACAGCTGCAGATGAAAACAGCGTGATTGTTTTCCCATGTACATCATCAAAGTCAATGGTAGTTTTTACTTTGGGAATGAATCCCGAACTTGATTGTATTCCGGAAAAAGAAGCAGAAATCAATTCAGAAGAAAAAGATGAGTTCAGAATCTTGGCTGAAATTGAGTACGGTGAAGAAAACGGAATCATTTATATAACAGAGGACATAAATGATGAGGAGGAGAAAGCTGTTGCTGATGAAGTGGTTCAGGAAGCAGCGGAGCAGGAACCGGTATCAGAGCCTGCACCGGAACCTGAAAACCTTGAACCGGTATACATCAACAATCCGTCACTTGTAATAAATCTTACAAATGATGAACTTTTGCTCTTTCAGAAGCTCGTTGAGTGTGAGGCGGGCGGTGAGGATATGGTAGGAAAAATACTTGTTGCAAATGTTGTAATCAACAGAGTGAATTCTGGTAAGTTTCCTAATACCGTATCAGGTGTAATCAACTCACCAAGACAGTTTTCACCTGTAAGTACCGGTATTATTTACGGCAAGAATCCAAGCAGTGAAACAATAGAAGCCGTAAATAGAGCACTTTCAGGAGAAGATTATTCCAATGGTGCAACATATTTTATTTACAGAAGGGGCTGTTCGGCAGGAACGGCATCATGGTTCGACACATTGAATAAAGTTGTGGAACACGGAAACCATGAATTCTTTAAAGACTGGTAAATTAAAAGCACGCTTGTTGTTTTATATGCAAAAATCCGAGGCGGGAAATTATGCATACCGGAACAATAAGCGTGCTTTTGTCAGCTTTTTACTTGTACTAACAAATAAGCTGTGTTATAATTACGCCAGTTTTTATTGGTATCAGCAGCTTTTGTCTTATGCAGATAAGACAGGGAAAGGACGATAAATTATGGAAATAATGTATAACAGCACAAGAGATGCTTCTAACAGAGTAACTGCATCACAGGCGGTACTTAAAGGTCTGGCCGAGGATGGTGGATTGTATGTTCCGGAAAAAATGCCGAAGCTTGATAAAGGATTTGATGAACTTGGTAAAATGAATTACAAGGAAATAGCATATGAAGTTATGAAGCTTTTCCTTACAGACTATACAGAAACTGAACTTAAGAATTGCATTGAAAAGGCATATGATTCAAAGTTTGACACGGAAGAAATTGTGCCTATGGTATATGCGGACGGAGCATATTATCTTGAGCTTTTTCATGGCTCTACAATAGCTTTTAAGGATATGGCACTTTCAATCCTTCCTCACTTGATGACAACGGCAGCAAAGAAGAATAATCTTAATGAAGAAATAGTTATTCTTACGGCGACATCAGGCGATACCGGTAAGGCAGCACTTGCGGGATTTGCAGATGTTCCCGGTACAAGAATTGTTGTATTTTATCCTAAGCACGGAGTAAGTCCGGTTCAGGAAAAACAGATGGTAACACAGAAGGGTGCAAATACGAGGGTAATCGGTATTGAGGGCAATTTTGATGCGGCACAGAGTGGTGTTAAGGCTATGTTTAACAACAGAGAACTTAACGAAGAAATGAAGAAGAAGGGATTTGTATTCAGTTCAGCCAACTCAATAAATATCGGCAGACTTGTACCACAGATTTGTTACTATGTTTATGCTTATGCAAAGCTTTATGCAGAGGGAAGAATTACTGACGGAAAAATGATGAACTGTGTTGTTCCGACAGGTAATTTCGGAAATATTCTTGCGGCATATTATGCAAAGCTTATTGGAACACCTATTAACAGACTTATTTGTGCAAGTAATAAAAACAAGGTCCTTTATGATTTCTTTACATCAAAGACTTATGACAGAAACAGAGAGTTTGTTGTAACTTCATCACCTTCGATGGATATTCTTATATCTTCAAATCTTGAAAGACTTATTTATAAAATTTCAGGAAATGACAGTAAAAAAACTGACGAGCTGATGAATGAGCTTAAGGAAAAAGGTAAATATACGATTTCCGAAGAAATGGCAGATGGACTTTCTTCATTTGTAAGCGGATATGCAGATGAGGAAGAAACAGCAGAAACAATAAAGAATCTTTATGAAAATACGGGATATGTGATTGACACACATACGGCAGTGGCTGCAAAGGTATATGAGGATTACCGCCAAAGCAGCGGGGATGATACTGTGACGGTAATTGCGTCAACAGCAAGTCCGTATAAGTTTTCAAGAAGTGTTCTTACTTCAATTGATGAAAAACTTGATAGTCTTTCAGATTTTGAGCTTATTGATAAATTAAAAGAAATAAGCATGACTGAAATTCCGGCAGCTATTGAAGAAATAAGAAAGGCACCGGTACTGCACGATATAGTTTGCGAAACTGAGGCAATGCAGTCAGAAGTTGAAAAGTATCTTGGAATATAAAAAAAGAGCAGCTTGTGGGAAAGACGACAGTCTTTTTCACAAACTGCCTTTTTACCTTATGGGAAGGTTATGATTCCGAGGGGTGAGGTGTTTATCTGTTTATGTTTTCCAGAAGAATAAGTTCAATAGAATAATTGCAGATACTGAAAAAGAAAGGAAGAGTAATGAAAGGGATTTTTATCTATTTAAAGAGTAGTTTTTTTAATATTTTTAAGGGTATGATCATGGGAATAGCAAATGTAATACCGGGCGTAAGCGGTGGTACAATGGCAGTATCCCTCGGAATTTATGATAAACTTATCGAGTCGGTTACATGTATAGTTAAGAAATTTAAGCAGAGTATTTCTTTTTTGTTTCCGATTTTTCTTGGTATGGCATTTGGAATAGTTGGATTCTCATATCTTATAGAATATCTTCTCCGTGAGCATACACTGGCAACGGATTTGTCATTTGTAGGTCTTATTTTTGGCGGACTTCCAATAATCATTAACGGATTACGTACTAAACAGAAAGATGAAGGGATGGATAAGTTTAAAATAAGATTTAAGGATGTAGTTGCATTTATACTTCTTTTTCTTGTTGTTATTGTGCTTCCGTTTTTTAAAGAAAGCACGGATACGCTCCAAACTTTGGATGTTAATTTTTCAAATGCAGTCATGCTGTTTTTTGGAGGAATCATTGCAGCAGCTACAATGATAATACCGGGTGTAAGCGGCTCAATGGTTATGATGATTTTAGGATTTTATTATGGAGTCCTTAATCTTGTAACAGGATTTTTTAACGCGTTGTTATCGGGGGATATTATTGAAGCTTTAAGATTATGTATTCTTATAATTCCCTTTGGAATCGGTGTTCTTCTTGGAATATTTATAATTGCAAAGATAATTGATTATTTGTTTAAAAAGCATGGAATACTTACCTATTTTGCAATAATGGGTCTTATTATGGCATCACCTTTTGCAATAATCTACAATACCGGTGTAATCGGAAAATCGGTAAATCCTATTGAGCTTGTGATTGGTATTATATTGATGATTGGGTTTGCTGCAGGAACATATTATATCGGAAAAAAAGAGTGAAACATTTAATCACGGAGGGTGAAGATGAAACAACTTAAACCGGAAATTGATAAAATAATGCAGGAAGAAATTGATTCGGGAGCTGCAATTGGTACGGTCTGCATGATCTATAAAGATAATAGGGAAATTTATTCGGGTTCATTTGGCAAGGATAATCTGAAAAATGAAAAAAAGCTTTGTAATTATTCTATTTTTAAAATGTTCTCCATGACAAAACCGGTTACTTCGGCGGCAACGATGATAATGATTGAAAGAGGACTGATATCTCCGGATGATGGTGTCGATAAATATCTGACCGGGTTTAAGGATCTAAAAATAATGAATCCTGACGGGATAACAAGACCGGCTGAAAAAAGAATGACAATAAAGAATCTGCTCGATATGACAAGCGGTTTGGAGTATCCTAATGATCAGACTGCCGCCGGAAAATATTTGGGAGAAAATCTCTTTTGGCCAATGGAACAGGGATATCCAGAGAAAATGATTCCTACTGTGGAATTGATGAATATGGTTGGAGGCATGCCGCTTATATACGAGCCGGGAGAACATTGGAATTATGGATTATCTGCAGATGTACTCGGTGCGATAATAGAGGTTGTGAGCGGTATGAGTTACGGCAGATGGCTTGAAGAAAACATATTCAAACCATTAGGGATGAAGGATACAGGATTTTATGTTCCTGAGGATAAATGGGACAAAATTGTGACGATGCACGATTTTGATCAAAATTTGAAAGAATGGAAGGAATGGGAGGCTCCGTTCCTGGGAACTTATGACAGAAAATATAAACCGGCGTTTGAATCAGGAGGCGCAGGGCTTGTTTCCACACCGAATGATTACAGGCTTTTTGCATTAATGCTTGCGAATGAGGGGACACTTCCTGCTGAATTTTCGCCATCTTCAGAGGCGGTTACAATCATGAAGCCGGAAACTGTGAGATATATGAGAACCGGAAACCTTACAGCTGGGCAGAGAGAGACAGCAGACTGGTATTCGCTGCAGGGATATAATTATGGGAATCTTTGCAGAGTGCTTGATGACTGTGGTAAGGCAGGACTTAATGGTGCGGGACTTGGTGAGTTTGGATGGGACGGCTGGGCAGGAACTTATGTCAGCATAGATCCCGTAAACAGTCTGGTGTTTCTTTACTTCATCAATGTTACGAACGGAAACAGGGAGTGGCAGATGAAAAAACTGAAGAACAGATTATATGAATGTCTTGGAATTGGCAAAATGCATCAGAATCAGGAAAATTTGAAATAAATCTCGGTGATTTCGCATATACAAATTATCTTTTCTGTGTGATAAAATCATACAGGTTGTTTATTGATAAAAAATTGCATTATGCAGAAAATATTCACTGAACGATAATAACAAACGGAAGTGAGCACATGATGAAAAGAGAAGACGTAAGAAATATAGCTATAATTGCCCATGTTGATCATGGTAAAACAACACTTGTTGATGAGCTGCTTAAACAGAGCGGTGTATTCAGAACCAATCAGGTGGTGGAAGAAAGAGTAATGGATTCCAATGATATTGAAAAAGAGAGAGGAATCACCATACTCAGTAAAAATACGGCGGTTGTTTACAAGGGTGTAAAGATAAATATTATTGATACACCGGGGCATGCTGATTTTGGCGGAGAAGTTGAACGAGTTCTTAAAATGGTAAACGGAGTGATTCTTGTGGTGGATGCTTTTGAAGGAGCAATGCCTCAGACAAAGTTTGTACTCAAAAAGGCTCTTGAACTTCATTTGCCGGTAATTGTATGTATAAATAAAATTGACAGACCGGAGGCAAGACCTGAAGAGGTTATAGACGAAGTTCTTGAACTGTTTATGGATCTTGAGGCGGATGATGACGTTCTTGATTCCCCATTTGTTTTTGCATCTGCAAAGCAGGGTGTGGCGATACTTGAACTCACGGATACTCCAAAGTCTATGGAACCTCTTTTTGAAACAATACTTGAGCATATTCCGGCACCGGAAGGTGACGAGTCAAAAGGAACACAGGTTCTTATTTCAACAATTGATTATAATGAGTATGTCGGAAGAATCGGCGTTGGAAAGGTTGACAACGGTACCATCAGGGTAAACCAGGAAGTAATGATACTTAACCATCATGATCCTGATAAGAAGAAAAAAGTAAAAATAAGTAAGCTCTACGAATTTGACGGTTTAAAGAAGGTGGAAGTAACTGAGGCATCGGTAGGTGCAATAGTGGCAGTTTCGGGTATCCCTGATATTCATATCGGCGATACGATATGTGGTCTTGATAACCAGGAGGCAATACCTTTCCAGAAGATTTCTGAACCTACAATAAGCATGAATTTCTGTGTTAATGATTCACCTCTTTGCGGCAAAGAGGGTAAGTTCGTAACGTCAAGACATCTTCGTGAAAGACTTTTCAGAGAACTTAATACTGATGTAAGTTTAAGAGTGGAAGAAACAGAAACAACGGAAGCGTACAAAGTCAGCGGACGTGGAGAACTTCATCTTTCCGTCCTTATTGAGAATATGCGTCGAGAGGGTTACGAATTTGCCGTAAGTAAGGCAGAGGTAATCTATAAGAAAGACGAAAACGGAAAACTTCTTGAACCTATGGAAGAAGCTGTAGTTGACGTACCTGAAGAATTTGCAGGAACCGTAATAGATAAGCTTTCACAGAGAAAAGGTGAACTCATATCAATGTCACAATTCGGAACATCATCTTCAAGACTTACATTTAAGATTCCTTCAAGAGGACTTATCGGATACAGAGGCGAATTTATGACAGATACCAAGGGTGAGGGAATCATCAATACGGTGTTTGACGGATATGCGCCATACAAGGGTGACATACAGTACCGTAAACAGGGAAGTCTTATTGCATTTGAATCCGGAGAAGCGATAACTTACGGACTTTTTAATGCACAGGAAAGAGGTTCTTTATTTATCGGACCGGGAGCAAAGGTATATGCCGGAATGGTAATCGGACAGAATGGAAAGTCAGAGGATGTGGAGGTAAATGTCTGTAAAAAGAAACAGCTCACCAATACACGTTCATCTGCGGCAGATGATGCATTGAGACTTGTTCCGCCAAGGGTGCTTAGTTTGGAACAGTGTCTTGAATTTATAGATAATGATGAGCTTCTTGAAGTCACTCCTCAGTCATTGAGAATCAGAAAGAAGATACTTGATTCTCTTGAAAGAAAGAGAGCAAACAGAAAGTAATATTGAAAACCTCAATATGATAAGAAAAATCTTTTCATATTGAGGTTATTTTTTTGCCGTTTCCGGAATATTTATATAGCATGAAAGACAGAATCAAAATGTCTAAAAGGCGGATATAGAGTCGTTATTTTTGGATGAGATTAACTTGAGTTTGAAGGGTTGGGAAATTATAATTCTAACTGTGACATATATATGACATTAAAGAAATTCCGGCTGAAGGTATAATGAACAGAATTGAACCGGAAAGCCGTGCAACTCTATAGAAGAATAATGATATGCGATTTAGGAGGCAGAAATGACAGAAAAGGTATTTGACAATAACCAGGTTACAATGGCGGGAGAAGTGGTAAGTGATTTTGCGTTCAGCCATGATGTTTTTGGAGAAGGATTTTATATGATAGACGTAAAGACAAGAAGACTGTCTGATTCGTTTGATATAATCCCGGTGATGGTATCCGAAAGGCTTATATCTCCGGATGAGTATATTGTCGGAAAGCAGGTTGCTGTTACAGGGCAGTTCAGATCATATAACAGGCATGATGAAAGCAGGAACAGATTGATTTTATCGGTGTTTGCAAGGGAAATTGAGGTGTTCGACGATGAACCGGAGGATGTAAGGCCGAATTACATTTTTCTGGATGGATATATATGTAAACAGCCGGTGTACAGAAAAACTCCTCTCGGAAGGGAAATAGCTGACATTCTTCTGGCGGTAAACAGACCGTACGGGAAAAGTGACTATATCCCATGTATATGTTGGGGTAGAAATGCAAGATATGCCGAAAATTTTGATATAGGAGGAAGAGTTCTTCTTTGGGGAAGAATTCAGTCCAGAGAATATCAGAAAAAACTAAATGATACGGATATTGAAAAAAGAACGGCATATGAGGTGTCTGTAAGCAAGCTTGAATATACGCCTGCGGTTAAAAGTGATTTAATGGCGGCGGCTGTTCATTAAGATTGACATTCCAATGGTAAAATGCTAATATAAGACAAATTAGTAATTTTTTCGGAGGTATTATTATGTCTATATTTTCTGGTTCAGGTACAGCTATTATCACACCAATGAAAGAAGACGGAAGTGTTAATTATGACAGCTTCGGCAAGATGATTGAATTTCAGATTGCAAACGGAACTGATTGCATTGTTGTGTGTGGTACTACCGGAGAAGCTTCAACTCTTTCACATGAAGAGCATATTGAAACTATCCGTTATTGTATAGAAAAAGTTGCGAAAAGAATTCCTGTAATTGCCGGAACAGGCTCAAATTGTACAGAGACTGCAATTTATCTTTCAAAAGAGGCAGAAAAGTGCGGAGCAGACGGTATTCTTGTAGTTACACCATATTATAACAAGGCAACTCAGAAAGGTCTTATTGCACATTTTACGGCCATAGCAGAATCTGTAAGCATTCCGGTGGTGCTTTACAATATTCCGGGACGTACCGGATGCAAAATGACACCGGAGACAATAGCTTATCTTTATAAAAACGTAGAGAACATTGTTGCAGTGAAAGAGGCAAGCGGTGATTTATCAGCGGTGGCAAAGATTGCACAGCTTACTGACTGCAAAATGGATATTTATTCAGGAAACGATGATCAGGTACTGCCAATTCTTTCTCTCGGAGGAAAAGGTGTTATTTCCGTACTCAGTAATATTGCACCAAGGGAAACACATGACATGGTTGAGCTGTTTCTTAAAGGCGAAGTGGAGAAAGCAAGAGATATTCAGCTCAAGTATCTCCCTCTTATTAATGCATTATTCTGTGAAGTAAATCCTATACCTGTTAAAAAAGCATGTAATCTTATGGGTATGAATGTTGGTTCACTCAGGATGCCTCTTTCGGAAATGGAAGATGCAAATGCAGAAAAGCTTGCAGCTGAAATGAAGGCGGTAGGACTTATTTAACCAAATGAAAAATACAGATATACGTCGGATGGAATAAAGGGGAGATTCCCTTGTTGGAGGAAAAGATGACAAGAATTATACTTAGAGGCTGCAACGGTCATATGGGCAGAGTTATTTCTGATATTGTTTCCAATGATGACAATGCTGAAATAGTTGCCGGAATAGACATAACCGAAAATCCGCTTGCGGGTTATCCGATATATTCTTCACTTGCGGATGTTAAGGAGAATGCGGATGTCGTAATAGATTTTTCTACACCAAAAGGTATAAAGGAGCTTTTGGCTGACGGAAAGAAAAAGGATATACCTATGGTTCTTTGCTCGACAGGATATACGGAAGAAGAAGTAGAATATATCGTTAAAGAATCAGAAGAAATGACAATACTCCGTTCGGCAAATATGTCGCTTGGAATAAATACAATCATGAAGCTTCTCAGAACAGCAACTAACGTGTTGGCAGAAGATTTCGATATTGAAATTGTAGAAAAACATCATAATCTGAAAAAAGATGCACCAAGCGGAACGGCACTTGCACTTGCAGATATAATTAATGAAGAACTTGATGAGAAATATGAGTACGTATATGACAGATCTGTAAGAAGCGAAAAAAGACCTAAAAAGGAAATTGGTATTTCGGCTGTCAGAGGCGGCACTATTGTAGGTGAGCATAGTGTTATTTATGCCGGTCTTGATGAGGTGATAGAAATAAAGCATACGGCATTTTCTAAAGATGTATTCGGAAAAGGTGCCGTTAATGCAGCTAAGTTTTTGGCAGGAAAACCACACGGACTGTATAATATGCAGGATGTTATAGGCTGATATTTACAAAAGATAAATTGAATGGAAACAACGGATAAACGGAGGATTTTTAATCCCCCGTTTATTTTTTTTGAACCACTTTTTTCTGGGGGATGATGGATGCAAGGAATAAAAAAGATGTTAATGATGATATCCATTGTTTCGGTTTTTTTTATCATATTGGGGTTTGTTATGAAACAGGCTGTCAATTATCATTATGCCTGCGTCAGGGCAGGAGAAGCCGAACACATGGCAGGAGCGGATGGAGTACAGGAATATAAAAATATTTATATAATTTCGTTCGATGGCCGGCATATGGATTTTTTGTGTGATGAAGGAACAGTCTCTTTGGAGACAAGCTCTGCAGTTGAAGAAAATATGGAAGGCTGTATTGCAGACTTGATAATCGAAAAAAATTTAATAAAAAAAATCACAATAAAAACCACTGAAATATACGGAAAAGTTTTATCTGCGGGTGAAGGAGTGGTAGAGATAGAGGGATATGGAGGGTTTGATTGTTCAGAAAATATGAGAATATACAGAACATCTCCCGGTCCATATGAAATCAGAAATACGGAAGAATATCTTTTGGGATATGAAAATGTAAGATTTGTGCTCTTTGAAGATAAGATTCAGGCTGCCGTGGTTGACGATAATCCTGAAAATAAAGTAAGGGTTTTGCTTAAAACATCAGGATATGCTTCTGAATTTCATGAAAGTGTAAGTATTGTTTCTGAAACAGGTATGAAGATGATTAGAAAAACAGGTGATGCATCTGAGGAAAAAGAGTGTGCTGAGTTAGAGGAAATTGTGATTACGAGAGCAGATTTTGAGGAAACTAAGGGAAACGTCAGTTATATAATGTTTTCTGCTGAGGAAGGGGAAATTGGTGTAAGCAGTATAAGCAGAAACGGAAGGGTTCCTTATTACAGAGGGGATATAATTATTTCATGCAGAGATGAGGGACTGGTTGTGATTAATGAACTGCCTGTAGAAGAGTATCTGTATGGTGTGGTTCCGAGTGAAATGCCGGCAGATTATCCTGAAGAAGCATTAATGAGTCAAAGTATATGTGCGAGAAGTTTTGTGTATAAACAAATGGAAGGGAGTGCATATGCGGTTTATGGAGCACATGTAGATGACAGTGTAAATTGTCAGGTTTATAAAAGCAGTGACGAGGACTTAAGGGTAAATCAGGCTGTGGATAAAACAAACGGAATGATACTTTACAGCGGTGATGAAATATTGAAGACGTATTACTATGCTGCTTCATGCGGATTGAGTGCAGGTATAGACGAAGTATGGGGGAATGTGGAAAATGGATGTTACAGATGCGGACTTGTAGGTAAAGGAAGGCTTGAAACGACTTTTGATGATGAAGATACATTCAGAGCATTTATTGACAGAGGTGAAATTACATATATGGCAGGTGAAGCGCTGGTACGGGAAAAGATTGATGTATACGACAGTGGTAATGAATGGTACAGATATAAAGTTAATTATAGTCTTTCGGATTACGCAGAAGAATTGGTTTTGCGTGCGGTTAACAGAAAAGATAATGAGCGCATAAGGTTTTATGACGCACAGGGCAATGAAACAGATAACACAAATATAGGAAATATAAATGATATAAAGGTTGTTGAGAGAGGGAAATCAGGTATTGTGCTTACACTTGAAATAAAGGGTGAAATGGGAAGTTTTACGGTATCAGGTCAGAATCTTATAAGAGAAATTCTTAAACCGGGAGATTATGAAGTAGTATTGAATGACGAAAGTACGAGAACAGGAATGAATATGCTTCCGAGTGCTTTTTTTTACATAGATATAATTGATGGCAGAATTGTAATAAGAGGTGGAGGTTACGGGCATGGTGCAGGTATGAGCCAGACCGGTGCGGGAGCAATGGCCGAAGACGGAAAAAGCTGCGAAGAAATTCTTAATGAATATTTTCCCGGAGGCGAGGTACGTTCGGTATACAGATAGGATTTACTTTAGTTAACTTCTCAAAGGAATATATCGTATGGTACAGGCATATATTTCAAATGAAAAGAGGTGAATCAGAAAAATGAGAGAGTTTGAAAGTGTTTTGAGGGTACTGCCCAAAGAACTTAGAAATTCGGCAGGAATGGGGATAAAAGAACCTTCCATGCTAAATGAGATAAGGCTTAGGACAGGCTTTCCCATATATGTAAAGTACAGGGGAAAGGAACAGACTCTCGGAACAAAAGGGTTATGTGAGGCAAATGATGTGTCCCGGATTGTTTTAAGTGAACAGCATATGAAAGAAACTGTTGAGTATATCAGCAATTACTCAATGTATGCAGTGGAAGAAGAAGTGAGTCGTGGGTTTATAACCTTGCCGGGAGGCCACAGGGCAGGAATATGCGGACGGACTGTTGTAGGGGACGGAAAGGTCAGAACAATAAGAAATATATCCTCAATCAATATCAGAGTGGCACATGAAGTGTTTGGATGTTCCGGAAAAATAATTCCTTATATTTTTACTTCCGAAGAGTTTGTTAATACACTTATTGTAAGTCCGCCCGGATGCGGGAAAACCACGATGCTGAGAGATGTGGTAAGAGTACTTTCGGAAAAAGGGATAACAGTAGGAATTTCTGATGAGAGATCGGAAATTGCGGCGATGTATCAGGGAAATATGCAGGCTAATCTGGGAAGCAGAGTGGATGTGTTGGACGGGTGTCCTAAAAACATTGGAATCAGAATGCTTATACGTTCTATGTCTCCTGAGGTTATAGCTGTTGATGAGATTGGAACGGCCGAGGATGCGATGAGTTTGAGAATTGCAGCTGTTTCAGGGTGCAGGGTTTTGGCAACTGCACATGGTTCGGGGATTGAAGATGTAAAGAAAAACCATGTTATCAGAGAGCTTATAGAGGAAGGGTATTTTAAAAGAGTTGTATGTCTTGGAAAAAATCCTGCACCGGGGACTGTAGAGGGGATATATGGAGACAGATGATGGCATTGAAAATTGCAGGAGCGTTAATGATTATCTGTGCATCGGCGATGATTGCAAAACAAGCCGTCAGCCGCTTAAAAGGAAGAATTGCATTATTGGTTACATTGCGGGATTCAATGAGAAAACTGGAAAGCTTTATAAGTTATGAAAAACTTCCACTGACAGAAGCGATGCGCATGGTATCTGCCGGTATTGATAAACAGGCAGAGCAGTTTTTTAAAAGTACTATAGAAATACTTGAAGATTATGATGGTGTCCGGGTGGCGGAATCCGTAAGAAAAGCATCGGAAGAAAATCTGTCGGAGCTTGAGGAATGTGACAGAAACAGTATTGAAAGGCTGGGTGAGAGTCTAGGAATACTTGATACGGAAATGCAGAAAAATGTTTTTGAAAGGTATGTTCTTGACTCTGACTGCAGGATTAAAATACTTAATGATGAGCTTAAACAGAAGGAAAATCTGTATATTAAGACCGGCGTTTTGGCGGGAGTATTCCTGGTTCTGGTTATTATTTAGGGAGTTTTCTTTAATGACTATTTCAATAATATATAAGATAGCAGCGGTCGGAATTCTGGTTTCTGTGCTGGGACAGGTTCTTAAGCATTCCGGACGGGAGGATCAGGCATTTCTTGCCAGTCTTGCAGGACTCATACTTGTTTTATATTGGGTAGTTCCTCTTATAGCTGAATTGTTCAATACGATAGAGGTTCTGTTTGATTTATGATCAGAATAGCAGCGGTAGGTTTACTGGCGGTCATACTTATTACCCAGCTTCCGGAAGATAAGAAGGAATACAGGCTTATGACGGCTATGTGCGCCGGATTATATATAGTCTGGTATGGAGCGGAGATACTTTCCGGAATTTTGAGCAGCATAACAGGTCTTGTGAATCGGACAGGCATAAATCAGGAATATATAAGCCTTTTGTTAAAGTGCTTTGGAATAAGTTATGTGGGTGACTTTGCAGGAAGTCTCTGCAGGGATGCCGGAAACAGTGCTATTGCCAAGCAGATAGAACTTGTCTCAAGGCTTACTATTTTAGCAATAAGTATGCCGGTGCTCACGAGTCTGGTTGAAACCATTGAGTTGTTTTGCGGTTAAGCGGTGATGTCATATGATGAAAAGGTCGATTTTTGTTTTTATGGTTTTGATTCTTTCTGCTTTTTGCAGGGCTGAAGCGGATGACTATGATTACAATGGAATACCGGATGTTGATTATACTGAGATTGATACATATCTTGATAGTAAAACCGAAGGAAAAATGTGTTTTCGTGAATATGTAGAAAATGCGCTGAAAGGTGAAAATGAGTTTTCAGTAACAGGACTTGCAGAAAGTGTTTTAAATTCCTGCCTGCATGCACTGGAAGAAGAACTTTCATGTTTTTCCTCGATTCTTCTGCTCACGGCACTGGTAGCTTTTTTTACACCGTTCACTGAGATTTACGGTAATGGAATAACAGGTAATACCGCTTTTTACATAATGTATATGCTTGTAATTAACTTACTTGCCGGAATGTATGCGACGGTAATGCTCATGACTAAGGAAATCTTGTCGGAAGTGACGGAATTTATGGGTGTTCTGACTCCTGCATATATGATGGGAATTGCTTATGGATGCGGCACTACTACGGCGGCATCCATGTATGCCATAAGTATGTTCATAATTACACTGGGAGAAAAAATGCTTTTAAATTTTATTTTGCCGCTGACGGATATTTACCTTTGTCTTTCAATTGCAAACCATGTAACAAAAAGTGGTATGTTTACAAAGATGACGGAACTTGCCGGTATGATCATAGGCTGGGGAAATAAGTTTTTGGTTTCTCTGGTTATCTTTTTAAGCGGAATACAGAGTCTTTTGAGTCCGGGAACCGAAAAGCTAAAAAGGTCATTACTGCAAAAGGCAGCGGGGGTAATACCGATACTGGGAAACGGAATAAGTACGGCGGCAGAAACTGTTCTTTCGGCGGGAATTGTACTTAAAAATATAATCGGTGCAGGAGGAGTGATTGCAATTATTATTTTGTGTGCCGTACCTATCACAAAAATTTTTGCGGTTGGTTTTGTCATAAGGATATCATGCGCAGTGACGGAACCGGTTGCAGATAAGAGAATAACGGCATTGATGTCAGATACGGCAGCGGCAATAAGCCTTCTTTTGAAAACGTCACTGACCGCAGCATTTCTGTTTATAATACTTATTGTTATTTTAGCAGTGGGAACAGGACTTTAGAATGAGTAAAGATAGAAAGTAAATAGGGAAAATGGTGCTGTTTTATGGGAGTATTTAAGGATTTTGCGGGTAATATGGTGATACTGATGATAATAGTGTCGGGAATTCTTAATATAAGTGCAGGAAGCGGATATGAAAGTTATCTTAAATTTATAGCAGGAATGATTACGATAATTTATGCACTTAATTCTGTTTATGGAATATTTGTTGACGGAAACATGATTTCGGGATTTGAAGAAATCAGTTGTCCGGAGGCAAGTTTTGAAATTGTTGAGGAAGAAAGAAGTAAGATGATAAATGATTATGCCATTGAAAGAACGGAAGAGGAAATAGAGGCTTCACTCAGAACATCGGGATATGGAGAAACTGATATAGAAATAAAGGAGAGTGGTGGGGAATATAGTGTAACTTTTTCTACTGATAACGAATCCAATGCTCCTTCGATAAAAAAATATCTGGCAGACTATTATCATATGGAGAGCGAATATGCAGAAAGTCCGGTGGAGGCAGCAGATGAGTGAAAACCTGAAAAAAATAAAAAAAAGTCTCACACCCGGTGTGATTGTAATGTTTGTATGCGGACTTGTATTGCTGTCACTGTCATTTTCGGATGAAAATAAAAAAGATACATCAGTGAAAACAGGCACTATTTCGCAAAGCTATGAGGAAGATGAAAAGTATTATGAAAGCAGACTAAAGGATACACTTGAAAACATGAATGGAGTCGGAAATGCGGAGGTGTTTATTGCACCTGAAATGACAGGGGTATGTGTATTATGTGATGGAGCTGATGACTATAAGGTTAAAGAACAGATAATTAATGTATGTCAGTCATTATTTGATATACCGGCTCATAAAATACAGATATACAGACTGAAAACATAAATTTGGAGGGTGATATGAAGGAAAACAGTAAAGGTTTTTTTAAAAAGGTTGTCAGGAAAAATCAGGTAATAATTGCAGCACTTGCAGTTATGATAATAATTGCAGGGTATCTGAATCTTACCGGACAGTCCGGAAAAGTTAATCCGTCGGGAACTGAAGCCGAAGAACTTATGGAAAGTAAAGACGCGGAATCGTCGTTGTCGGATGGTAATGTATTTACACAGCCGGATATTGATCCTGCAGATGAGGATGACAGAAGCGTTTCCGGTGATGAGGTTGAGGTTTCGGATAACGGCACAGATGCAACGGACGGTGAAATCGGGGATGCGGTTCTTGCAAGCACTGTATTGGGAAGCGGATTTTTTGGAAATGCAAAACTTAACAGGGAGCAGGTGAGGGCAGCAAATAAAGAAGTGCTTCAGGGAATAATAAATGATTCGCAGGCAGATGAAACTTCGAAAAAGACTGCTGCAGAGAGTCTTATTAACATGACGAACGATGCCGGATTAGAGGATGAGCTGGAAACTCTTTTGGAGGCAAAGGGATATGAAACCGTGTGTTACATAAATGAAGGTAAAGTTGATATAGTGGTTAATTCAATGTCCCTTACAGATTCGGATGTGGCAAAAATTGAGGATGTGGTTATGAGAAAGGCCGGAACTGATGCATCAAATATTGTAATTTCAAATGCCGTAACAGAGGAATAAAAGTAAAATTTTCGGATAAAAATGAGTTGTGTATGAACCGTATAATTTAACACTTGGAAAAAACGGCGGACTCTGTTATAATGAAACAGCATATAAGGCTGAAAGTGGGGTTAGTCTGCATAAAGCCTCAAATATTTTTGATGGAGGAAGCATCAATGGGAGAAAAGAATGTAACAAGCTATTCTGCAACTGTAGATATTGAGAATCCATGCGGAAACGTAAAAATAGCTGATGATGTAATTGCTTCAATTGCCGGGGTTGCGGCAACAGAGGTTGAAGGCGTTGCTTCAATGAGTGGAAATATAACAAATGATATTGTTAAGAAACTGGGTGTTAAGAATCTTTCAAAAGGTGTTGTAATAAATGTTTCAGATGATGTTGTAACGGTTAAGCTTACACTTTCTCTGAGGTATGGGTACAGCATTCCTAAGACATCTGCAGAGGTTCAGGAGAAGGTTAAACAGTCAATAGAGAGTATGACCGGACTCAGGGTTTCATGCGTTGATATCAGAATTTCCGGTATTGAGCTTGATAAAGAATAAGCATTAACCTGACTAGGAGGTCCCTTTATGAGACAAACTGACAAAAGAAAACATGTTGTATTTTTAATTTACCTTAGTGAGTTTTATGAGAAAAGCGAGATGGAGGAACAGCTTGAGCTTTACTTTCATGAATTTGCAGAGAATCTTAAAGATGAAGAAATAAAACAGGTTGTTGAAAGATATAAAAAAGTAAGTGAGAGGCTCGGAGTTATTGACCCGATGATTGCAGGGGTCAGTGAAGGCTGGAAGCTCGAGCGCATGAGCAGAATTGATCTTGCGATCATGCGAATGGCTGTATATGAGATATATTATGATGAAGATGTTCCTGAGGCCGTTGCGATCAGCGAAGCCGTGGTTCTCGCCATGGCATATGGCGGAGATGATGGATCCCAGGCATTTATCAATGGTATTTTAGGAAAACTGGAGAAGAACCGAAAGGCCAATGAGTAAGATATATACAATTGAGCAGGTAAACTCCTACATTAAAAATATATTTGTCCGGGATTGCGTTTTAGGACGCATTTGCATAAAGGGAGAAGTTTCTAATTGCAAATATCATAATTCCGGACATATTTATTTTTCTTTAAAAGATGGTAAATCGCAGCTTAACTGTGTAATGTTTTCCGGCAAAAGAATGAATGGTCTTGATTTTAAGTTGGAAGACGGACAAAGCGTGGAAGCCGACGGACAGATAGATGTTTATGTCAGGGACGGCAATTACAGATTTTACGCCTCATCAATAAAGAAAAGCGGCATGGGGGAGCTTTATGAAAAATACAGTGAGCTCAAAGACAGACTTTATAAAGAGGGGTTATTTGACAACAGTCATAAGAAAAAAATTCCGAATTATATAAAGACGCTTGGCGTGGTTACCGGAGAAAATGCTGCTGCAATGCACGATATTGAGAATGTGACATGGAGGCGTAATCCGTATGTTCGTATCGTTCATGCACCGGCAATAGTTCAGGGAGAACGTGCTGCGTCATCAATAGTTAAGGCATTGAGAAGACTTGATGCATATGGGACGGATGTGATTATTCTGGGGCGTGGCGGCGGTTCGATAGAGGACTTGTGGTCATTTAACGAGGAAGCTGTTGTAAGGGCGGTTTATGAATTAAAAACACCGGTAATATCGGCAGTCGGACATGAAATAAACATGGCACTTACCGATTATGCTGCGGATTTAAGAGCCCCTACGCCGAGTGCCGCAGCGGAAATGGCAGTATATGAATATACTGCTCTCGAACAGTACCTGGTAGATGTTCATTCAGAACTTCTTTATGGAGTGGCATACCGCATAGACAGGGCAAGAGACATTCTGGAAAAAAGTGAGAGAAGCATCGAGTATTTTAATCCGGGAAAAATCATCGAAAGAAAAAAGGAAAAGCTTGAGTCGGTCAGATACAGAATGACGGAACTTGCAAGAAGAAATCTTGATGATACAATTCGTACTCTTGAGAGACTTTCTGATGAAATATATGATGAAATGCATAAAAAACTGGCACAGACCAGTCATCAGATGGATATTTTTCATGAGAAACTCAGAAGGCTGTCTCCGCTTGAAAAAATTGAAAGCGGCTATGGATATATATCAAAGAATGGTATGACAGTTAGAAGCGTAAAAGAGACGGCAGCGGGTGAAAGAATAAGCGTTACATTAAAAGACGGCAGTCTTTTGTGTAATATTGAAAATATTGAATATGGTGAGTTACAGGTTCGCCATGAGGACAAACACTAAAATGTATGACGATATGCTTTTTGCGGGTTTGTTATGAGGAGACAAATATGGAAGAAATCAATAAACCATCATCTCTTGAAGAGGGAATCAGGGAATTGGATGAGATTGTCAGAAAGATGGAAAGTGCTGACATAAGTCTTGAAGAGTCGTTTGAACTGTATAAAAAAGGTGTTATCCGATTGAAGGATTGTACTGGGATGATAGACAGAATAGAGAGACAGCTTACGATTCTTGAGGAAGGCACAGAGGTCTGAGGTAAAGTTAAATGAATGAAGTAAATGAGTTTAAATATAAATTAGAACAAAAAAAGCAACAGGCGGAAGATGCCGTTAAAAAGTATCTGCCGAAAGAGACAGGGGATGCTGATTTTATGAAAGAGGCAATGTCATACAGTGTGCTTAATGGTGGAAAAAGACTGAGACCTATAATCATGCTGGCTTCTTTTGAAGAATTCGGAGGAAATCCTGAGGATGCAGAAAGAATGGTTTATCCGTTTATGGCGGCCATGGAATTTATTCATTCGTATTCATTGGTTCATGATGACCTTCCGGATATGGATAATGACATGTACAGAAGGGGAAAACTGACTACTCATGCAAAGTATGGTGCAGATATGGGGATTCTTGCAGGAGACGCCTTGCTTAATCTTGCTTATGAAACAATGGCGACGGCAATTGTTTCAGCAGCATCAAGTGGTGATGCAAGAAAGACTGAGAATGCAGCTTATGCAATGAAGATAATAGCTGAAAAATCAGGAATCTATGGTATGGTAGGCGGACAGGCGGTTGATGTT
Source organism: uncultured Lachnoclostridium sp. (assembly GCA_964572955.1). Taxonomy (GTDB): domain Bacteria; phylum Bacillota; class Clostridia; order Lachnospirales; family Lachnospiraceae; genus UBA3775. The sequence goes on from CAZNGY010000025.1 coordinate 20,029, forward strand.
AAAAAAACCGGAAGTGTGCTTAATGATCGTGAACTTGATTTTATTTATTCAAAGAAAACAGGGGCACTTCTTGAAGCATCCGTGATGGCGGGAGCGGTACTTGCGGGAGCCGGAAAAGATGCGGCACACAGTCTTGAAACGGTTGGAAGAAAGGTTGGACTTGCATTCCAGATAAAAGATGATATTCTCGACGAAACAAGTACTGATGAAGTGTTGGGAAAGCCGGTTCACAGTGATAAGGAGAATAACAAGACAACTTATGTTACAATACATGGTTTGGAAAAATCGCAGCAGGCGGTAGAAGAAATGACGTCTGATGCCGGAAATATACTTGATTCTCTTCTGGGCAAGGAAGGTTTCCTTAAGGAACTTCTTGTTTCACTTATAGAAAGAGACAGATAAAAGACGAAAAGTCTTTGGAGGTAGTTATGGGAATTTATCTAAGCAGGATAAAAGGACCGAATGACATAAAGAAAATACCGAAGGATAAGCTGCCGGAACTGGCCAAGGAAATAAGACAGTTTCTTATAAAAAATGTTTCGGAAACCGGAGGTCATCTTGCCAGTAATTTGGGGGCAGTTGAACTTACAATGGCTCTCCATTTGTGTTTTAACCTTCCGGAGGATAAAATAATATGGGACGTGGGTCATCAGTCATATGTTCATAAGATGCTTACAGGTCGCCTGAATGAAATGAATACCCTGAGAAAATACGGTGGGTTAAGCGGTTTTCCGAAAGAAGAAGAAAGTCCGTGTGATTCATATGATGCAGGACACAGTTCAACGAGCCTTTCGGTTGCGGCAGGGTATGCAGCCGGAAGAGATTTGAAAAATGAAAAATATCACATCGCAGCGGTAATAGGTGATGGCTCAATGTCCGGAGGCATGGTTTATGAGGCGATGAATAATCTTGCAAGAATAAAGTCAAATGTTATCATCATACTCAATGATAATGAAATGTCGATTTCAAGAAATGTAGGCGGTATAGCAACATATCTTGGGCATATAAGAACTGATTCAAAGTATATTGACTTTAAGGGTGATATTGAAAATGTTTTGGGTAAAACGGAATTTGGTTCAAAAGTTGCATCAAAACTTAAAAAGACCAAGGATTCTATAAGGGATCTTATTATTCCGGGTGAGTTATTCAGAAACATGGGACTCGGTTATTTCGGACCGGTTGACGGACACAGTATAGAAGATTTAAACAGGGCGATGGAAGCGGCTATGAGTTACAGAGGTGCGGTAGTAGTGCATGTTGTAACAAAAAAAGGCAAGGGTTATGCTTTCGCTGAGAAAAATCCAAGCAAATTTCATGGTATAAGTGCTTTTGATATGAAGACAGGTGAAATTAAGGCTAAAACGGGTGAAAGTTATACAAAGGTTTTTGGTGACACTATATGCAGACTTGCTGAAAAAGATTCGTCAATTGTTGCAATTACGGCGGCAATGGCGGACGGAACAGGGTTGGGTGAATTCAGGCATCGTTTTCCTGAAAAGTTTTTTGATGTAGGAATAGCCGAGGAACATGCAGTAACATTTGCATCGGGGTTGGCATCTTCGGGCATGAAGCCGGTTGTATGCATTTATTCTACATTCCTTCAGCGTTCGTACGATCAGATAATCCATGATGTCTGTATGACGGGGAAACATGTGGTATTTGTCGTTGATCGGGCCGGATTAGTAGGGGATGACGGAAAAACACACCAGGGAATTTATGATATTGCATTTCTTTCAACCATACCGGGTATTAAGGTAATATCACCAAAAGATAAACAGGAACTTGTTAAATCGCTTGAATATGCATTAAACTGTGAAGGACCGATTGTTGTAAGGTATCCTAAAGGACCGGTTTATGAGAGTGGTTTGGAATGTACAGAAATTTTGGATGGAAAATCGGAATTGGTTGCAGAGGGAAAGGACTTGGCAATAATTGCTGTCGGAGGAGTGTTTGAAGCTGCCTGCAATGCAGCTTATATGCTTGAAAGTGACGGCATAAGCGTGACGTTGGTCAATGCAAGATTTACGTCTCCGATAGATAGTGAAATGTTTTCCAAAATGGCAAAATGGCATAAACTTACCGTTGTTATAGAGGAAGGAATTGAGAGCGGAGGATATGGAGAACATGTATCAGCTTTCTTATATAAAAACGGTTACAGAGGCAAATTTGAAAACATCTGTCTTCCTGATGATTATATTGAGCATGGAACTCAGGGAGAACTCAGAAAGAAGTACGGACTTGATGCAGAATCCGTATATAAGAGAGTTTCTGAAAGATATGCATCCATAAGAAAGGATTCCTGATGAAAGAAAGACTTGATGTATTACTTGTTAAAAGAGGACTTGCCGACTCGAGGGAAAAAGCAAAAGCTGTAATAATGGCAGGTGAGGTTTTTGTTGACGGATCCAGGGAAGACAAAGCCGGAACGATGTTTCCCGAAACGGTTGAGATAACGGTAAAAACTCCTAAGCTTAAATATGTAAGCAGGGGCGGACTGAAACTTGAAAAGGCAATAAATGAGTATAAGCTTAATCTTACCGGTAAAGTATGTATGGATGTAGGCTCGAGTACGGGAGGGTTTACCGATTGTATGCTTCAAAATGGAGCTTCAAAGGTTTATGCAATTGACGTGGGAACGAACCAGCTTGCATGGAAACTCAGACAGGATGAAAGAGTTGTGTCCATGGAAAAAACAAATATCAGATATGTTACTCCTGATGATATAGGAGAAAAAGTTGATTTTGTGTCAATAGACGTTGCGTTTATTTCCTTGACGAAGGTGCTTAATCCGGTATGGGAACTCATGGCGGATAAAAGTGAAATAGTATGTCTCATAAAACCTCAATTTGAGGCAGGACGTGAAAAAGTCGGGAAAAAAGGTGTGGTAAGAGATAAGTCAGTACATTTGGAAGTTGTTTTAAAAATGCTTGAATTTGTAAAGGAAAATGGTTTTACACCATTGAATCTTACTTTTTCACCTATAAAAGGACCTGAAGGAAATATTGAATATCTGCTCCATATGAGAAAAAGTTCAAAAGAAGAAACGGCAGACGTTTCATTTTTTGTTAAAGAGGCGGCAGAATTAGTTGAGGCGGCACATAATAATCTTGAAAATGAAGCATAGAGCAAATACCGGAGACGTGTATGAAACATTTTTGTATTGTTGCAAACAGAAGCAAAAGCGGAACGGCAGAGCTTGCTGAGGAAATAAAGAAATATATTGAGGAAAATGAAGGGACGTGCTATATTGTTCCACAGGCACCGGAGAATGAATATTATACCTTATCTCAGGATATTCCTGATGAGGCTGAATGTATATTGGTTCTTGGGGGAGACGGAACATTTTTGCAGGCATCAAAGGAACTTCATGACAAAGACATCCCTTTGTTCGGAATTAATATGGGAAGTCTCGGGTTTCTGACAATGACAGAGGCGTCAAATGCCATATCGGCAATAAAAAGGCTGATGGATGATGATTATATACTGGACTATCGTATGAAATTAAAATTATCGTGCGGAGGAAGAAAATCATGTGATGCTTTAAATGATATTGTAATAAGCCGTGGCGGTTATTCACAGTTGGTTGGGATAATGGTATATGTAAATGACCAGTTGTTTGGTAAATATGAGTGTGACGGAATAATTATTTCGACTCCTACAGGCTCAACCGGATATAATCTGAGTGCGGGAGGACCTATTGTAAAACCCAACACGGGAGTTATGCTTGTGACTCCGATATGTCCTCATGCACTTAATGCCAGAAGTTTCGTGATTTCTGCGGGAGATGTGATAAGGATAAAGCTTGGAGGATTCAGACATAATGAATCTGATGATGCATACATAACGGCAGATGGTGTAGGTTATGGAAAGCTTGGTCAGGGAGAAGAAGTAATAATCAAGAGAGCAGACACAAAATGTAAAATGTGCATGCTTCCGGATTTTTCTTTTGTTGACATGCTTAATACCAAGCTTACCTAATTTATTGGTTTGGAGGGAATATGAAATCAGCCAGACATAATCAGATTCTTAATCTGGTTTCCAATTATGAGATTGAGACACAGGAAGAACTTTGTGACAGACTAAAAAAATCGGGGTTTAATGTAACACAGGCTACCGTATCCAGGGACATAAGAGAACTAAAACTAACTAAGATGATAGGTCCCGGAGGAAAGCAGATTTATACCAGATACAGGCATGATGTAAAGAGTGAAGATGAAAGTAAAAGACACATCAGAATTCTCAGAGATGCCGTAAAGGTTGTAGACACAGCCGAAAATATACTTGTGATACGAACCAACATAGGAATGGGATCAGCCGTCGGTGCAGCGATTGATTCGATGATGCTTGACGGGATGGTTGGTTGTATTGCCGGAGATGATACAATAATGTGTGTCATGAAATCCGGAGAAAAGGCAAATGCAGCAATGGTTTTAATAAACCGACTGCTTGGAAATAATTAATATACGGAGGAATAAAAATGTCAGGACATTCAAAATTTGCTAATATCAAGCATAAGAAGGAAAAAAATGATTCAGCTAAAGGAAAAATTTTCACAAGAATAGGACGTGAGATTGCCGTAGCAGTAAAGGAGGGCGGACCTGATCCGAACAACAATTCAAAACTTAAAGATATTATTGCAAAAGCTAAATCAAACAACATGCCTAATGATACAATTGAAAGAAGTATTAAGAAGGCTGCTGGAGATGCAAATGCGGTAAATTATGAATTTGTATCATATGAAGGATATGGACCAAAGGGGTCAGCAATTATTGTAGAAGCACTTACGGATAATAAAAACAGAACTGCATCTAATATCAGAAATGCGTTTACAAAGGGACAGGGAAGCATAGGAACACAGGGATGTGTTTCATACATGTTTGATGAAAAAGGTCTGATTGTAATAGATAAGGAAGAATATGACGGTGATGCAGATGAACTTATGATGACTGTACTTGATGCGGGAGCTGAAGATTTTTCAGAAGAAGAGGACAGCTATGAAGTATATACTTCACCTGCGGATTTTTCAGAAATAAGACAGGCTCTGGAAGATGCAGGAATACCAATGGTTGAGGCAGAGGTTACAATGATTCCTCAGACATACGTGACACTTGCCGATGAACAGGATGTTAAGAATTTCAACAGAACAATGGATCTCCTTGATGATGATGACGATGTACAGAATGTATATCACAATGTGGAAATAGATTGATAAATATCCCACTGGTTTTGTGCAGAAATCAAAGTGAGGTAATGTTATGCTGGTTAGCTTATATGTAAAGAATTTTGCAATTATTGATGAAGTGCGGCTGGAGTTCGGAAAGGGATTCAATGCTCTTACAGGAGAAACAGGTGCCGGAAAGTCAATACTTATCGGTTCCCTGTCTGCTGTTTTGGGCAGTAAAGTGCAGAAAGATGTTTTGGGAAAGAAATCGGATTATGCACTTATTGAACTTATTTTTGAGACGGAAAGTGAAAAAATAAAAAGCATACTTGAGGAAAATGATCTTGCTGCTGATGGTCAGGTGATAATTTCCAGAAAAATTACTGCATCAGGAAGAAGTATACTCAGAATTAACGGTGAGGTTGTGTCTCAGAATATAGTAAGACAGCTTGCTGATGAACTGATTGATATTCACGGACAGCATGAACATCAGTCATTACTTTATAAGAATGCACAACGTGGTATTGTTGATTCAATGATATCCGGATCGGATGAGCTTCTGAAAAAAATAAGAGAGCAGCACAGAACTTATAAGGAAGCGGAAAAGGAATATGAAGAGGCACATTTGCAGGGACGGAAGAGTGAACGTGAAATTGATCTTATTCGTTATGAACTTGATGAGATAGAGGCTGCTGCGATTAAGGAATGCGAGGATGAGAATCTGAATGAGAGATTCAGAATTCTGTGTAATGTCGGAAAAATTACAGAGAGTCTTTCTGTTTGTCTGGATGCGATAGCAGATGATGGAAATTCTGCTGCATCAAGGGTTGATGAAGCTCTAAGGGCATGTTCAAGGCTGCCGGTAAATGATGAGAAGCTTTCGGAAATAGTAGAAAATTTGAATCTTTTGAGTGAGCAGATAATGCAGACAGGCTCTGAAATAAGAGATTATAATGAAAGTCTTTCGGGAAGTGAGGAAGAATTTGCGGAGGTTTCAGAAAGACTTGATGTTATAAACAGACTTAAAAATAAGTATGGTAATTCTGTTGCTGAAATAGAAAAATATGCAGAAGAGTGCAGGAAGAAGCTGGCCGTATATGAGGATTTTGATAAATATCTTTTGGATTTGAAAAAAATCAGAGATGAATCAAAAGCGAAGCTTGATGAATTATGTGCAATTCTTACACCAAAAAGAAAGAAGGCAGCAGCAGATTTATCAGACAAGCTGACAAAGGCATTGAAAGAACTTAATTTTGAATATTCGGTTTTTGAAGTCAGACTCAGTGAACTTACGGAAATAGGTGAGAATGGTGCCGAAGAGGTTGAATTCTACATAAGTACAAATCTTGGAGAGCCTTTGAAAAAACTTTCACAGTGTGCCAGCGGAGGTGAACTAAGCAGAATTATGCTTGCAATTAAATCAGTGATTGCAGATAAAAATGATATCGATGCACTTGTGTTTGATGAAATTGATACCGGGATCAGTGGTCGTACGGCACAAAAGGTTTCGGAAAAAATTACGGAACTTTCATTTACGCATCAGGTGATTTGTATTACTCATCTGCCTCAGATTGCTTCCATGGCAGATACACATTTTCTTATCGAAAAAAAGCAGGAGAACGGAGAAACGGTAACCGGAATCAGGCAGCTTGGAGATGATGAAAAAATTGATGAAATAGCAAGAATGACCGGCGGGGTAAGGATAACGGAAAACGTCAGGGAAAGTGCAAAAGAAATGCTTTGCCTTGCTGCAGAAGCAAAAAGAAAATTATGCAGATGATAAAGCTGAATATATAGTTTTTTTTAGGAGATACTAATGATAATTCAATAGTATCTCCTTTTTGTATGAAAAAGTTTTCACAAGAATCCGGAGATGCATAATCTGTTTGGAGGTGAAGACTTGAAAATATATCGAAAAATACTATATACATTGATTTTAGCTTTGTCAGCTGTAATAACAGGACTTGTTCTCGGAAACGTATTTGGGAATAAACCGGGAGATATACTTTTGTTTTCCGGAGAAGAACAGAGCTTTTCATTATCTATGCCATATGGTCTTAAAATTGACAGCGGAGATATATATGTTTCCAATGGGCAGGGAGAGAAAATACCGGCAGATCAGATAACTATAAATCTCGGGGATGAGTTTAATCTTGAGGCAGCTGATACCGGGAATTATGAGGCTAAGGTATATCTTTTTAATCTGATACCGGTAGATACCATAAGTGTAAATGTAGTGACACCGGAAAGTGTGTATGTCGGAGGAAATATAATCGGATTGGCTTTAAATACGGATGGAATTTTGGTATTAGGAAGCGGAAGCGTGACTCTTGATAACGGAACAAAGGTGTCACCGGCAGAAAATATATTACGAAGCGGTGATTATATAGTTGAGATGAATGGTGAACGTGTCACGGATAAAGCACAGTTTGTTTCTCTTGTACAGAAAAACGGGGATAAAACAATTGAGCTGAAAGTAAGAAGAAATGAAGAAGAAATCATGGTGTCGATAAAGCCGGTTATGGCATCGGATAATTCATATAAAATCGGAGCATGGATTCGTGATGATACGGCAGGAGTCGGAACGATAACATATTACAGTCCCGAGAGCGGTGTCTTTGGCACACTTGGACATGGAATTACAGATGTTGATACGGGAACACTGCTGAGTATTTCATCAGGAGAGGTATATAGGGCACATGTTCTTTCAATTGAAAAAGGAGAAGAAGGGGAGCCGGGAGAAATAGTAGGTTCAATGAGCCGAAGCAATACCGATTATGTGGGAGCAATAACGGAGAATACCACTGTAGGCGTGTTTGGAAAAAATGAAAATACGGAAGAAGTAACAAAAAAATTTGGATTTACAAATGATGATTTGTATCAGGTTGGTTCATCATATTCGGTTACTAAAGGAAGTGCTTATATTGTGAGCTGTATGCTTGGTGAAAAGGAGTATTATTCAGTTGAAATTACGGAAGTCTCATATGGAAATACAAGTGTTGAAAAATCAATAAAACTAAAGATAACGGATGAGAGGTTGATAGAGAAAACGGGAGGAATAATCCAGGGAATGAGCGGCAGTCCGATTATACAGAATGGTAAATTAGTTGGAGCAGTGACTCATGTTACGGTAGATAATCCAAAGGAAGGATACGGCATTTTTATCGAAAATATGCTGGATGTGTCGGGATAACATCATCACGATACAGTGATATAACAGGCGTAGCATAATAAGGATATTGGGGAGGCATGCGAAATGTCATGTACAGAAAACGTAAAGTTTACGGTATCATGCTTGTTGCATCAAAATGGTCAATATTTGCTACAGGATAGAGTAAAGAAAGGCTGAAAGAATGAATCTATTTCAACAATTTCTTGCTTAGAAAATCTGTCCGCAAAGCAATCCTAACGCAGCCTGAATAAGTGAAACTAATGGAGCCATCACAAGCGGCCATCCCAGGAAATGTTCTGGAATTGCTAATTTTTTTAACCAGTTTTTGAGCTGATAGTCCAAATGATTCTCTGTTCCCGGTATTTGAATACGAGATTTGAGTTTTTGCAGCAAATAAATATCCAACACGAAGAAATCCGTAAAACTGATAATCAGCCACTCAATATAACTCATCCAAAATAGTGTCCAGTAATCGTAATTTCCGCTACTTGCAAAGCTGATAGCACCATAAATTATCAGCGGAAGTAACATCCCAAAATACATCCATAAATGGTACAGTTTTCGTTCCAGTCCGGTCTGAGGCACCGGTGTATCCTTCTGGATGGATTTCGGATAACTGCACATCATGATACGTGGATTAATAATCACAATAACAGCAGCAAATAGATTAAAATATGCAGCCATGGCAATGCCATCCAATATAGTTCT
>CAZNGY010000026.1:0-28545 GCA_964572955.1 uncultured Lachnoclostridium sp.
TGTAATACCCTCTGTTGTACCTGTCACCTTAAAATCCATATCCCCGAAGAAATCTTCCAGACCCTGAATATCAGTAAGAAGCACATAATCATCATCTGTCTCACCTGTAACAAGACCACATGAAATTCCCGCAACCATACGCTTAATAGGTACACCGGCTGCCATAAGTGACATACATGATGCACATGTAGATGCCATTGAAGTTGAACCATTTGATTCAAATGTTTCTGATACGGCTCTTATTGCATATGGAAATTCCTCAACTGATGGAAGAACAGGAATAAGTGCTCTTTCAGCAAGAGCTCCATGGCCAATTTCTCTACGTCCCGGACCTCTTGAAACTTTTGTTTCTCCTACGGAATATGCAGGGAAATTATAATGATGCATGTATCTCTTTGACACTACATTTTCATCAAGTCCGTCAATTTTCTGTGCTTCTGAAAGAGGTGCAAGCGTTACAATGTCACATATCTGTGTCTGACCTCTTGTAAACATTGCTGAGCCGTGTACTCTAGGAATAATGTCTACTTCTGCTGCAAGAGGACGAATCTGTGTTATTTCACGTCCATCAGGTCTCTTATGATCTTTGAGAATCATCTTTCTTACAGTCTTCTTTTCATACTGATAAACTGCCTCATCTATGAGAGGAAGCCATTCTTCATTATCTGCAAATTTTTCACAAAGAGTATCTTTTAACTGACTGATTCTTTCTTCTCTTTCCTGCTTAACAGGTGAGAACATAAGGACTTCCATATCTGCCGGAGGAACAACCTCTCTTATTGCGGCAAAAAGATCCTCAGGAATTGCACAGCTTGTATATTCATGCTTAGGCTTTCCGCATTCAGCAACAATCTTGTCAATAAAAGCAATGATATCTTTATTAACTGAATCAGCAAGATAAATTGCCTCAATCATCCTGGCTTCAGGGATTTCATTCGCACCTGCCTCGATCATTATTACTTTTTCTCTGGTTGATGCTACCGTAAGCTTAAGATCCGATACTGCTGTCTGTTCTGCATTAGGATTGATTATAAACTCGCCGTCAATAAGACCAACCTGTGTTGTCGCACATGGACCATCAAACGGAATGTCCGATATTGCAACTGAAATTGCCGAACCTAACATAGCAGTAAGTTCCGGACTACATGCAGGATCAACAGATAAAACGAGGTTGTTTATTGTAACATCATTTCTGTAATCCTTTGGGAATAAAGGACGCATAGGTCTGTCAATAACTCTCGATGTAAGAATGGCATTTTCACTTGCCTTTCCTTCTCTTTTATTGAATCCACCCGGTATTTTTCCAACTGAATACATTTTTTCTTCATATTCTACACTTAATGGGAAGAAATCAATTCCGTCTCTTGGCTTTTCACTTGCTGTTGCAGTTGAAAGAACCGTTGTGTCACCATAGTGCATAAGAGCTGCACCATTAGCCTGTGCCGCTACTCTTCCTACATCTACTGTAAGAGTTTTGCCTGCAAGCTCCATTGAAAAACTTTTAAACATATTTTTTCTCCTTAAAATTTAATCTTGAGCCGCCGCAACAACTGAAGAACATTTATAATTCGCATAACTGCTCTTCAGAAGTCACGGAAAAAACGGCTCAGTAAATACCCGAACAAAAAAATTCAGGTCAGCATATGCCAACCTGAATTATATCACAACACCAATTCTTTATCAATACGAAATTACTGACGAAACTACCGAGACCGCAGATGATGACTTAATCGAAAATCCGATAGATGCTATTTCTCCATTTGCAGGAATCTTAGTTGCCCATTCCTCTTCATCATTCGGAGTAATTGTGAGAGTATCTCCGCTTACCGTAAATTTAGCATTCCATCCGTTTATATCGGACTCAATATTACCGGAGAACTTAATCGTAATTTTCCATCTATTTATATCTCCGCCTGTCACATTCTTATACGAAAGCGAGTACTGCTGTACATTCTTATCTCCTTCTGTCCAACTGCCCGAAGGATTTACGGTAACCTCAGCTGTCCCTCCCTTGGAAACATTTTCTGATGAAGCATTTCCATTATTGTTTCCCGATGATGAACTGTTTCCTCCGGAACCCGAATTACCATTTCCTGACACTGTTCCACCGTTTGAACTGTTGTCTGAATTATTATTACCTCCTGCATTTCCGGTACCTGCATTAGGATTATCAAGTGCCTGCGGCGCAGATGTATCACTCTTATAAGCTCCTGAAGATCCTTTGCTTATCTTTCCTCCAAGCATATCTACAAGCCACTTACCTTCCTGTGAAAGTTCATCATAAGTCCATCCGCTCTTTTTTGTAACGCTTGAATTAATAAGCGATGAAGACTCGTTTTTATTTGCAAGATTCCAACAAACATAACTAATGCCATACTTATCCATGGTTTTTACCCATTCATTTGCCTGACTTATGTCGCATCCGCCATTCCCGGAGGCATCACAAATTCCATATTCTGATACAAATACAGGCAAACCCGCATCCACAGCACTCGTCATTCTTTCTCTAAGCCAGTCCGTATGTGTTGCAGCATAAAAATGCAGTGCATACATTATATTTGAATAGCCATTTATCGGATTGGCAGCCGCTTCATCCACTCTCTGTGACCATTCAGGAGTTCCGACAATAATCACTGCATCTGGATCATTTGCCTTAATCACAGGAATAATCTCTTCCGCATACTGCTTAATTGTTGCCCAGCTTGCACCATTACATGGTTCATTACAAATTTCATAAATAACATTATTCTGTGTAGAATACTTCTTTGATACCTCATCGAAGAAAGAAACAGCTTCGTTCTTGTAGGTCATTGGTGAACCTTCATTAAGAACATGCCAGTCAATAATCACGTACATATTAAGCTGTGTTGCATATGAAACGCCATTATCGATCAGGGTCTTCAATTTGGTCTTATCAGCACCCGAACAATATCCGCCTTCATGTGTATACATTGCAAGTCTTACTACATTACATCCCCACTCATCCCTAAGGGATTTAAAAGCATCATAGTTTACATAATCCGGAAACCATTGAAGCCCATGTGTACTTACACCTTTAAGCTGAATTGGATTTCCTGATGCATCCACAAGCTGTGTTCCTTTAACACTGAGTGCACCATGAACGTCAGAACCGCCTTCGCTTCCTCCCTGATTATTTCCTTCTGCAGGTGTTTCTGCAGGAACTTCCGTAGGTTCAGGAACAGGTGTTTCTTCCGGAGTCGGAGAAGGTGTTTCTTCCGGTTCTTTAGTAACCGGTGATTCTGTAGGAGTAAGCTCTGCATCATCTGCCATTTCAGCTTTATGATCAGAAGCCACCGGTGCTTTTCCGCCGGTATAAGAATTTTCTGACTTTTTTTTATTAATCCCTATCGCAATACCTGCTATTGCTGCAGCCAGTAAAATAAGTATTACAATTGCCATTACAATATTTTTCTTGCTTTTACTGTCATCTTTGGTATTTTTCTGATTTTCCACATTATCCGTTTTTTTATCCTCACCTATCTCTAAAGCATCAGTTCCGGATAATTCAGAAACATTTTCCATTGATTCTTCCGCTACATTATTGTTTTTGCTTTCGTCACTCATTGTGCCTCCGTTTCCGGACTTATTAAATCAATCGTCTAATAGACTCCATAACACTTTTTCAATCCTTTACCTTCTCAATGATTGAATATATATCATTTAACTGATATAAAGAACCTATAATGCAAATGACTGAATTTTTGTCCGCTTTCTTTACCGCTCTTTTGTATGCATCGTATAAATCTTCACACACACACGTATTGATTGTATCGTGGTTTACAATATTAGTCAATTCTGATTTACTGAGACTTCTTTCTATACTGACCGGAGTAAGCAGTAGTTCATCTGAATTTTGTAACAAAATACTAATCATTGTTTTATAATCCTTATTTTTCATGAATCCGGCAATATATATTTTCCTTTTATCTTTATGTCTTTCATTAAAATACTCAGTTATCGACAATATACATTGCGGATTATGGCCTCCATCTATATAAATCAAAGGATCATTAGAAACTTTTTCGAGTCTTCCTTTCCATAAAACTTCTGCCAAAGCACTTTTTATATAATTATGAGAAATGTTTAACCTGTTGTCATTCGATGCAATAATCTTATATGTTTCCAACGCCACGCATGCGTTTCTTATCTGAAATTTTCCCATAAGTCTTATTACGTATTCCAGTCCCTTATATTTAAACCTGTTCAAATCTTCATCACACTCGGCATCATCAATCTCATCAATTTCTTCCTCCGAGACTTTGTGCAATTCACTATGCATTTCATCTGCTTTTATTGCAAATATGTCTGCAACTTTTTTTTCTACAGGATAAAGAGCCGTCGGACAGTTTTTTTTGATTATACCGGCTTTTGCTTCTGCTATGTGTTCTATGGTATCCCCCAAAACAGCTGTATGATCAAGTCCGATATTGGTTATTGTGCAGCAAACAGGTTTTTCAATAACATTTGTAGGATCATATGTGCCTCCCAACCCTGTTTCTAACACAACATAATCTGCATTCACCAGATTATAGTATACAAATGCTATACATGTAAGTAACGCAAACTGATTAAGTTCTATATTATTTTCAGCACATATGTCATAAATACGTTCTGCACACCCAGCAAGCATATCGTCCGGAATATCCAAACCGTTTAAACTTATTCTTTCATTAAACTTTTTGATGTAAGGAGATGTAAAAAGTCCTGTTTTTAATCCGTTTTGACTGATAAGCTCATAAATCATCCGACTTGTTGAACCTTTACCATTTGTACCGGCAATATGAATAAATCGAAGATTTTTTTGTGGATTTCCGATTTTTTCTAAAACAAATCTCATATCATCAAGACTATAGTTTTTTGAGTAAAAATCTGTCGAAGTCAGTCTCTCAACATATTCATCTGCAGGATTATAATTTTCATTTTCATCAAAGAGTTTTAAAAATGATTTTTTAATGCCATCAGAAAAATATAATGAACCTGCATATAAAAAAGATTTTTTTTCCGTACTCAGCTGTTTCATTATGGCCGCGGCAGTCAATGTGTTCCCTGCATCATATACAGGCTTTTTATATCGTTTCAAAAATGCTGATAATTTATATGAAGGCAGGGCACGCTTATTAAGATTATCTACGCAGATATATGCTTCGGCATATCTATCCAGCTTATCATATATTTCGGCATAATCCTTATCTTTCATCACACCTGTTATAAAAACATATTTACCGTTATCATCATATTTTTCAAGTGATTCTGCCAACGCCCTTGCTCCTGCTGGATTGTGTGCACCATCAACTATAAACAGAGGTTTTTTTGAAATAAATTCGAATCTGGATTTAATATAGAAACTGCTTAATGCAGAATTAATTAAAGAAATATCCCTGCATCCGGACATTTCAATGGCAAGTGCTGCATTTTCAGCCTGATACATTGCATTTGTCGGAACAATTACCTGCCCTATTTCTCCATAATTAAAGTGTAATCTGCCTTCCCTTATTTCCCTTTTTGTAATCTCTTTAATTCCTGAGAGTATAATTTCTTTTTCATCGGACACCCTTTTAAGGGTCTTAGATATTTCATCATTTGAATCACATGCATAGTCCACAGCAAAAATTCTGCCCTTATGATTACATATACCGGCCTTCGTCTCCGCAATTTCAGTAAGTGTACTTCCCAAAAACTTTTCATGTTCAAGACTTATTGAAGTAATTCCCGTACATATACTTTCCGAAAATATATTCGTAGCATCTTTTTGCCCTCCCATTCCGGCTTCAAAAATACAAATATCACAGTTTTGTCTGTAAAAATACAAAACTGCCAAAACTGTAACAAATTCAAAATGTGTCAGTTTCAAACCCGTATCATCCAAAAGGTTCATTATTTCAGCTGATATTTCAGCGAAATTTTCTTCTGATATAAATTCTTCCCTGCATTCATCATATATTCTTATGTATTCTGTCAGGGATGATATATAAGGTGATGAAAAAACTCCTGTTTTTTTTCCCATACTTTGATAAATAAGAGCAAGCATTGCAGAAACCGACCCTTTTCCGTTGGTTCCCACAACATGCACCACATTTAGTTTATCCTGCAATCCATCCAATCTTTTAAGAACTTCTTTTATTCTTTCAAGTCCGGGAATACTAACATTATATTTTTCAGACAAAAGTTCTTCTTCAATTTCTCTGTATGCCATTTTTCTGCCTCTATTCAAACATTCTTTTCAAATACGGAAACAACATTTTTCCTAATATGTATATAACCACAATTTCCATCGGTATCATTATCGCCGTCTGAACGCATCTGATAAAAAAAAGCTTAAAATAATCTGCCATTCCATTATAATACCAAATAGCTAATGCTCCTGTTTTTAAAATCAATGAACACAAAACCTGATCAAATAAAACTGCTGTTACTATTCTGGATAAAGACTGTTTTTTATAAAGGAACAGCCCCAAAAACATTGATGATAAAAACACACATATTGTAATCAGCGGATTTATATTGCCATACATGATAAGCGAACCGATAATATCAGCTATAACACTTACCACTCCTGCACGTAATCCGCCCAAAATCACACCTGCCGTTGCCGAAACAATAAAAACAAGTGAATATCTTGATGAATCTCCTACCGGTATAAAAATCATACGTTCGAAAATCATACTAAGGGCAATCAACACCCCCATCAAAGCAATTATCACTGCCGCTTTTTCTTTTTTCCTTTTTTTTCTTCCAAAAAAAGACTCCTGCATATCATGCAAAAGTCCCTCTAATCTGTTTCCTGAATTTGTTTCCATAAATTCCTCCTGTAGTCTGATAATTGCGGATATACTACAAAAGAATTTAATTGTAGCAGCGGGATGCGAAACATAAACCGCAAGATAACTTTTCGTTTATCTGACAACTCCCCGTTCAGATAACACTTAACGCTTACATTCCTACTCTGCAATTATTCATTTTTAACTGAGATGCCTCAGTCCTAAATACTTATAGCATATTTAATATGTGTTGTAAAGAGCATGTATAAGTTTTAAACAGCTTTCGGAAGCTTTTATTTTATCTACAATTTAATTTTATAAATAACATAGACCTATAGATTCTTCAATGCAAGTATCAAATCATAAAAATTACTTTCTGCAAAATAAAAGAACATACTCACCTTTTAGGGCAAGTATGTTCTTTTGAGAGCACATGATTGTGTATACGACTTTATTACTTTCTGATTCCAAGTCTTTCAATAAGAGTACGATATGCTTCAATATCCTTTGACTTAAGATAGTTAAGAAGACCACGTCTCTTACCTACCATCATAAGAAGACCACGTCTTGAATGATGATCATTATTATTTGACTTAAGATGCTCTGTAAGCTCATTAATTCTGTAAGTAAGAAGAGCTACCTGTACTTCTGTTGAACCTGTATCTTCAGGTGTTTTTCCATACTCAGCAATAATTGATGCTTTTGTTTCTTTGCTAATCATTTTTTAATCCTCCATATTTTTAAAATGCCGTATGCCAAGCAGAGGTTGAGGTTTCCAGCTACCGGGCATCGGTTAAAACACTTTAGCAGTGTAACATATATCTATGAATTTGTCCAGCTGTTTTTATCAGATTCAATTTGTTTTTTTAAGTCATCTATTGACTGAAATTTTCTTTCACTCCGTACAAAAGATATAAGCCTTACTTCTGCAAATTTACCATATACATCAGAATCAAAACCAAGTATATTAGTTTCTATTAACGGCTTTCGTTCTCCATCTATTGTAGGTTTCACCCCTATGTTTGTTATGCCTTTATATTTTTTTCCTTCAAGTATCACATTTGTTTTATAAACACCATACTCAGGCATATACCTGTCTTCTTCAGGAAGTATGTTAATTGTCGGAAATCCAATTTTATTTCCTATCGAATTTCCGTGAACTATAATACCTTTAAATGAATATTCATATCCGAGCATATCATTTGCTTTTGCAATCTCTCCGTTTTTTAAACAGGATTTAATTTTAGAACTTGATATAGGTTCATTTTCATAAAACATCCTGTGAATAACATACAATCTGATACCATTATCCCTGCACAACGACGAAATAAGATCTATATTTCCTCTCCGGTTTCTTCCTATATTGAAGTCGTCTCCAACTATAAGATTTGAAGCAGACCATCTTCTAACAATAAATTCTTTAAAGAAATCTTCTGCTTCCGTATTCATCATTTTTTTATCAAACGGTATCACACAGTAATAATCTGCACCCATTTTCCTGATATGTTCAATCTTTTCTTCTTTTGAAAGAAGTACTCCTTCAAATTCATCTTTTGTAAGCATATCCGGATGTGTAGAAAATGAAGCTGCCACAAATTGAAAACCCTGTTTTTTTAATTTGCATGCGGTTTCAAAAATCTCACCATGTCCTCTGTGAAGTCCGTCAAACTTTCCCAGTGTAACCGTATTTTTCCCATTCAAAGAATAATCATCTTTTATTATTTTCATTTCTAATTACAGAATAACCCTTCAAGTTTTAATTCACCATCACAAACCCTGTATAATGCCAGAAAGTCACTCTTTTCCGAATAAATTCTTACAAACTCATTTTCTGAGAAAGATTCTGTGAAATTGTCCGTTCTGAGTTTATTTCCGTTATATATATACTTGAGAAGTTCATCTTTTACAACCACCTTTTTGTATGTCAGAAAAACAGCGTCTGCAGGTATCATACACGCATCTATACGACCCGAATTCATCAAAGTTTCTATTTCATCGATTTTAAAGGAATTTTCTTCAGTAAAAAAATCTACTTTGGTCCGCTTGAGATAAAACATTGTAGCAAAACATCCAAGTTTCACACCTATATCGTTACACAATGTTCTTATATAAGTACCTTTTTCACAGCCAACACGTATATATATTTCATTATTTTCTAAATCCACATTTAGAATATCTATTGATGATATTCTTACACGCTTTGTTTTCCTTTCAACCTCAACACCTTGTCGTGCATATTCGTAAAGCTTTTTTCCATTAACCTTTCTGGCTGAATACATTGGTGTGAGCTGTTCAATTTCTCCGACAAAACTTTTAATACAGTTTCTTATCTCCTGCTCATTGATCCTAACCTCCGCCGTATCAATGACTTTTCCGGTCACATCCTGTGTATCTGTTTTATAACCGAGTTTAAATCCGGCTATATACTCCTTATTTTTATCCGTCAATATTGCACAAACTTTGGTTGCATTTCCTATACAAACCGGAAGCACCCCCTCAGCCATCGGATCAAGAGTACCTGTATGTCCTATTTTTTTTGTATGCAGTATACCTCTTAGTTTTGCAACAACATCAAAAGATGTATATCCTTTTTCCTTATATACATTAATTATTCCGTTCATACCTGTCTTAATCCGTTAATTTCATTTATAAGCCTTGCAGTAACTTCCTCTGCAAAACCTTCCATCATAAATCCTGCGGCCATTTTATGTCCGCCTCCTCCGTATTTTCTGGCTATCTCAGAAACATCAATAATTCCGGTTTTAGCCCTCATACTGATTTTAAAAAGATTCTTTTCATCCTCTCTTATAAAAAGAGCAACTTCAACACCATCAGTAAGCCTTATCTGCTCTACCACACCATCCGTATCTGCCGGTGTTGCCTCGAGTTTATTCATATCCTCTGAAGATAATACCGAATACGCAATAAAACCATCTTCCGAAAGTTCCGCGTTATTCAGTGCTGCTGCAAGAACCTTATTCTGCTTCCATGTTTTAGAATAAAATGATTCATCTATTATTGAAGCCGAATCAACTCCTACAGAAAGAAGTCTTCCTGCAATCTTCATAGTCTCACAACTTGTACATGAATATTTAAAAACACCTGTATCATGCACTATTCCCAAATAAATTGATTTAGCTGTTTTAAGTGAAATTTTTTCAAAATCAAGTAATTTAAAAAGCACTTCAGATGCCGAACTTGACTCAGGTTCAACTATATTCATGTTTCCAAAAAAAACATTTGTTTTGTGATGATCTATTACAACCCTGAATTTTGATTTATTAAACAACTCTTCAGCCGCTCCCAATCTATCAGGTGATGAACAATCCAGACTTATAAAAAGGTCAGGTGTTTCTATAACATCAGACACATCCGTATATTGTGGTTCATCAATACATTTTAAAATTGATTCAGGAATTTTTTCCAACACTAAATATACTTTTTTTTCTTTATAATTCTCGGTTATATAATTATAAATCGCTGTTACCGAACCCGCGCAGTCGCCATCAGGTCTTATATGACCTGATACGACTATCACATCAGCACTATTAATTTTATTTGTTAAATCACTCATAAAATTTTACTGTTCCTCATCTTCAGATGATTCATGACTTATATCCATTGCCTCTATTATTTTTGACATATGAATACCATACTCAATGGAATCATCTATCACAAATTTAAGTTCAGGCGTATTTCTGAGATTCAAATTTCTCGCAAGTGCCGATCTTAAGAACGGTGCTGCACTCTTAAGTCCCTTAAGAGTGTCAGTCTTTGCATTCTCATCTCCCAAAACACTTATAAAGACCTTAGCCGTTTTCAAGTCAGGAGCAACTTCACATGCCGTTACCGAAGTCATAAGAGCTATTCTCGGATCCTTTACTTCTCTGGAAATAAGAACACTGAGTTCCTTCATGACTTCCTGATTAATTCTTGTATTTTTAACGCTGTTTTTTCTCACGATTTCTAGGCACCTCCTCAAGACAATAGAATTCTACGGTGTTGCCTTCTGCAAATTCATTAAACTTATCAAAGACAAGACCGCATTCATATCCTGCTGCAACCTCTTTAACATCATCCTTGAACCTCTTAAGCGAAGCAAGTTCACCTTCATGAATAAGTTCTCCGTCACGATAGATTCTTACCTTTGAACCTCTTACCGCTTTACCGTCAAGAATATAAGAACCTGCAATGTTACCTACACCGGATGCTTTGAATATCTGTCTGATTTCAGCATGACCGGTAACCTTTTCCTCATAAATCGGATCAAGCATACCATTCATTGCTGCTTCAACATCATCTATTGCATTATATATGACACTATAAAGTCTTAAATCAACTTTTTCCTTTTCAGCACTTTCTCTTGCCGCATTATCAGGTTTAACATTAAATCCTATTATAATAGCATTAGATGCACTTGCGAGTGTAACATCCGATTCATTAATATTTCCGGCACCACTATGAATTACTCTTACCGCAACTTCCTCATTAGAAAGCTTTACAAGACTCTGTTTAACAGCTTCAACACTACCCTGTACATCTGCCTTAATTATAAGATTAAGTTCCTTAACATTTCCAGCCTGTATCTGATTAAACAATCCGTCAAGTGAAAGTTTTGCTTTGGTTTCTTCAATAAGTTTTTCTTTCCCCTGTGCAATAAATGCCTCAGCAATCGTTCTCGCTTCTTTATCAGTTTCAGTACAAACAAATGTATCACCTGAATTAGGTACTGAATTAAGACCGAGAATTTCTACCGGCATTGAAGGTGTTGCTTCCTTAATGCTTCTTCCCATATCATTAATCATTGCTCTAACCTTGCCATGGGCTGAACCTATTGCTATGTTATCACCTACACGAAGTGTTCCCTTCTTAACAAGAACAGTCGCTACAGGTCCGCGGCCTTTATCGAGTTTTGCCTCTACAACAATACCACGGCCTCTTCTGTTCGGATTAGCTTTAAGTTCAAGCACATCTGCCGTTAAAAGAATCATCTCAAGGAGATCGCTGATACCTTCGCCCTTTTTAGCTGAAACAGGAACCATAACAACATCTCCGCCCCATGCTTCCGAAATAAGTCCATGTTCTGAAAGCTCTGTCATCACACGATCCGGATTTGCACCCTCACGATCCATCTTATTTATTGCTACTACAATCTGTACTCCTGCAGCTTTAGCATGATTAATAGCCTCTACTGTCTGTGGCATTACACCATCATCTGCTGCTACAACAAGAACCGCAATATCAGTTGACATCGCTCCCCTGAGTCTCATTGCAGTAAATGCTTCATGTCCCGGTGTATCAAGGAAAGTAATTTTCTTTCCGTCAACCTCAACCTGATATGCACCAATATGCTGAGTAATTCCACCTGCTTCCCTGCTCTGAACATTTGTCTTACGAATTGCATCAAGAATAGAAGTTTTACCATGATCAACATGACCCATTACACAAATAACAGGAGGTCTTGGCACAAGGCTGTCTTCCGGATCCTCAATATCTTTCATAAGTTCCTCTACAATATCAACCTTCTCTTCTTTTTCTACAATTGCATTATACTCAAGAGCAATTTCCTCAGCTTCTTCAAAAGTAATCTCGGAATTTATTGAAACCATTTTACCTGCAAGGAACAGTTTTTTCACAATATTGGAAGCATTCTGTTTAAGTTTATCAGCAAGTTCCTTTATTGTAATCATTTCAGGTATCACAATGGTCTTGATTTCATTAGGATCTTCTTCTTTCTTCACTACAGGTTTTGGCATGATGAAAGCACCCTTGCGATTTGGATCCTTTTTCTTTGATTTCATGATTCCGTCTTCATTTTCATAATCACGACTCTTCTTTGAGTTCTTGTCCTTCTTTCTTTCATTAAAAGCAGCTGCTCTCTGGTCTCTGCTTATTTCTTTACCAAGATCTGCCTTTATTGAAGAATTACCTCTTGACTCATTTTTCTTTGTAAATGTTCTTCTTTCACCAGAATCTTTGTCTTTATCAAATCCACCACCGAATCCGCCACCGAATCCCGGTTTTGTAAATCCCTGACCTTGCTTTTTAAATCCGTTTGAAGAATCCGAATTACCATTTCTGCGTCTGTCATTATTTCCTTCACGCTTATCGCCCTGGTTTCTGTCAGTCGAAAAGTTATTTCTTCTGTCCCCTCGCTGTTCTCTGTTAAAAGGTTTGTTTTCACTATCTCTTCTTGTGAATCCACCTTCACGTTTTTCTCCATTACTATCTCTGTTTCTTCTGAAATCATTCTTCTGATCTCTTCCGTTTCTGTCAGAGTTATCACGATTATTTCTATCTTTTTTTACATAACCCTTTGATTCAGCAGATTTATCATTTTTCTGTGCTGTAGTACCATTTTTCTGTTTATCACCTGCATCTGATCTTTTGCTGTCAGCCACAATGCTCTTATTGTTGTCTTTATCCTGCACCTGCACACCATCATCCTTTGCTTCATCAGATTTTATTTTCTCTTCAGTCGGAATTATATTTTCAGATAAAGGATTCTCTGTCCTTACTTTTACATCATTTACTTCTTCCTTAATTTCCGGCTTTTCAGCTGCTTCCGGCTCAGTCTTTACTTCCTCGGTTATATTTGATTTTACAGCTTTTTTTTCTTCTGACGACTTAATGTTTTCTTTTTTAATCTCTTCCTCTTTCTGAGGTATGGAATCATTCTTAGCTGACCTGCTTCTTGTTACCATCGGACGTCCGTTTTCATCAAAAACCGGTTCATCAAATGGTAAAAGTTTTCCATTTTCATCATACTTTCTCTTTACCGGATTTCCATTAGCATCAAATAATGATTTCTTAAAAATTACCTGACGGCCGTTTTCGTCAAAAACCGGTTCGTCAAACGGTAAAAGTTTTCCATTTTCATCACGCTTTCTCTTTACCGGATTTCCATTAGCATCAAAAAGTCTTTTTTTATGTGCCTGGCCCGCTGCATTTGATGCCTTAAGTTTTGCAAGTTTTTCAGGAGCATAAAGTCCGTATACTATTTCAAGAGCTTCCCCATCAATATAATCACTTGCCCCTTTTACATCAACATTTTTCTCACGAAGATATGAAACAAGCTCGTTTGTACGAATCTTACACTCTTTTGCTACTTCAATTACTTTCTTTCTCACTATATACATTACCTCCATTGGCAGCTGAAATCATTGATTTTGAAAATCCTTCATCCGTTACTGCCACACTAACTCTGAATTCCTTACCAATCGCTCTTCCTAATCCGGTCTTATCTGAATATTGTATGATGGGTACATTACGAAAATTACACATATCAGTCATTTTTTTTAATGTATTTGCGGACGCATCTCCTGCAATTACGACAAGTTTTGCATTTCCGCCTTTTATGGCATTTTCAACCATAAACTCACCACTGACAATCTTACCGGCTTTTTGAGCCAATGATAAATATGATATGAATCTATCATTTTTCATCAATTATCACCTTTAAATCATTTCTAAGAGTATCATATACATCTTCTGAAATACATTTTCCAAACGAACGATTTATACCTTTCGTTTTAAAAGCCCTCTCAAGACATTCTTTATTCCTGCATAAGTATGCGCCGCGTCCATTCTTTCTGCCCGTAACATCAAGCACAATTTCATCATCCGGAGTATTAAGAATCCTTATAAGTTCCTTTTTAGGAAACATTTCATTGCAGCCTATACATTTACGCATCGGAATTTTTTTTGCGTTCATTATAGCAATCCTTCCTCAAATGCTTTTGACTCACTCTTAATATCAATCTTATATCCTGTAAGTCGGGCTGCAAGTCTTGCATTCTGACCCTCACGTCCGATTGCGAGTGAAAGCTGTGAATCAGGCACTATTACTCTTGCATTTCTTGCTTCAAGTTCAACTACTACACTTAATGCCTTTGCCGGAGAAAGGGCATTTCTTATAAGAATTTCCGGCTGATCGCTCCACTCAATAATATCAATTTTTTCATTATTAAGCTCATCCACAACCGCACCGACTCTCATACCATTTGGGCCAACACATGCTCCTATCGGATCTACTCCCGGTTCATTAGATTTTACAGCTATCTTTGTTCTTGCACCTGGATCTCTTGAAATTGCCATGATTTCCACAGTCCCATTGGCAACCTCAGTTACTTCCATCTCAAAAAGTCTCTTTACAAGGTCCGGATGTGTTCTGCTGAGTGTAATCTTTGGTCCCTTTGGAGTGTCCTTAACTTCAAGAACATACACTTTAAGTCTGTCTCCTGTTCTGAAGTGCTCTCCTCTAATCTGTTCACTTTCTGTGAGAATGCCATCAATTTTACCAAGATTTACTGAAATATTATTTCCAAGATATCTCTGTACAATGCCCGATACAACAAGCTTCTCCTGTGTACTGTACTGCTCATATAGAACTTTTCTTTCTTCTTCTCTGATTTTTTGAACAACTGCCTGTTTCGCAGCTCCGGTTGCAATTCTTCCGAAATCCTTTGGAGTCACCTCAACAGCAACAACATCACCGATTTCGTACTTCTTTCCCGGAAACTGTGCCGCAACCGTTTCAATACTGATTTCTGATGATGGGTTCTCAACTTTTTCAACCACTTCCATATCAGCATATACCGCAACCGCACCTGTTTCACGGTCAATTAACACTCTTATGTTGTCATTTTTGCCATACTGGCTTTTACATGCGGCAAGTAATGAATTTTCAAGAGCCGCAAAAAGTACATCCTTACTGATTGATTTTTCCTTTTCAAGAACATTAAGTGCCTCAATAAGTTCCTTGTTTCCTGTCTGCATTTTCCCTTTTCCTCCTGTTAAAAATCAAATGTTAATCTGACGGATGAAACATTACTTCTTTCAAGAGTAACCATTTCATTCTCAGCAGTTTCCAATGTAAATGTATCCTTATCAAATGAATCAATAACTCCTATATATGACTTTGATCCATTGAATGGCTTAAACAGTTTTGCCTCAACTTCTTCTCCGATACTGTTTTCAAAATGTCGGTCTTTTTTCAGCTGTCTGCCTAATCCCGGTGAGCTTACCTCCATGATATATGCATCAGGAATATAATCTTCCCTATCAAGTATTTCATTGAATGCACGGCTGATTATCTCACAATCATCAATTGTGATACCCTGTTCCTTATCAATATATATTCTCAAATAGTAGGTTCCGGCTTCCTTGACATATTCCACATCATATAAAGTAAATCCATTTTCCTCCAACAACGGCATTACCAATGATTCTGTTTTCAGTTCGTATTCTTCCTTCTTAGACATTAATTACACCTCTTCTAAACAAAATGTATTGTATTCCTAAACAAAACTTTTGGGGTCAATAAATTCTCCCGACGTGTTTTTACCGTCAATTACAACGACTATTTATTACTGAAATTAATTTCCCGGTAATAAACAAAAGTGGACAATTTCTTGTCCACTTCTAAAAAACACTAGTATCCTATCCTGTTATACCACTTATTCCACCCAAAATCAAGTAGTAAAGTAATTTTTTTACCCATACACCTTTTAATTGCTACTTTTATCTTTCCTGTCTCTTGCTTTTTTTCCAAGAAAAATTCCCAGACCTGCAACAGCAACAAGTAAAATAAAATTAGCTGATGTTTTAATTAACTCTACCAGAAAATCCATGGTGTCACCTCCATAAAAATCCAAGCTCCTCTTACAGACTCCGATGTGAAACTCATTTTATCAAACACTGACATAACTAATGTCATTATTACTTACGTCTGTTAGCAAGTTCCTTAACAATATCATTCCAGTCAAGATCGCATTCTGCCATAAGAACCATAAGATGATACAGATAATCAGCAATCTCATATTTTAGTTCCTCTGCATCAGGATTCTTTGCTGCAATTGTTATCTCTGTTGCTTCTTCTCCACATTTCTTAAGGATCTTATCAATGCCTTCCGTAAATAGATAATTTGTATATGATCCGGGTTTTGGATTAACCTTGCGATCCATAATGATATTATAATCTTCCGTAAGAATCGAAAGAGGATTCAAGTCATTATACTCCTTTTTAGCCAATTCTGTAAAGAAGCATGAATAATTTCCTGTGTGACACGCTGCACCAAGCTGATGAACTTCAGCTAAAATCGTATCTTTATCACAGTCTATAGAAAGTTTTTTTACAAACTGATAATGACCGCTTGTTTCCCCTTTTATCCATTTTTCTTTACGGCTTCTGGAATAATATGTCATCCTTCCAGTCTTAATGGTTTCATTATATGCTGGTTCATCCATGTATGCAACCATCAGAACCTCTTTCGTTTTATAATCCTGAACAACCACCGGAATAAGACCATCAGAATTAAGTTTAAATTCATTAAAAGGTATTGAACTTTCAAGACATCTTACCTCAAATCCATTGTCTTTTAATGTATTTTTTACTGCAAGAATATCTTTTCCACGATAGAAATTTGTAGCAACACCATATACATTTTCTATTTCCAAAAGATTCTCTATACTATTTCTTACAAGGCTGTCTCGTACAATTACCGGAAGCACTGATGAATTTATCAGGTTCTCTGTTCTTGATGTAATTTCAACATGCTTAAGAAAGAGTTTTGCAATTCCCATTTTTTTCAATTCATCAATTGTATCACCTTCAAGGCTGTCGAAATCCAAACTACCGGCAGCTCCATTATATATCATACAAATACTGTCTTTTCCGAATCTGTCAATAGAAGCTTTTACTGTATCTATATTTAAATCGTCGGAATATTGTATAACACAATACGATGCACCTGTATAAAGTGCCTTTTTTACGTCTTCGAATTTGTGAACCACTACACCAGCATAAACAGGTATATCCACTCTTTTAAGAATAAGTCTTAATGTAATTAAGAATTCAGCCTGTGCTTCCCTATTGTCATCATAATTATAAATATAAAGTCCGTCCGCTCCCATCTGTTCATACTGCACTGCCTGTTCAAGTACAACATTAGGATACTCTGTTTCTGCATTTATATACGCAATAATGTTCTTATATTCTTTCATAATGCTCCTAACCATCAGTTTCTACTGATTCGATTAATTATTCTCCTCAAATCTTACCGCAATTGAATTAGCATGTGCTGTAAGACCTTCTGCCTCTGCAAATCTGATAATATCCTTATGTACAGGCTCCAATGCATCCCTTGTATATGAAATAATACTGGATTTTTTTACAAAATCATCAAGATTAAGTGGCGAAAAGAATTTAGAAGTACCGTTCGTAGGCAGTACATGATTTGGTCCGGCAAAATAATCTCCGAGCGGCTCGCTTGAATACTGACCAAGAAAAACCGCGCCTGCATTTACTATCTTTGTCATGTCCGCAAACGGATCTGCTGTTACTATCTCTAAATGTTCTGAAGCAATGTCATTTACCGCATCAATTGCATCTTCCTTGTTTTCTGCAATAAAAATATAACCAAATTTATCAAGGGATTTTTCTATAATTTCTTTCCTGCTCAGTTTTTTCAGAAATTCATCCACTTCATCGGAAACCTTATCTGCCAATTCTCTTGATGTGGTTATCAAAATTGCACTTGCAAGTTCATCATGTTCGGCCTGTGACAATAAATCTGCAGCTATGTAGCGTGGATTTGCTGTTTCATCAGCAAGAACAAGAATTTCACTCGGTCCGGCAATTGAATCAATGCTTACATTACCATAAACCCTTTTTTTAGCAAGTGCAACATATATATTTCCGGGTCCAACAATTTTATCAACCTTTGGAACTGATTTTGTACCAAAAGCAAGAGCTCCTATTGCCTGTGCTCCACCCACTTTTATTATCTCAGTCACACCCGCCTCGTTTGCTGCAACCAATGTGTTTGGGCTGATTTTTCCGTCTTTTCCTGCCGGAGTCGTCATTACAAGTCTCTTAACACCTGCCACCTTTGCAGGAATCGCATTCATCAAAACCGAACTCGGATATGCAGCCTTTCCTCCCGGAACATATATACCGCATGATGAAAGAGGAATCACTCTCTGACCTACAATAATACCATCAGAATAATCAAACCAGGAATTTCTTTTCTGCTTTTCATGAAATGCTCTTATATTTTCGGCTGATTTTCTGATAACTCTTACCACTTCAGGGTCAACCTGCTCATAAGCCTCTTTTATTTCTTCTTCGGTTACACGTATATTTTCACTGTTTAGTTCAAATTTATCAAACATAGCAGTATATTTGAATACTGCTGCATCTCCATTTTTCTTAACATCATCCAATATCTCTGCAACCTTTGATTCATACTCTGAATACTGATTAGGATTTCTCTTTAATAAAAGCTCTAATAATTCCTTTTTTGAATCTGCTGTAAGTTTTACCTTTCTCATATAAGACCTCCTGTCAGAAACTCTCATCCCAAACTACTGCTGAGCGGCGAGTATCTCTTTAAGACTGTTTATAATTCCTCTTATTCTGTCCTGTTCCATTTTCATAGAAACCTGATTTACGACCATTCTTGCCGTACATGGACATATTTCTTCAATAACTTCAAGTCCGTTTTCTTTCAACGTAGAACCTGTTTCTACAATATCCACAATAACATCACTCAATCCCACTATAGGTGCAAGTTCTACACTTCCGTGAAGCTTTATTATTTCTGCAGTCTGATGTCTGGTATTGTGAAAATACTCTCTTGCTATATTTGGATACTTTGATGCAACACGGATTATTTTTCCCGAATCCAGAAGCTCTCTTGCACTTGCGGGACCGGCAACGCACATTCTGCACTTTGCCATATTCAAGTCAATTACCTCATACAGCTTTCTTCCGTTTTCAAGCAGAGTATCCTTACCTACAATACCGATATCTGCCGCTCCGTACTCAACATATGTAGGAACATCATCAGCCTTTGCAAGAAAGAATTTAAGATGCTGTTCCTCATTTGTAAATATAAGTTTCCTTGTATCTTTATCATTAACTTCTTCGCAGGTAATGCCAATCTGCTCAAGAAGATCCATTGTTTTCTTTGCAACCCTGCCTTTTGCCAGGGCAATTGTAAGATATTTCATATTCCACTAATCCTCCAAAACAATTATGTCACTGACATCGGCAAATTCTATTTCTTCGGTAAAACGATTAAAATCATCATTTTCGCAGGCTGTATTGTGCTCTGAAATCTTTTCCTTAAGTTTTCCGTTATTGTCATGACACAATCTTACACTCCTGCCTTCACTTCTTAATGTCTGTGCCATATCAATGGCTTTACATGCATTATTGTCATCAAAAAGTACCACCGTACATTCTTTGTCCGGAGCACCGATTAATTTTTCCCTTTCCAATCCCATGAGCAGATAATCAACCGTTATTGACATTCCTATTGCCGGAACATCATATCCAAACTGACGTACGAGCTTATTATATCGACCACCGTATGCTACCGGTTCTCCTGAACCATATGTTATTGCCCTAAAAAAAACACCTGTATAATATGAATGCTTACTGAGCATACTTAAATCAAATGAAACATAGCTGCTGAAACCATACTTTTCAATAAGCTTATATAAATCAATTAATCTCTTTAAAGCTCCTTTACTTATTTCATTGAGTTTTTTCTTATATATCTCTTCCAGAATATCAGACTGGCCATAAAGTTCTGCAAGCCTAAGCATTACTTCTTTTAGATCTCCTGACACCTGCAGTTCTCCGACAAAATCTTCAAGGGCAAATATGTTTTTCTGCTCAAGAATCTCCTTAAGCACTTCTTGTTTTTCCTCGCTAATTCCGGCTTCTTCCACAAGACCTTTATAAAAGTCTGAATCACCGATTTCCAGCTGAAATTCCTTAACTCCACATGCCAAAAGGGCTTCAATTGTAAGACTTATGAGCTCAAAATCAGCATAAACCGAATCATCATTATATAATTCTGCACCAAGCTGAGTAGTCTGCTTGAGTTTTCCTTGCAGTCCGCTGTAATTGATAAACTGTTTTGCTCTGTATCCTAATCTTACAGGTAATACACAATCTTTATAATATTTTGCTGCCGTTCTTGCTATTGCCGGTGTGGTATCAGGTCTTAATACCAAAGTATTTCCTTCCTTATCAAAAAACTTATACATGTCTTTTGAGGGAACCGTACCTCTTTCTTTATTAAATATGTCAAAATATTCAAATGTCGGTGTCTCAACATCCGAATAACCAAATCTATGCATACAGTCAAGAATCGAATTTTCAAGTCTCGATTTGTTTTTACTCTCTGTTCCATAAATATCACGAACACCTTCCGGTATGTGAAGTAGATTAATCATTTTATTCTCCTCCGGTTTGTCTTTGATATTGAATAAATATTCATCAGATGAATATAAAATCATGCATAAAGCATTACCTTTATCACCCTAACTATGCTACTATAAATCAAAAAAACAATATTGTCAAATCGACATACATTATTCTATGCATATATATACCTTTACAATCATCAAGTCTGTTTTTCTTCTCTCCTGTCAAGCTCATCATTAACAAACTCCAAATAATTTATTATAGCTGACTGACCGACATTATAAAGACATTCGCTTCTAAGTTCATCGAATCTTATGCTTTTTCTTCCTCCTGAAGTCATTCTATCATAAAATATCTCAAGTTCATCAACACTCATATAATAAATCTGTCCCTTGGAGGTATAGTATATCAACAAAAATGCAATTCCCCCCTGACTTCTGAATTGTTTCATAAATTCCATCTGGTGTTCATGTACGTTCTGCAACGAAAACGTGTCAACTGCACATTCTTTGCAATCGAAACAAATGGGATATCCCTGTGCGGCACCTATGTAATCAACTGTACTTTTATGGTCAAAATACGCAAGGGTTATATGCCTGGTATCTTTTTCAATCTCTATCGGTGTTATCGGTGTAGGAATTTTCTGAATAAGGGCAATCCCTTTTTCTTTATAATGCTCATTAGTGGCATTAATTATTTCCTCAAGAAAAGAGCCCCTTAACCCTCTTGATTTCCAGGAAGCCATAATCCTTCTCCTTCAATTATTTTTTTCATTTTATCAGGAATTGAGGCCCTAAATCTCTTCCCTGAAATGTCCGAAAATTCATCTTCAAGCACAGGAAAAACAATCTCATATGCCAAAAGCTGCTGATTCTTAAGATGATATTTTTCGGCTATCAAATCCTTTCCGTTTTTACAATACTTTTTATCACCGACAATCGGAAAACCCAGATACGCAAGATGTGCTCTTATTTGATGTGTTTTACCTGTTTCGAGTTTTATTCTTACCAAAGAACAGTCTCTTCCGGTTGATACCGGATAAAAAATATTATGAATTTCTTCTGCATCTGCAGATGGTTTTCTGTTCAGACTCACAGTGTTACTTTCCCGATCTTTAACAAGATACAGTTTCATATCAATCTCATCAGTAAATTTTCCGTCTACTATTGCCAGATAATATTTACCGACATTTCTTTCTTTAAAAAGCTTTGTCAGGAAACGGCTTCCCTTTAATGTTTTACCTGCAGTAATTATTCCTGCTGTATTTCTGTCCAAACGATTAGCAATTCCCGGTTTAAATAATCCATCAGCATTTTTATCGTCACAATAAGCTATTACTCTTTCATTAATCGAAACATCATCAGCTTCCGCCTTTTGAGATAACTCCCCCGCTTTTTTAAAAACAAGAAGAATATCCTCATTTTCATAGATTATCTCGTCATGTAATAATGGTCTTACTTTTTTTTCATCAGACCTGTCACTGTTTTCTCCTATGGACGATTCAACCGGACAGACTGATGAAAATTTCGTAAATGTATCATCAGCTAAAAAAAACTTTATTTCATCACCTTTGGATAGAATTTCATTTCCGACCGCCTTCTTCCCATTAAGAGTTATGTTTTTCTTTCTCAACATTCTGTATATAAATGACTGTGGCGCTTCTTTTAAAATTCTGGCACAATATTTATTTAATCTCTGTCCTTCATTTGAAGAATCTACTGTAAAACATCTCATATCATGTCTCCTAAACAATCAAAGATCTAAAAAAAGCTGCCGCATCATCATTTTTAAATTCCTCATTTAAGGTAATCTTTTTCAGCAGATTAAGATAATCATCAGATTTTGAATAGATTTTCACCTTGCATGAGATGCCTCTTCTTTCAAAACCATCATTCAGATATTTGTCACAGTCATAGTTTTTCACCTGCCCCATTTCAGAGAATGCGTACATTCCGGCATTTGTCATTACTGCATGTTCAAACTTATACATACACTGTTCACTTGAAAACACAGTATCTGTAAATATTACTGCATTATCAGGCACATACTCCGTAATCTTTTTATATATTTCATCATTCATCGGTTTAAAAGGCATAAGAACAATCAGATTTACTATTCGTTTACATGCCGGCAAAAATGACATAACAGCAATAACCGTGGCAATATTGGATTTTGTTTTCCATTTAAGCAGCCCTACGGCGAATACCACCGCAGCAAAAACAATTGTAATAAGAATATATCTCAAGTCTCTTTTTTTTACATAACAGAGATAACCATGTTCACCCTTATTATACTTTTTCATAACTCACCTGTTCCATTTGCAAATTGTTCAATATCAAAGAAATCCTCTATGTAATAATCAGCGATTTCCCTTACATTATCTTTTCTCATTTCAGCGTATGTATCTTTAATACCGCATACCTTCATTCCGGCATTTTTGCCTGCTCTGACACCTTGTGAAATATCTTCAAAAACCAAGCATTTCTCAGGCTTTACATTAAGTTCTTCCGCAACCAAAAGATATATATCCGGTGCAGGTTTTCCTTTCGACACTTCACATGATACATGTTTACTGTCAAAAAGATGTCCTGCATTTAAAGCATCAAGAACCGTTTCCAGTAATTCCTTTGAATTACTGGTAGCAATACCGGTTTTTATTCCGTTATCCCTTAAAAAAGAAACAAATTCTCTTGCTCCGTTTTTAAATCCTACTTTCGTTCTGTAAAGTTCTTTCGCCATACAATTCCATCTGTTCTTGATTTCATCAAGTGAGTCTGAAATTTTAAAATGCTCCTTAAAATATACCGCCGTTTCCGAAAAACTCATCCCTTCAATTTCCTGCTGAAGATTTGGCGGAAGTTCATACCCATGTTCTCCCAAGTAATCTATATCTATCTGTTTCCAAAGCCACATTGAGTCTACCAGTGTTCCGTCAAGATCAAAAATCACTGCTTCAATATTACTCAGCATTTATCCTCCACTCCTGATGTTATTTATCAAACATCTTTATTTCACTTTCCGTAAGTTCCCTGTATTCACCCGGTTTAAGATTTTCATCTAATTCAAGTTTTCCGATTGAAAATCTCTTCAGATACATGACATTCATACCAAAATATGCAAGCATTCTCTTAACCTGGTGAAATCTTCCTTCAGTAACACTGACAATAACCTCGGATACACCTCTTTTTTTATCAGTTGAGATAATTTCAAGTTCTGCCGGTTTACTTACAAAATCCCCCAGATCAATTCCTTTTTCAAATTCCGGTATAAAGTCAGTTTCAGCTATTCCTTCCGTAACTGCATAATATTTTTTTACCACTCTGTATCCCGGACTGGTAACTCTGTGTGAAAACTCGCCGTCATCAGTGATTAACAGTAATCCTTCCGTATCTATATCAAGTCTCCCCACCGGGAACACTCTCTTTTTTGCATAGTTCGGAAACAAATCTACCACAGTGGGATGCACATTGTCTTCAGTAGCTGATACATATCCTGCAGGTTTATTAAGCATATAATACAATTTTTCTTTATAGCTTACCTTTTTACCATCATATATTATACAGTCATTTTTCTCATCAATCTTTCGGTCCGGTTTTTTTTCTACGATACCGTTTACACTTACAAGCCCCTTAGATAAAGCCTTTTTTGCCTCTGTTCTCGTAAGCATGAAATTAAGCGATATGTATTTATCAAGTCTCATCATTACATCAGTCTCCATCCTGGAAGATACTTGTTTTTCAGATTCCCATTTTTAACCTTTGCAAATCCCAGTGCAAATCCATCACATGTTACCAATGCATAACCATCTTCAACAGTTTCATCCGTATTTATCGTTTCACACTTCAGATATTTTATCACATTTGGATCACTAAGCTTAAAATCTATACAGTTTGAATATTCTCCGGACCGTATTGAACTCGCAAGTGCCTGTGACGGCTCAAATCTGTTCTTTTTTAACTCACCGAGCAAAAGCCCGCTTCTCAAAATTCTCAAACCGGAAAGTGATGGAATATCTTCCGGAAGAAGGTAATATCTTCCATCTTTTTCACAAATATTCTCAGTATTAATTTCAAAATTAAGTTTACTTATTAATCTGCCTAACTCATCAGGGATTTCAATTCTTTTGTTTTTTACAGCAATCGCACAGTCACATACTGAATCCGGTTTTTTTTCAAACACGGCAAGAAAATGCCCCTCACCTTCTACCTTGTGTGGCCATAGTCTTACACATTTATTCACATCATCTATAGGATTTTGCATCCATTCAGCATGACCTGTGTCAAAACCGATTTTCTCATACAATACTTTCTTTTCATCCGGATATGCACTGCAAAGCTGCATTTCAGGATAATTTTCCAGGATATATCCTACGGTTTCCTCATCTTCCTCCGGTGAAAATGTGCAGGTTGAAAACAGAAGCTTTCCACCCGGTTTAAGCATGGCAATCGCATCTGGTAAAATACTCTTCTGAATATCTGAATAATACTTTGTTCCATACTGTTCCCAATTTTTTATAATAGCAGGCTGTTTTCTGAACATACCTTCACCGGAACATGGAGCATCAACAAGAATCCTGTCAAAATAGCCATAAAACGACTTAGCAAGTTTGGATGTCGGTTCACTTACAACAATTGCATTTCTTACCCCAAACAACTCAATATTTTTGAGAAGTGCCTTTGCTCTCGAATTGCTTACGTCATTACTTACCAAAACTCCCTTACCTTGAAGCTTTGCTGCCAGTGCCGTACTTTTCCCTCCCGGTGCCGCACACAAATCAAGCACCCTATCCCCCGGTTTTACATCAAAAAGTGCTGCCGGTGTCATAGCACTGGGCTCCTGTATGTAATAAAGTCCTGCATAGTAATACGGATGCTTTGAAGGTATGTCATTTTCATCATAAAAAAATCCGCCCTCAATCCATGGGATTCTCGAAAGTTTAAAATCTGAAAGTTTTTGAAAATCCTCCGGGCTGATTTTCAATGTATTTATCCTTATACCGGATTTATCCTTTTTGTCATAACTGTCAAGAAATAAATCATACTCATCTTTAAGCATTGATTTCATTCTCTGTCTAAATGACTCGGGTAATCTGTTTTTCATACTTCCTCCACGAATGACTATTGATAAGCCTGTGCACCGTATCCTTCTGCAATCACATCAAGTTCCGCTGCAAAATGTTTTAATTTGCAAAGATCTTCCTGTCTGTAAATTTGAAAGAATTCATCCTGTATTCTTATTGCTTCACGCCTTGAACCGTTTCTGTAAATACTCATAATTGTCATAATAATATCACTGACTATGGTATCCTGCTCATTCCTCATTGCCTGCGCCGCAACGACTTCATCTCTCACACTTGTAAGTTCAGCTTCAGAATCAACTATTCTTAATGCTGCCTCATTCAGACTTGCCTTTATCGAATCCGGCATATTTTCTTTATACTTATATTGAAGCGAATGTTCTATTGTTGACCAACAGTTCATTCCCATTGTTCTTATCTGAATTTCAACATATATATCCTTAGGTCCGTTTATAAGCTGCACATTATATTTTACCTTCAAATGGTAACTTCTGTATCCGCTTTCCTTCGGATTTGATATATAGTCTTCCTCCTCAAGAACCTCCATATCATTTCTGTTTCGTATAAGTTCCACAACTTTCAGGCAATCATCCAGGAACTGACATATAATCCTTATTCCCGCAATGTCAAATATATTATTTTCTATGGTATCGAGACTGATGTTTTTCTTCATTGTCTTGTCAAGTATCGAAGATATACTTTTCACTCGTCCCGAAACACTGTAAATCGGTGAATATAACCCCAATTCCTCCTGAGCCTTTTTTATGTGAGTAAATTTTGTTACAATCTCATCTACTGCCAAGGAATATGGCAGTAGAGTTTCTCTCCACATGTTTATTTCCATTTTAAATCCCCATTTCTGTTTTTACATTCCGTACAGAGCCTCATGAAGTGTCTCTATATTTTGTTCTTCATATCCCTCTATTGATAAAACTTCTCCAACTCCATTAACCGATACAGGAGTAAACAATCCCTCAGCCGGAATCATCATTGATTCCATGCTGTCCGTATGATGTTTGTTATATGCACTGAGCATTCCTGCCATATTGTCTGCCGAAATATTTGTTGTAATCGACCCAAGAACATTATTTGTAGTCTTAATCATATTCGGAAGACTCTGATCCTTATAACTCTCAAAAACGGAATTGATAACTCTTCTCTGTCTTAATGTCCGACCATAATCATCCGTAATACCATCAAAAGTAGGAACTTTTCTGATTCGGCAGAAACCAAGTGCCTGATTACCGTTCATTGAAACATTCCCCGCTGTCAAATTCCTGTTTAAAGGATCAGAAATATAATTTGTTGTATTTAAATACTCCGCTTCTCTACTGCTGATTTCCAAATTGACACCGCCGAGTGAATCAATCACATTTTCGAAATCATCATAACTTACCGAAGCATATGCATTTATAAAAATATGATATGTGTTTTGAATTGTGTTTATCAACGTCTGTATACCAT
Organism: uncultured Lachnoclostridium sp.; assembly: GCA_964572955.1. Lineage (GTDB taxonomy): Bacteria > Bacillota > Clostridia > Lachnospirales > Lachnospiraceae > UBA3775. The sequence continues at coordinate 27,542 of CAZNGY010000026.1, forward strand.
TCCCATGACTATATGCATAATTAAGCTTTCGATATTTATCCTGTCCGTCAATTTTTACATAGGTGTCCCTCAATAGAGAAACCATGGTTATTTTTCCGGTATTAAGATTCTCCGATACAAGAATCATACTGTCAGTATTTGATGCACCTTCATTATGCTCTATTCCCACTAAAAGAACATTTACAACATTACTGTCATACACCCAGCCTTCAGGTATCGTCTCCGGCGGATTAAACTTTACCGTGTAATCCGTATTCATTTTCTTTTCCGCATACATTGTTGCAGATTTGATAATAATATTCTGACCTGATTCCGTATATCTGAAAAACACAAATGTTCCTATCAATACAACAAGTACACTGGCAAGAAATGCGATAATCTTTTTTCTGCGCTTCTTCTTTGCCGCCAGCTTTTTTTCCAGCAATCTTCTCTTTTTAATTCTTTTATAGTACTCATCATCATGACTATACTCGTCATCATTCACTTTTCTGTCTGATACCGTTCCATACTCTGCTGACAGGTAACGGCTGTAATCATAGCTTTTTCCCTGTTTCAAAGATTTGTCCGGGTTCCTTCTTTCAAAATCTTCCTCTTTAAGATACTTCTTTTTTAAAGCCCTGTCGACATCTTCAAAATAAGTATCATCATCTCTATATGACATTTTCCCTCCATAAGCCATGTCAAAACAGGCTTGATATAATTGATATATAACGCAATAAGTGTGAGAGTCTCATCAAAAACTCTCACACCAATAATTATAACCATATATCAGTTTTTAAAACTATGTATAGGTGCCGGAATTCTTCCGCTTCTGTTGACAAAATCATCACATGAGAATGTATTTATCGGCATAATCGGAGCATATCCCAAAAGGCCTCCAAACTCAACCGTATCTCCCACGCCCTTTCCGATCACAGGAATAAGACGTACTGCCGTGGTTTTCTGATTTATCATTCCTATAGCCATTTCATCAGCTATTACACCACTGATTGTTGTAGCTTTTG
>CAZNGY010000027.1:0-26796 GCA_964572955.1 uncultured Lachnoclostridium sp.
ATTCTATTTTTCATTATGTCCGCCGATATTATAGGTTTCAAATAATCTTCCCTGCTCCTGTACCATATCAATAGCCTTGGCATGGTCTTTTACATATAACCAGTCACGCACATTTTTGCCGTCACCATATACCGGAAGCTTCTTTCCCTGCAAAGCATTGTTGATAATTAACGGAATTAATTTTTCCGGGAACTGATAAGGTCCATAGTTGTTGGAACAGTTGGTAATGTTTGCCGGGAATTTATAAGTGTCCATATACGCCTTTACCAGCATATCTGAAGACGCCTTGCTTGCAGAATACGGGCTGTGGGGGTCGTATGGAGTCGTCTCATAAAAGAAAGCATTCTCATCATCCGGCAGGGAGCCATATACTTCATCGGTAGATACGTGAAGGAATTTTTTTCCTTCCTTGAAGCTTCCGTCTGGCAGTTCCCATGCGGCTTTTGCACAGTTTAACATAACAGCAGTTCCAAGCACGTTGGTCTGTACAAACACCTCCGGATTCTTAATGCTTCTGTCCACATGGCTTTCTGCCGCAAAGTGCACCACTCTGTCAATCTCATGTTCTGCAAAGATTTTTGAGATTGCCTCTTTGTCACAGATATCTGCTTTTACAAAGGTATAGTTGTCTCTTTCTTCCACATCCTTTAAATTTTCAAGATTTCCTGCATAAGTAAGTGCATCCACATTGATGATGTGAATGTCATTGTTATATTTTTCAAACATATAATGAATGTAATTTGAACCGATAAATCCGGCTCCTCCGGTTACTAAATAAGTTCTCATGATTTTTTCATCCTTTCTAAATGAATATTCTCTTTAATTGTCTATACAAATCCTTTAAGACAAATTATCTTTATTATCAATAGAAGATAACCAGTTGACGATATAAATCCGTCATAAAAACAATGACTGCAATCATAATAATTACTGCTGCCGTCCTGTTCTTTGTTTCTGCTGATGTTTTTATACCACATCTTGAGATATAATACCATACAGGAAATAAAATTTGAATAATATATCTTGGCTGACATCCTGCTATCGTATCTCTTCCCACTGCCGTGAAGGATACATAAAGTGCCGTAGCAACAAGCACGATTGTAGCAAATGCCGAGAACAGTGTTACAGCTCTTGTAAGAACTGCCGGTTTTCTGTCCGAATCATCATTATCAATGAATGCTGCAACCGCAATTGTTACAATATAAATTGTTGACATACTTCCGATTCCCAGATAAGCGAAATTCGTAATATACTCTTTTGCGGTATCCAAAGAAAGGTAAGTTTTAAGGAAGTTAAGAAGTATCTTAGTGTACTCAAGCGGATTATTCAATATAAAACTTATCTGTTCGGCCGAATTTACTCCGCTTCCGCCTCTTATATCACCCTCGCCGGCTCCTTTAAATACTATTGGAAGCGCGAAAGTTCCCATCAGTATAAACATTCCGATAAATGCAGCAAGAATATATTTTTTCCTGTTTCCGTCAAGATATCTGTATCCCATAAAGATAAGTGGGAAAATAAGCGGAAAATAAACCGCCTTAGGAAGACATGCAAAAACCATTATTGCTATGATTCCGCAGAATTTCTTAAAGCTTATCTTCGGTTTTTCGCTCTGTATCTCTCTTATCATAAGTGCATAGGCAAGAATCGTAAGAGACGTTACCCACCAGTCATAAGAATAGTTACACGCTATGAATATATTTGTAGGTATAAGACCGATTGCCGCAATAAGAAGTTTTCCGCTTTCCTTTATCACATACAATGCAAGACTCATTAAAAATGAATACCAGAACAGTATGCATAATTTTCCAAGCATTATCACATGCGTGTAAGGCAGCTCCATGCCTTTTCCTATCATAATTCCGATTGCCGACGGAATATATGATATATATTTATGATCGATTGCGTAACTCGTACATTCTGTTTTTATGTTATATTCCGCAATTGAATTTACCATGGCATTATAATTGTTCCTGCCGTCTCTGACAAGGTTCTGACTGTATAACGTCCACGAATCAATTTCTACCGCATCCTGCCTTGCGATTTCCGGTGCCCCGAGATATCCCATGTATGCGGTTCTTCCGAAATGTACCTGGTCATCCCATGAAACCCCTGTACATCTCGGCAATACAATTATACACACAATTCCTGCCGTCATGCATACATAAAAGAACATGAAATGAAGTTTTTCGTGAATACATTTTCTGAACCATATAACGGTATACAGAATCCATAATACCGAAAACAGACACAGTACTCTGTATTTGTTTATCTGTGCAAAACCGTCCGCACCGATATAATGCATTATAATCTCGTAAAGACATGCTATGACGAACACAATGACACTTCCGACAGCATATTTTATCATTCTTCTATAATTTTTCCGTATATATGCCGGTATACTCTTAATTATTTCCCAAGCCTGATTCAGCTTGTTTTTAAGAGTTGTTTTCATTGTAATCAGACCAATCAAAACGGTCATAACCGCCGCAATCACTGCAACCAGCAGATAATACGGCATTCTGTTGAGCCTTACTCCCGTTGAATTTGTTATAGAATCTCCCGTTATCAGCCTGATATTCTTAATGGTAAAATCCTCATTGATATCAATTCTTATTCCGTTAAGCTTACTGTAAAATCTGCTTGTATATGAGTCTTCTTCCGAGCATTTACCCATCTTGACTTCCGAATAATTTACAGGTTCCGTATCGGAATAGTAAACCTGAACTTCCTCCGGCTTACCACCTTCTTCAAATTCAAGTGAAATTCCATAAACCGTCTCGTATCCGCTTAAATCAAGATAAATATTTGCATCTCCGCCCTCATATGTGTAGTGATTTCCGTCTACTTCATACAGATTTACGGACTCTTTTCCGGTAAAAACATATTCGGCATATGTATAGTTGTAATCATACTCCTTGCCGAGCATACCCTTCATATAAAGACTGCCCATTACCAGAAGAATTAAAAATACTGCCGAAAAGAAAGCAATTTTCTTTTTCATTAGTTTTCCTCCGAATCCTCAAGTTTTTCAAGTCTTTTTTCGAGAAGTGCAATTTTCTGATTCAGTCTCTTAACACTTCCTGCAGCAATTGATACTGCAACAGTAAGCGTGAGAATTATCAAAAGTGAAAACAGAAATCCCATAAAGAAAATCATGTTAACCGGACTGGCAATTCCCAAAAGTTCGGAAAGTGCTTCCATAAGTGCAGGAAAACAATCCATTACCAATACAATTGCCGCTACCGCAAACCATGAAAGTGCATATTTAAGTTCAAGTCTGTTTTTTCTTATAAGATTTACAATGTAAACAACACCTATTACAATCAAAACAGCTATAATAATCTGTAATCTGGTATCCATTATTTCAATCCTCCATTACAATTTCCGCCTGCCTCACGGAAACTCTTTAATGTTTCCTTATCTTTTCAATGAATATTGCAAGTGTAACCTTAATCATATAGTAAATTGATTTACGCGGGGAGATTGAGGATACTCCTTCTTCTCTCGGTCTCATTATTACCGGAACTTCCTGTACTTTTTTTCCGTTGCATATCACCCTGACCGTCGTTTCAGGTTCCGGATAATCCTTTGGATATGAATTTGCAAAATTCTTTATTATCTCTTTATCACACATTCTGAATCCTGATGTCGGATCCGTAATCTTTACACCCGTAAGGAGTTTAATCAGCCACGAAAAATACTTAATTCCAAATCTTCTGGCTGAAGATGACTGAAATCCCTGTTTTGTTATAAATCTGGAACCTATCACCATATTACACTCGTTTTTAAGAAGATAATCAGCCATATCATTCAGATACTTTGCATCATGCTGACCATCTCCATCAAACTGAACGGCAATGTCATATCCGTTTTCCAAAGCATACCAGTATCCCGTCTGAACGGCTCCTCCGATTCCCAGATTAAGCGGAAGGTTAAGAACATTAAGTCCGTTTTCCTTACATTTTTCATAGGTATCATCCGTTGACCTGTCATTAATTACCACATAATCAAATCCGGGCGCATTCTCTGTGATGTCTTTTACTGTTGATAATATACTCGCCGTCTCGTTATAAGCCGGTATAATTACTATTTTTTTCATCTTTCCTCCGTCAGGACATAAGCCCCGTACTGACTGTCAGGCGGATTGTTTTATCCGCATTAGTTTATTTTCATGGTCTGCTGATTTCCAAACATCTTCTCTTACAGAGTGTTTGATTTTTCGCTGCTGCCGTATGCTTTAACAAGAATTTTGGCAATCCATGCCGGCCAGAACTTTCTGAACATTTCATAATCCTCAGCACCTCTTCCGGTTTCCGTGATCACGGCAGAAGTCTCCGATTCCTCATGAATTCTGTGTTTTGTTAAAGGCTCGGTGCAGTATATAAAACTGCCCTTGCGTTTTGAGAGCATTTCCCACGCTTCCCAATCTTCATTTGTTCTGAAATGATTTTTAAAAAACGGCTCCTTCAAAATGCCTTTATTGTAAGTAACGGACGGACAACATATCGGTGAACCAAGTGAAAGAATCCTTCGTCTCACAAAACGGCTTGTCCAAAACACCTTAATTTTGAGTGGTGCAAGCATTAGTCTCTTAACTTTTAAGATTTTGTTGGTTTTTACGTCATTACCGTTTCTCAGCTCGTAATAATCAGTAAAGAATATTATCGGCTGTTTTTCTGCATCCATCATTTTTATTGCTGTTTCAGCATAATGAGGATTATAAAAATCATCCTGATGAGCAATTGTCACATATTCGGTTTCACATTTCGAATACGCAAAATTCCAGTCCTGCGTAATACCCTTTTCCCCCTCATTTATATAGTAGGGAATATCGTATTTTTCAGCCATGTTCTTTATAAAATCACATGGAGTCGCCGTACATATTATTATGTCCGCATACTCTCTCTGGCATACCAGGGATCTGAGGCATTCCTCGAGAAATCTGCTTTCTTTATAGGCACAAACTGCAAATGTAAGCTTTTTGCCTGACATATAAATCCTCCTGACTGTTATCTGTCAATTTCCAGGTTTTCGAATTCTCCGAATTCAAGTATATACGGAACGTGGTTTTTCTGCTTTTCCTTCGGAGGTATAACCATATAATCTCCAAACTTTCTTGTAAGACATTCATGGTTCTTTCCCGGAACCTTAACCATAAGATACTCGAATTTTTTCTCTGTAAGAGGGAATATTTCATCCCGTCTCATGGCATTTTCAAGCGGCGTGGTTCCAAAGAAACATGAAACCCATTCTGTTTCCGTATTATTATACTTTGTGGCATTCTTCATATAGTGTTTGTTTATAAAACTTCTTGAAAAATGTGTTGTCTTAAGTACCCAGTGAGCAAATTTACATATTGTCGCCACTACCGTTTTCTTCCACCCCTTCATAAACAGAACCGGATTTCCAAAATCTCTGAGAATTCTCATTTTATGCCAGAAAAAGACGGACCAAAGCTGCTTTTTCTTAGCAAATCCTCCCGGAGCAACATTGTCAAACGGATATATCGCTACATCTATTCCCATGTCAACATTTGCCTCTTTAAATATTTCCGGCACATTTCTTGTTCCTTTTCTTATAAATTCCGCATTATAAAAAGGAAAATCTTTATCTGCTGATATATCCAGCACTCTGTATTTATCGGTATAATCTCGCTTTGCTATTTCCAAAAACCGATCATAATCTTTACGAAGCATTCCGATATCAATATCATCATCCCATGGAATGAATCCCTTATGTCTTTCTACTCCGATTGCGCATCCGGCAAAAATAAAATACGGAAGATCATTTTCTTCGCATATCTTCATGAAATCTTCAAGGATAATGCACTGTGCAAGCTGCAGTTTTCTGAGAGTTTTTTCTTCATACTGTCCTGACATTTCTTTTTCTTCCTTTCAAAAATATGCATATGGTAAGCATTACGGCAAGCATCAGTACGATAATAAGATACCCGGCTGCCGCACCGTTAAGACCTGACTTTCTTGTAAGCGGATCCAGTATCAGCAATGAAATTCCCGATGCCAGTAAATATATCGGTATCATAAGCCGTTGAACCCTCATTATTGTCAGTACATAATACAGAATTATGTTTATCGCATTAATACTTCCCGCAAGCAGAAGAATCAAAAGGGTTAATTTATAATCTGTAAGTTCCACTCCGTATAAAAGCGACAAAACAGGAATTCCGAGCAGAAAAGCACCTATTTCACATACAACCGTAAATCCCATTATCGTGAAAATCAGTTTTTTTATTACACCGACAAACTCTCTATAACGTCCGTCCGCATAATTTCTTGCCATCTGAGTCTGCATTGGTTTAAAAATTATGCCGCTGAAAAGATTTATCACCAGATTCGGCATAAAGACAGCTGTATAATAAAGCTGAAATCTGTCCCCACATACTCTGTCAACCGACAACTTAGACGAATTTACGATATATGTCGAAAGAAATGTACACACTGCCAACGGAAAACAGCTCATAAATATTGATATAAAGGCATTTTTCCCAGCGCTGATTTTAACTGTAGTAAATTCTCTGCACACCATGACATCCGCAATAATTATCACTATTGTTTCAACCACTATCATTACAATAAGCGAAACCATTATGTTGTGTGTCAGGGCAAGTGCTGTAATAATTGTAAGCATTGATGCCACAGTTCGTATAAACATTGATTTTCCGGAAACATCTATACGGTTGCTTCTCTGAAATTCACCTTCAAAAACATCTGCTGCACCTTCCAGAATTTTATATATACATACCAGAATTACAACTCCTGCTTTTGTTGTACCATATCCGTTCAAAAAAACATATCCCAGACAAATCAGAAACGTCAAAAGACACAGAATTATCCTCACGCCAAGATACTCGGAAAAATCATGCTCATTATTTACATCTGTAACCTGATATGTTCTGATTTCAAAATACGCTATAGTGGTAAGCCATTGGGCGACTGACAGCCCCAATGAAAACATTCCTCCTATATTTTCTCCCATGAAACGGCTTACAACTATTGTCATTACAAGCGTTGACAATGCAAAAAAACCGCTTCCGAGCGTATACCAGAAATACTTTTTCTTACCGTCTGCTTCCTTACCGCCAATTATGAATGAAATAAGTTTCCGAAACATTATTTATCTCCAAAATCAAGAATATAAGGATAATGATTTTTTCTTTTTTCCACAGGCGGAAGCTGCATATAATCTCCGTATATAAAACGAAGCTGTTCATCAAGATCCTTTTGGAAATTAATTTCCATTCCTTCAAATTCAAGCTTAATCAAAGGATAGGATTTTTTCCTGCTTATCATGTTTATATATGGACTTGTATCACAAAAATACGCCATTCTGTCGGTCTGAACATCATTATACATGGTACTGTATTTTTTACATCTGCCGTATATAAAACGCGGTGAGATTCTGAATACAACCAATACAACATGCGCAAGACCACATATTCCATGTGCAAGTTTTTTCTTTACTCCCCTGTAAGGAAGCACAGGAAAAGCTATATGTCTTAATATAAGTATCTTGCTCCAGAACCAGGTTTTAGCAGCCTGTTTTTTCATGAGCCTGTCATCATCTGCTGCATTGTCAAACGCATACACATCAAGAAAAATACCCAGTTCACAGTCAATATTTTTAAGGGAATCTTCAACAAAACGGGTTCCCTTAATCATGATTCTTGTGGTCATAAGCGGATAATTCTTCATATGCTCCGCATTCCCGATAGTATATTTATCCGCAAATCTTTCCTCAAAAACACTGAGAAGCTTTTCATAATCCTTTCTCGGAAGACCAACATCTATATCATCATCCCACGGAATAAAGCCCTTATGTCTTAGTGCTCCTATTCCCGTTCCGGCAAGTGCAAAGTATGTGAGTCCGAATTCTTCACATACATCGATAAAATCCTTAAAAATCGAAAGCTCTAATGCCTGAACCTTGTGAAGTGTTATATCATCATATTCTTTCATTTTTACCTCTGTATTTTTTAACAATCGGAATTATTTATTAAACAGATCCGATTTAATCTTTGTTGTTGAAATTTCCGGAGTTCTCGGAAGATATACAACATCACAGTATTCTTTCAGTTCGTCAAATTTTCCTTCCCAATCATTTCCCATGACAAACACATCCGCATGATAAAGCTGTACATCAGATTTTTTCTGTTCCCAGTTTTCTTCCGGAATAACAAGGTCAACGTACCTGATTGCTTCAAGCAATGCCTTACGTTCTTCGTATGAAAAATAGCACTTCTTCTGCTTTTCATTCCAATTAAACTCATCGGTTGAAAGTGCTACTATAAGATAATCTCCCATTTCTTTTGCACGTCTCAGAAGATTTATGTGTCCATAATGAAGAAGGTCAAAAGTTCCGTATGTTATAACTCTTTTCATTCTTTCCCTCCGACCTATAATTCATCAATAAGTGTAATAATCTTCTTAAACGGCATAAGCTTGGAATCCACCTCATATGCTCTGTGATATTTGAGAATTTCAGTTGCCGTTTCCTGCATTGCAGGGAATGCACTTCTGGTAAGCTGATTAGCATAAATTACTATATTAATTCCATGTGATGCAAGTTCCGCCTCCGTTACCGTATTAAACGATGTTGGCACAACAACAATCGGCGTTTTACTGTCTTTTTTCCTGAATTTGTCACAGAACTCAAAAATTTCATCCGGCTCTTTTCTTCTGCTGTGAATCATAATTCCGTCTGCTCCGGCATCAACATATGCAAACGCTCTTTCAAGGGCATCATCCATTCCCTGTTCAAGAATAAGGCTTTCGATTCTTGCAATAATCATGAAATCTTCCGTAAGCTGTACTGCCTTTCCGGCTCTGATTTTTGCACAGAAATTCTCTATTGTATCCTGAGTCTGAACAACTTCCGTACCAAACAGGGAATTTTTCTTAAGACCCGTTTTATCTTCAATTATCACGGCTGATACACCAACTCTTTCAAGAGTTCTTACATTATATACAAAGTGCTCAATAAGTCCGCCGGTATCTCCGTCAAGTATAATAGGCTTTGTTGTAACTTCCATTACATCGTCAATCGTACGAAGTCTTGATGACATGTCAACAAGCTCTATATCCGGCTTTCCCTTAGCTGTTGAATCACAAAGGCTCGATACCCACATCGCATCAAACTGGTCAAGTGCTCCGTTGTTTGCAACAACCGTCTTTTCAGCAATAAGTCCTGTAAGACCGCTGTGTACTTCAATAGTCTTAACCACAGGGCACATTCCGAGAAGCTGCTTTAATCTTTTTCTTCTGTATTCAGGCATTGCAAGTTTCTCTCTTGCTATACTGTCCTGTTTTTTTACGTTTTCATTATAAGTATAAGGGACTTCAATAAGCTCACCGCCATACTTTTTAAGCGCCTCAATTACGTTTTCCCTTATTACGTTTTCCGGTTCTTCTTTCCAATTATCACCATGAATTACATAATCAGGCTTGAGTTCACTTATTACAGAGTCGTACATAATAGTATTCTGAATTATTACCTCATCAACACCTTCCAGTTTTTTTACCATTTCAACTCTTTCTTCAAATGAAATAGTCGGAAATCTGTTGAATCTCACCATTTCTGAATCACATAGAACGCCTACAACAACTCTGCCGTACTCGCGTGCTCTGTTAATTATATTTATGTGTCCGTCATGTATTATGTCTGTGCAAAAACACGTATAAACTGTCTTCATTTTTTCCTCCAATTTTTCTAAAAACGGCTGTGATATTCCATATAGTTCTTTTTGTTTTCTGCTGCAGATTCCTTTGGTCTTCCCAGGTCATCCCTGCATTTAAGTGCGGTTTTAATTTCAACAAATACCGGTCCTGAAATATTTCGCACTTCCTCAAGAACCGGTTTAAGCTCTGAATACTTTTCAATACAGTAAACCTTTTTATATCCGCAGTCAGCAGCTATAACGCTATAGTTCTGCCCCACCGCACCTGTAGGCATGCCTCCCACAGACTCATGCGAATCATTATTTATGCATACATGAACAAAGTTTTCAGGCTGCTGTGCTCCGATAAAAGCAAGACCTCCCATATGCATGAGTACGGCACCGTCACCATCTATACAGTAAACCTTTTTATCCGTATTTTTTGCAATTCCGAGTGCTATCATTGAAGCATGTCCCATGCCTCCTACAGTAAGGAAATGCTGCTGATGCTGTCCGAGAACAATATCGCTCTGTTCATAAACTTCCCTTGAAATCTTTCCGGTTGTTGATACAACATAATCTGATGGATCAAGTGACTTTAAAATCTCACCGATTGCTTCCTCTCTTATTATTTCATACCCATTTACCGGTTTTTCACCTTTTGATTTTTCAAAAGTACCTTTTTTTACTATGATTGCATACTGAAGATTTGAATTTAACGCATCTGCCGCCTTTTTAAAAATTTCTTCAAGCTCTGCATCCGTTGTATCACCATCAATTACACTGTACTCAATATCAAGTACGTCAAGCTGCTTTGTCGTAATCTCACCCATGAAAACATGCTGAGGTTCGTCCTTCTTTCCCGGCTCTCCCCTCCAACCGATTACAAAAAGCATTGGAACATCATATACTGCTTTATTCGCAAGCGATGTCACCGGATTTACAATGTTTCCGAGACCGCTGTTCTGCATATAAACACATGCAGGTTTACCGGTTGAAAGATAAACTCCCATTGCCATACCCACTGCCGAACCTTCGTTAGGCGTGGTATAGTGGTTAAATTCATCTTTTCCTTCTGTTCTTATATAGTCACAAAACTCTTTAAGAGTTGAATCCGGAACTCCGATTAATGTCTCTGCTCCGAGAGCCTTAACTTTTCCGGTAAAGGTTGATGCTAACATTTTATTTTTTCCTTTCAATCATTTACTGTTCATATCAGTCATTATATCTGACCGGAATCTCCACTCCGTATTCACAAAGGGCTTCTTTCAGAACCACGAAGAAAGCCTTTATGTCATCCGTATCTATTGCACCCAGAGAACACAGTCTGAACGTATTTGTCGTTGAAATTTTTCCCGGATAAATCGTAAAACCTCTTTCATAACAATAGTCATGAATTTTTTCAAAGCTCCATTTTTCATCATCAGGATAAACCACGGAAGCAACAAGTCCCGACTGCCACTCTCTTTTTATCACCTCTTTGAAACCAAGTTCGGCAAGTCCCTCGTGGATTGCATCCATCACTCTCATATGTCTTGCCCACTTGTTCTGCTCGCCTTCAGCAAAATATTCATCCAGTCCCTGTCTTGCCGCATAAATCGTCTGTACCGGAGGTGTAAAATGCATTTCTCCTGTTTTCTCGAAGAAATCATACTGGAGATAAAGATTGCAATAATAAGATCTCTTAGGATAATCCTTCGATTTCTTTATTTCTTCAATGTTACCGATTACATACGAAAGACCGGCCATCGCCATGATTCCTTTCTGGGCTGATGCCATACAAAAATCAATGTTGTCCTTGTCCATATCAATCGGAATCATGGCATATGTTGACGTTGTATCAACAATAAATATAGCACCATGTCTGTGAGCCAGTTTGCCGATTTCCCTTATAGGATTAAGAATTCCGGTTCCTGTTTCGTTATGTGTTGTATAAACAATTGCAATGTCATCATTTTCAGATAAAATCTTTTCTACTTCCTCAAGGTTCGGAAGACTGTCAACCGGATACTTCATATCTATATAAGGAAGACCATAAAAACTGCATACCTCTGCCGCACGGGTACTGTATGCTCCATTATCAACTATAAGCACCTTCTTATTTTCCGGCAACAAGGAATTTAAACATACATCGATATTTATTGTCCCGGAACCACAGAAAAGAACGGAAGTATATTTTTCAGGATCTCCATGTACGATTTTCACCAAATCTTCCCTCATCTGTTTCATCATAGAACCGAATTCTTTTTCTCTCGGACAAATATCCGGCACAATCTGTGCCATCTTGACGGTATCCGTTGTTGTCGCCGGTCCCGGATTTAAAAGTATATTTCTTTTTATATTCATAACTTTACCTCCCGATAAGTTTACTGCTTTATCATATAAGCCGGATCAATTTCCTGTAATTCCCTGAACGTGTCAATCTCAACTATATCACCCTCAAAACAAGGTCTCACGTGTATTGTATAATCATCCTTACAATATCTGAGTGCGACTTCATCCCAGTAAAGCTTTTTACCGTCCTCCATCTCGTAAACATTCTTTACTGACTCAGACATTTTTCTTCCATCAGCTTCATTCCAAAACGAAATACCGAACATATGGTAGCAGTTGTCACCGCCTATCATCAAATCCGTTATCACATCGCCTGAAAATCCGAAACACCAGTCATCAGTATGTTCCTTATACATGCCAAGATAATTTGAATAATATTCATATTCCCTTATCAGACCCGGATTACTCAGCAGCAAATCCGCTTCAAGCACATAAGCATTACATAACATATCCTTCACAAGATATGCCGATGAAATATTATTTGCCTCATTATAGGCATCATTGTCAATAAATCTGATTCCCGGATAAATTGATTTAAGTTCTTCAAACTGCTCCTTTAGATAACCTCTCACGATTATTATCTCTTTTATGCCTTTTTCCACTATTGCGTCCAACAGAGTTTCTATAATTCTTTTACCATGTACCCTTACGAGCGGCTTAGGAGTATTAAGCGTAACCGGAACCATTCTTGAGCCGAATCCCGCCGCCAGTATCACAGCTCTCTTTACTTTGTATGGTTCAAGCTCTTTATAAGCTTTTTCAGTCAGAATAAGACCTGATTCTGACTTCTCCACAAATCCTTTTTCTATAAATTCTTCAGTACCGCATTCAAATGAATGCTTTTCATGTACTGCCATTAATATGTCAAATTCCTGTTTAGTTATCATACATTTCTCCATTTAACATAGTCCGGCGGATATTTGTAATCCGCATTCGCTGTCTGCCGGCAACCTTATAAATGCTTCAGTGTTACAGGCGTGCATTTCTGTTTCCTGATACAGACAATTTATTCCGCACTGCCTATTGCCATTTACGGCTTAAGCAGCAGGATATACTTTCCGTCATCTGTAATTACTTTTCATATTTACACAGTAACGGCATCTTACATATTATAGTATAGCTGTCTTTAATTGTCAAACCGGATAGACTTTGCACGAATTGCCGACTCATGCCTGATGCAAATGATTTTGTCATTATACATATACTAATATCCCTGCAGGGTCTTTTTTTCAATTTTCTGCATACACATTTAAATAAAATCAAAAAGAGACCGTCAAATGCCAGACAATATCAGCATCTCTGATCCAACAAATCCGGACAATATTATCGACGAATCAAATACAAACGGCAATTTTACCGATAACACACTATCCTCAGAATCAGTTTCAGACTCTACCGGTGGTCTCAGAATCTCTGCGACTTCCTTCAGAAATAACCGACCGATAATCAATGCAGAAGTGCGTGTTCAATATACCGAGAACGGAGCTGATTCCTTCGATACCCTCATAACGGATGAAAACGGTTTTACAGGAACCCTCGGTCTTCCCACGCCTGCACTCAGATATTCAATGTCCCCATCCGATGTAAGACCATATTCTCTCGTAAACATAAGGATAAGTCATCCGGAATTTGAGTCAGTAACAATAAATGGTGCTCAACTGCTTCCGGACGTTACTGCCAACCAAAGCTTTGTTCTTGCACCCTTAACATCCGGAGGGCAGGAAAGCACTGAACAATTCGATATCGGTCCTAACGTACTTTACGGCAACTACCCGCCATCTATTCCAGAGTCCGAGATAAAACCTCTCAGTGAAACCGGAGAAGTGGTTCTTGACTCTGTAGTTATACCGGAATTTATCATTGTCCATGACGGGCCGCCTTCTTCGGCAGCCGCCGATTACTGGGTCAGATACACCGATTATATAAAGAATGTTGCCAGTTCAGAGATATATGCTACCTGGCCCGAAGCCGCAATATATGCAAACATACTTGCAATCCAGTCCTTTACGCTCAACAGGGTTTATACCGAATTCTACAGAAACAAAGGCTATAATTTTACCATAACATCTTCAACCGCATATGACCACAAATGGATTCCCGAACGAAACACATTTGATACAATTGACCGTTGCGTAAACGAAATCTTTCGCAATTACCTCTCAAGACCGGGAATAAAGCAGCCGATTTTAACACAGTATTGTGACGGACGTAAAGTTTCTTGCCCGAACGTAATGACTCAATGGGGTTCGAAAGAACTTGCCGATCGAGGATATTCATATATTGAAATACTCAAATATTACTACGGTGATTCTATTTATGTAAACACCGCCCCACAGGTCTCCGGTGTTCCTTCATCTTATCCCGGTGAAATCCTTACAATAGGTTCGTCCGGTACCGCAGTAAGAACAATACAAAACCAGCTCAATGAAATTTCCGATGCATATCCTGCATTGCCTAAAATTAATGTGGACGGAATCTTCGGTTCAAAAACAGCCGAATCGGTCCGTGCCTTCCAGTCTCTGTTTGGTCTGACAGCCGATGGTATTGTAGGTCCTGCAACCTGGTATAAAATCAGTCAGTTATATGTCGGTGTCAGACGGCTGAGCGAGTACTCCTGATTTTTTTCAGTACTCCTTCAAATATGAAATTAAAATCTGTTTAACCCGACTGCACTTCTAATTATACCTGTCTTATTAACGGAGGGATCTTTTAAGAAAATTATACTTGTCTTATTAATGCAGAAAGGGCGGTACTTGCGTACCGCCCTTTCTGTTCGAGAGAGAATAATAGAAAAGTTATAGAAAATGTCTGTTTAATAAATCATTTCTTATCGAAATGAAGTTTTATACCGCTGATTGACTGCTCATCAATCAACTGACACTTTTATATAACTTATGGTAAGAAACAGGTCAAGATTTATTTTCGCTTTTTTTCTCCTTTTTTTATTCCCTCTTTTTTTAGACAGGTTTACACAACTTTTTTGATGTTTTGTGCAATATTATACGTCAAAAAGCATTTCTTCATGTGATTCCAGTGTTTCAAAGTCATATCCGCTGCTTACAAGTTTCTCCAATATTTGCGGAAGCATTTCCGCCGTAAGTAAATTTCCTACACCGTCATGAAGAAGAATTACAGGTTCCTTCACTCTTTCAATATCCTTAAAGATGTTATTCATTATGCTTTCCTTTGTCGGAATCCCTACACTGTCCTCGGCACTTACATTCCAATCAAAACCGCGAAGTCCTTCTTCACGCAATCCGCTTATAATTTTATCTTTGTTAGTTATATATATATTTGTACTGCCTCCCGGAAGCCTATAGATCGTACTGCATATTCCGAAACTCTCTTCCAGCATTTTCTTTTCCTCTAAAATACTTTCCATGCAGGCATATTCACCGGAATATAACTTATTATAATTATGACAACTGCAATGCAGACCTATCGCATGGCCTTCATCTCTCATTCTTTCGACAATTTCATAATTATCTTCATTTATCTGATTTCCTATCAGAAAAAAGCTTGCTTTAATATCATATTCATTCAAAACATCCAGCACCCTTTCAGTATTACTGCTCGGTCCATCGTCAAATGTAAGATATACCCTCCTGCGTATGGTTTCGTCAGCAGACGCCATCGTTTCTGACGTATTCTCACTTTTAGTATTCACAACTGCCAGTGAGATGACAAGACATACCAAAACCAGAAGCATAAGCCTTTTTACGGATTCTATTGTTTCCATTCAAAAACCGTTTTTATTTTCATAAATATGCTTTATATATCATGTTATTCCTCAATCAGACGCATCCGACAAAAAAGGCAGCACCCTTTCTTGAATCGGATACTGCCTTTTCTTTATCAACTCACATACACTTTTAGTTATTTGAAGCTGATTAATTTTAAAATATTCATTTATCAGATTTCAACAATCCAACCTTCAGGAGCTTCAATTGTTCCCATCTGAATTCCTGTAAGAGTCTCACGAAGCTTTGTACATACAGGTCCCATCTCATCCATTCCGCTTGGAAGGAAAATATCCTTTCCATGATCGTTGATACGTCCAACCGGTGAAATAACCGCAGCTGTTCCGCAAAGACCGCATTCAGCGAAATCAGAAAGTTCATCAAAATAAACTTCTCTGTGTTCAACTTCCATGCCAAGATATTTCTCTGCGACAACCATAAGTGAACGACGTGTGATTGATGGAAGAATTGAATCAGACTTTGGAGTAACAAGCTTATTGTCCTTAGTTACAAAAATAAAGTTTGCTCCGCCTGTTTCCTCTATCTTTGTTCTTGTTCCCGGATCAAGATACATATTTTCATCGTATCCCTGCTTATGAGCATCTACAATTGCATAAAGACTCATTGCATAATTAAGTCCTGCCTTAATGTTTCCTGTTCCGTGAGGTGCTGCTCTATCATAATCACTTACCCTGATTGAAATAGGCTTTGCTCCGCCTTTGAAATATGGACCTACAGGAGTTGTAAGAATTCTGAACTGATACTCATCAGCAGGCTTTACTCCGATAACAGGATTTGTTCCCATTATATATGGTCTTATGTAAAGTGTTGCTCCGCTGCCGTAAGGAGGAACAAAATCTTCATTTGCCTTAACAACCTTCTTAACAGCTTCAACAAATTTCTTCTCATCATATGCAGGAATCATAAGTCTCTCTGCCGAACTCTTAAGACGTGCTGCATTTAAGTCAGGACGGAAAGTAACGATTCTTCCATCTTGTGTTGTATAGGCCTTAAGACCTTCAAATATTGTCTGCGCATATTGAAAAACACCTGCACACTCATTAAGCACGATGTTGGAGTCCGTAATGAGTTCACCCTCATCCCATGCACCATTTTTATAATTGGATACAAATCTGTAATCGGTAGGCATGTATCCAAAACCAAGACTAGACCAATCAATATCTTTCTTACTCATATAGTTCCTCCTTCTGTACCATACGGTACATATGCCACTGCATTTTATGATTGTATACAATCGTTAATTACGGTCATTATACCCCCATATTTTTTATAAATCAATAGAATTTTCAGTTATATAACGCTCGTCAGAGATAAAATACCGCAGCTCTTATTTTTTTCTTTTATAAGTGCAGAATCTGAATGTATAATCTCCGCTCTGCATTTTTTCCGACGACTCTGTCATTTCCCACTCTTCATTTTCATCGAGATTTGGGAAGAAAGCATCGGCGGGAACAACCGTATCTATTTTAGTAACATAAGCCACGTCAACATAAGGAAGAAGCTGCTCATAAATACTTGCACCACCGATGACAAAAACATCTTCATCCCTGTAATTAAATGCTGCTCCCATTGCTTCCTCTATTTTGTTAACCACAACCGCACCTTCCGCTTTATACTTACGATCACGGGTGACCACTATATTAATACGATTCTTAAGCGGCTTTTTACCCGGAAAACTTTCCAAGGTTTTTCTTCCCATAACAACCACCTTACCGGATGTTGTTTCCCTGAAAAACTTCATATCCTCAGGAATACTTACAAGCAGTTTATTTTCGTTGCCTATTCCCCAGTCCGAAGTAACCGCAGCAATAAGATTCATAACTTACCTCCACTCTTATTCTTCTTCCGCTTACGGAGAAATTTTCTCAGCGCCTAAAGTTTTTCTCAGACAAAATCCCCCTATTTTGTCTGGTACTTTTCCTTAAGTTCAACCAGCTTATCGGTATAAACTTTCTGCTGTTTCTGCGAAAGAAGTTCATTCTTTATTCTTGGCATTGCTTCTTCAAATGTACTTTCCGCTCCGTCTGTTCTGCTTTCAATTCTGATAAGATGATATCCGAACTGAGTTTTAACAGGACCTAAAACCTTGCCGATTTCACCCGTAAAACAAACCTCATCAAATTCCTTAACCATCTGACCTCTGCCGAATGTTCCGAGGTCTCCGCCTTTCTGACCTGAAGGACATGAAGAATTTTCTTTTGCAGCATCCTCAAAGCTCTGTTCACCGGAATTAATCTTTTCAAGAACTTCCAGAATCTTTGCTTCATCATCCATAAGAATGTGTTTTGCATTTGCGGATGGTCCCTTTGCATACTTAGACTTATTGTTCTCAAAATATACCTTCATTTCATCTTCACTAACGCTTACGTCCGAAAGAAGCTTTTCCATTGCAAGCTGGCTGATCATACCTCTTTTAACATCTTCCATACGCTTTGCATATTCTTCTGATTTTTCAATCTCAAGTTCCTGACCATATGCCTCAAACAAATACACTGCAAGCATCTGCTCCTTAAAATACTCCTGAGCTTCCGGATGTGAAAAATATGCTCTCTGCTCCTGTGGAACACTCTTTAAAAATTCTGCAAAGTCCTTTGATGTAATTTCTTTTCCGTTAATTACTGCTATTACGTTTTCCATTTGTTTTCCTTTCATTTTAAACCTTTTTATATTGCGACAGGAATTTTATCAACTGCCGGTCCATACTGATAATTGTCAAGTCTGAAGTCATCCTTTGTAAACTTATAAAAGTCCTTAATTTCAGGATTCATCCAAAAATCCGGTGCCGGATAAGATGGTCTTTCTATCAGTTCCTTAACAACATCTATATGTCTGTCATAAATATGTGCATCTGCAATAACATGTATAAATTCTCCCACGCTCATGTCACAGCACTGTGCAATCATATGTGTAAGTGCCGCATACTGCGCCACATTCCACGCATTTGCCGCAAGAATATCCTGCGAACGCTGATTAAGTATTGTGTTAAGAACAAGTTTATCCCCGTCCTTAGGTTTAGTAACATTAAATGTCATACTGTATGCACAAGGATAAAGATTCATCTCCGACAAATCCTGATGTACATATATATTTGTAAGAATTCGTCTGGAATACGGATTATTCTTTAAATCATAAATCACCCTGTCAACCTGATCCATCATGCCTTCACGATATTTATGCTTTATCCCCATCTGATATCCGTATGCTTTTCCTATAGAACCATCTTCATCAGCCCACGCATCCCAGATATGCCCGCCAAAATCATTAACATTATTTGATTTTTTCTGCCATATCCAAAGCACTTCGTCAACTGCTGACTTAAGAGGCGTTCTTCTCAATGTAAGTGCCGGAAACTCTTTACTGAGATCATAACGATTCACAACACCAAATTTCTTTATCGTATATGCCGGTGTTCCGTCTTCCCAATGGGGACGCACTTTTTCACCCTCGGTACTTGTGCCGTTTTCAATTATATCCAAACACATTTTCTTGAAAATTTCATCTGCCGCACTCATTTCTTTCTCCTTACTTTTTACACATAAATCGTCACACAGTCTGTTTCAGAAGCTTCTTAGGCACATATGCCTTAACTGCCACCCCGTCCTGACCATATTCTTCACTCAAAAGCTGACCATACTTTCTTATACTGTTAAGTCTGGCTCCGTCGGAATACGGGATCACTTCCTCGATATACACCTTCATATCCCTGAGTATCTTTTCAATTACCTCAAGCAGTTCCTGTATACCGTCTCCGTTCTTTGCCGATATCTTAACAACATAATCTGCCTTCAAATCCTTTATGGAATCACCATTGCTTATATCCTGCTTATTAAGTGCCGTCACAACCGGTTTTCCGTCTGCGGATAATTTTGCAAGAGTTTCATAAACAACCGCCATCTGTGTAAACGCATCTTCATTTGAGGAATCTACAACATGAAGTATTACATCTGCATACGATGCTTCTTCAAGTGTTGATTTAAAAGCCTCAACCAGATGATGCGGCAATTTGTTAATAAAACCTACCGTATCAGTAAACAGTATCTCCTGTCCTCCCGGCAGTTTAAGATTTCTTGTTGTGGCATCCAGTGTTGCAAAAAGCATATCTGCCGCAAGTATGTCAGAATCAGTAAGTCTGTTAAGCAGGGTAGATTTGCCTGCATTTGTATATCCGACTATTGCTACAACCGGAATCTGATTTTTTTCTCTCTGCTTTCTGAGGAGTTCCCTGTTTTTTACTATATCTTTTAATTCTGCATTCAGCCTTGATATACGGTCTCTTATAAGCCTTCTGTCCTGTTCAAGTTTTTTCTCTCCCGGGCCCCTTGTTCCTATACCGCCTCCAAGTCTTGACATTGCAATACCCTTACCGGTCAGTCTCTGCAATGAATATTTAAGCTGTGCCAGTTCTACCTGTATTTTTCCCTCTCCGGTAACTGCATGTTTGGCAAAAATATCAAGTATTATCATCGTTCTGTCACATATCTTAACAGAGAGAAGTTCTTCAAGGTTTCTCATTTGTGCCGGTGAAAGTTCATCATCCGTCACAATTGCATCGGCCTCAAATTCTTCTATCATCTGTCTGAGTTCTTCTATCTTTCCTTTTCCGATATATGTTGCATTGTGAACCCTTTCACGATTCTGTATAAGCCTGCCGACCGTAACTGCTCCCGCAGTTTGTACCAACTCATCAAGCTCATCCAGCGATGCTTCCGTTGTAAGATCCGTTTCCTCCGGTCTGGTGTCAAGCGACACTGCAACCAATATAACTTTTTCCGGTTCTTCCTTAATTTCTATTGTCTTTGCCATCATTCCTCCGGTTCCGTTTCCAAATCAGCCTGTGTTCCTTCTTCCACCATATCAACCGGTACTGCGGTTGCTCTCTGACTCAGAAAGTTATACTCCTGTGCCGCACCCTCATCTTCAGGATATTCGGCAACATATTTTTCCAGCAGATAAAGTGCCTCCGATAATTTTCCGCTTCCTTCATAACATGCCACTCTGTTTCTTTTCAACTGCTTTTCCACGCCGGACATTTTAAACATAAGTCCTTTGTTTATCCATTCCAAAGCCTCATCATACCTTTCCGCACTAATAAGGCATACAGAAATATCATTGCAGACCGTAGGTGACTCAACCACAGTGCTTCCGGCATACTCTTCAAAGAGCTCGGACGCACGTTCATAATCACCTTCCATAAGATATATTTCCGCAAGATAAAATCCGGCATCTTCTATTCCGTTTGCCATGGCATATTCCATTTCATCCTTAGCCGAATCGAACTTCTTCTGATAATAATGTATGACTCCAAGATAATACTTGTCCTTATCGGTTTTTATATCTAAGAGAGATGCAAGAAAAAGAGCTTCGTCTGCCTGTTCCTGCTTACCGAGTTCGATATAGCAGGATGCAAGTCCTATATAAATTTCAAAATCCGACTGATTATATAATTCAGCGGAATTATAGTCATTAACCGCCTCTCCCAGTCTTCCCGTTTCACGGTACAGATCTGCTCTTGCTTTATAGACGGCCGCATTCTCCGGCTCATCGTCCAAAAGCTCCGTGTAAATCTTTTCAGCTTCATCTGCCTTTCCATTAAGCTTCAAAGCATTTGCCTTATAGTAGCTTATATCATTATTCCATTCTTTTGCCTCATCTATGTCAAGAGCCTTATCAAAATTTTCTACCGACTTTTCATAGTCCTTACTCTGAAGATATGCCATTCCAATTCCTCTATAGGCATATTTATTTACCTTTTGAGCCGAACCTGATTTTTTTTCTGTTATTGTACTCTCAAACTTTTCAATTGCCTCATCCTGACGGCCAAGCTGAATAAGTACCATTGCATAATTTTGAATGTATTCTATATTATTCCCGTCACCCTCAAGAGCTTTCTCCAAATATTCTCCTGCCTGTTCATAGTCCATATTTTTATAAAATTCCATACCTTCACGATTATACTGTGATGCACTCTTTCCGTCGCAGCCTGTAATCATCAGACATGCAGCAACAATCATTGCGGAAAAAACATATTTTCTCATTTGCGAATCTCCCATTGATTTAAACTCTTTCATTTAAACGGAAATGCTGACTCAATTCCGAATTAATAAAGCTATTTTTAAAATTCACTGAATTAATGTCCGCTGGTCTGTTATGCATATGCATCAGATATTCCTGCTCATCTGTATAACAGACCGGCGGTCTTCGCGACGACCGCCGAATAAATCAGTTAAATATTGCCGTTTTTGGCATCCTCAAATTCCTGAAGAATTTCTTCACCCGGTGCCTTTGTGCAAAGTGATACAATAATAATGGCTGCAAGGCTTAAAAAGAAGCCTACAAGAAGTGAATAAATACCTGTTGCCGCATAAATTGTTTTGCCGTTTACCAAAGGAATATAATCCCATACGATAACGGTTAATGCTCCGACCACTATACCCGAAAAAGCTCCTGGAAGATTAGTACGCTTCCAGAACAATGAGCAAATAACAAGCGGTCCGAATGCTGATCCAAGACCTGCCCAGGCATCAGAAACAAGGTCCATAATGGAATTTGAAGGATCAAGTGCAATCAGGAATGCCAGAACAGCAATCACTATTACGGTTATCCTGCTGACCATAAGTACCTTCTTATCATCCGCATCCTTTTTCAGAACACTCTTATAAATATCCGATGAAACGCTTGATGCACTTACCAGAAGCTGTGAATCCGCTGTTGACATGATTGCCGCAAGAATTCCGCAAAGGAAAATTCCGCCGATAATAGGAATATTGAATTCCGAAACAAAAACCTTCTCTATCATTTCAATAAATACTTTTTCAGTATCATCAATTTCCGGAAGATAAGCACGTCCGACAACACCGATTACACAGGCCGCAAAAAGTGAAATTGCTACCCATGTAATTGCTACAACCTTAGACTTTTTAAGCTCTTTCTCATCTCTTACCGCCATAAATCTTACAAGAATATGAGGCATTCCCATGTATCCGAGTCCCCATGCAAGCTGGGAAACAATATCTATTATTGATGTTTCACCTGATGCATTTATAACCGGATTAAGGAAATTTGCCGTTCCTTCCTGTGCGGCAATATTTGATGCCACATCTCCGCCGATTAAAACATATGCGATTATCGGAACTGAAATAAGTCCGACAAGCATAAGCATTCCCTGAATGAAATCAGTTGCGCATACTGCAAAGAATCCGCCAAAAAATGTATATACAAGAATAACTCCCGCTCCTATTGAAAGAGCCACCGTGTAATCGATTCCTAATACTGTACTGAAAAGCTTTCCTCCTGCCGAAAGAGCTGATGCTGTATATACAAGGAAGAATATTACTATAACGATTGATGAGGATAAAAGAAGTACCCTTGATTTGTCATGAAATCTGTTTTCAAAAAAAGCCGGAAGTGTAAGAGAATTGTTGGCTCTGATAGTATATCTTCTGAGTCTTTTGGAAATAAACAGCCAGTTACATACCGTTCCGATAAAAAGACCGACTGCAATCCAAATCTGTCCTGTTCCGAATGCATATATGGAACCCGGAAGTCCCATCAAAAGCCATCCGGACATATCCGATGCCTGTGCAGAAAGTGCTGCCACAAAACCACCAAGCTGTCTGCCTCCAAGAAAATAGTCTGCCGCATCATTATTCTTCTTTGCACAAACTATACCTACAATTATCATTGCAATAAGATAAATTGCAAATGCAACAAGTATCCATACTAATGAATCCTTCATGAAAAAGTGACCTCTCTTTTTACTCTTTAGTTTTTATTTATATATTATTCTGCAAGACCTGCAAACCATTTTCCGCTCTCGGAAAGTTCATCCTTGGTCCAGCCTGTTGTTTTACTGCATTCCGGTAAAATCATTGCAGACGCTTCATTTTTGTTTGAAAGATTCCAGATAGAATAGCTTATTGAGTTTTCCTTAAGAAATTCCATCCATCTGTCCGTCTCTTCATAGTCAATATCCCCGTCTCCGGATGCATCCGTAATTCCATACTCCGTAACATAAATTGCAGCTCCCTTATCCATCGCATAAGCTGCCGCGTCCCTAAGCCACTGCTTGTGTGTTGATGCATAAAAATGAAGTGCATACATAACATTTTCAAATTCAAGAGGTGAATCTGCTGCTTCGTTTACCTTTTGTGACCATATCGGAGTTCCGCATACAATCACACTGTCCGGAACATTTTTTCTTATCACCGGTATAACTTCATTTGCATATGCCTTTATATCATCCCATGTACATACATCATCCCCGCGCTTTGAACCGTCAGGAAGAGTTGCAAGTTCAAGAATCTGATTCCAATCACAATACTGATTAGGCTCATTGCAGATTTCATATATTACATTATCATAATCCTTAAGTGCTGCAGACATTTTGTCAAAGAACTTAATTGCCATGTCTTTATGCATATGAGGATTGTAGTCAAAAAGAATGTGCCAGTCTATCATACAGTAAATTCCAAGTTCAGAACACTTTTTAACACTTTTTAAAATCATATTTTCAAGCTCTGCTCTGTGTTCATCAGAACTGTCTGAATAACCGAGGTCTCCGTCTGCCATTGCAGTATACATTGCAAGTCTGTATACTTCCATTCCCCAACTGTCTGCCATAAATTCAATCGCATCATCATTAACATATTCAGGGAAACTGTTCATATTATGTGTACTTACTCCTTTAAGCTGAACCGGTTCGCCATTTTTGTCTACAAGGTATTTTCCCTTAACACTTAATGCTCCATGCTTTCCATATACTGTTTCTTTTCCGTTTCTTACTTTTGCTATCATAATTTTTCCTTTCTGCTTACTGATTTACTATTGCAATGAAATCATCATCATAGATGTTTTCTCCATTGTTTGTCCTTGTTCCCGTTCCATTGCAGTTATCCGCATCCGGTTTTGAAACCGCATATCCCGCAAAACCACCTGAACTCACTCCTATTTTAGCAGTATTTTCGATTGAAACAGATGATTCAATGTTTTTATAAATACCACCATTTATGTATCCGAAAATACCTCCGGCATGACTGTCAATCTGAGAATCCGTTTTTATACTTCCTCCGCATTTAATTTCAGATGCATCCGCCTCCGAAATACTTCCGACTGCACCTCCGCACATTATCATTCCTGAAACAGTGCCTGTTGACCTTGCCGAAATTTCCGTTTCCGCAGTTGCCGCTGTAAGACTTCCCGCCTTAATCTGACCTGCAATACCTCCGGCATAATTAATATTTGCTCCCTCCGTATCAAGCGTACCGCTTACCGTTATATTTGATACCGTGGTATCTGCCAAAAGACCTGCAGCACCGCCTGAAATAACAAAAGAAGCATCTCCTGCGGCCTTTGATACAACTGAACAATTTCCCGTAAACTGATCGACCTCAACTGACTCCGCATATCCGTAAATACCGCCGGCATAAACATAATAAACACCTGAGACCGTTATCTGAACCTTACTGTCAAGTAATAAATCATTACCGCCCTGCTGCCATCCTGCAATGCCGCCCGCCATAACAATTCCGTCTATTGCATCCGTATCTGCCGACACTGTATTTTCTGATGAGACTGATTCCATATCCGTTTCTGCCGCATAACCGCACACCCCTCCGGCATAAACATTTCCGGAACCACTGACACTTACAATACCCTTTGAAGTAATGTCCTTTAAACCTGCTGACTTTACATATCCTGCAACCGCACCGGCATCATTGGTATCTCCTGTCGAAACCGATACAAGTTCGCCATCAGCCGTAACAGTTTCCAGACTTCCTCCGTTTACCGCACCAGCAAAAATTCCTGCACAAATACGATAACTTCCGTTTACATTTACCTTTCCGGCAACATGACAGTTCCTTACTACAGTATCATAAGTACATCCGGCAAGTACACCGGCATAAATCTCCCCTGATTCATTATCAATACTTATCATTCCGTTGTTTATGTTAAGATTTGATATCTCAGCATCATAAACCGCCCCGAAAAAGCCGCATACTACATTGTTTGAGTATTTTTCCGTTCTCGAATCAATAAATACTTCTCCGACATTAAAATCACTTATTGTATGACCATCTCCGTCAAAAACACCTGAAAATGCATACACCGTATTCTTACCATCTTCCTGCATTGAATAATATCCTACAGGTGTCCAGTCATGTCCGCCAAGTGAAATATCATTCTTAAGTTTAAAATAAACTCCTGAGAAATTAACTCCTCTGTTAACCTCCTCAGAGATGTATGCCAATTCACTGCCTGTGCTTATTATGTAAGGATTTTCCTCGGTTCCCTGACCTTCCGTAAACTTAAGTGCAACACTTCCGTCCCATGACGTTTCTGAATCTGACGGAGTATAATCATCTCCCTTATAAACCTGAGCCGACTGTTCGGTTGCACTGCCGTCTGTTCTGTCTGAATCATTTCCCGGAACCCCGGAAAGTTCATTTTTCAGAAGGAAAGCAATGACTATTATAAGTACAATGATTCCCGCCGCAAAAAAGATTACCTTTTTCTTTGAAGCATCTTCATCATCTTTCCTATGAAAGGTTCTTCCTGCATTTTTACCCCAAATTTCTTCATCCGGTTCATATTTTGTTTCGCAATAGATTACCTCGTCTTCTCCATCATCCTCAAGAATGTTCATCTGATAATCTTCCTGCTTAAACTCATCTATATACTCAAAACTGTCATTTTCTGTTTTTTTATCGGCTTCCGATGTTTTATTTATTTCATTAAGTCTGTAAGCCTGTTCCTGTAATTCTCTGGCTTTTTCCTCAAGTTTTGCGGCACGCTCCTCAGCCGCCTGCTGTTCTGCCTTAAGCCTTTCCAGATTTTCCGCTTTCGCTGCTTCTTCTGCTGCTTTTCTTTCTGCTTCCGCTCTTGCCGCTTCTTCCGCTGCTTTTCTTTCCGCTTCCGCCCTTGCCGCTTCTTCCGCTGCTTTTCTTTCCGCTTCCGCCCTTGCCGCTTCTTCCGCTGCTTTTCTTTCTGCTTCCGCTCTTGCCGCTTCTTCCGCTGCTTTTCTTTCCG
>CAZNGY010000027.1:26896-28238 GCA_964572955.1 uncultured Lachnoclostridium sp.
TTCTTTCTGCTTCCGCTCTTGCCGCTTCTTCCGCTGCTTTTCTTTCCGCTTCCGCTCTTGCCGCTTCTTCCGCTGCTTTTCTTTCCGCTTCCGCTCTTGCCGCTTCTTCCGCTGCTTTTCTTTCCGCTAAAATAACAGCTTTCTTCTTCTCCATCTCACGGGCATTGATTCGATTTCTTAAATCCTCTACCCTTTTTCCAAGAGGAATATTATCCTCTTTCCTTTTTTCCTCAGATTCAAGCTGCTTTGTCTCTCTATATTTAATTTTAGCCTCCTCTATGACTTCCCTTTCCTTCTTTGAAAGGGCGTCAACACCCACAAGAGGCCGAGGAACTCTGGAAATCTCCCCAAGTCCCAAGTCCACATTATCTACGGGTTCTCCACAGAACCCGCAGAATGTGTCTGATGGATAAAGCTTTTCTCCGCATTTTTTACATTTTGATGCCATATCTCACCTCATACGATACAAAAGTACCCATGTACTCTCCCCATAATTTTCAGGATTTTAGTGGTGGAAAAGTCTGATTCCTGTAAACGACATTGTGATTCCAAGATCGTCACATGCCTTTATAACAAGATCATCTCTTATAGATCCGCCCGGCTGTGCAATATATCTTGCTCCGCTTCTGTATCCTCTTTCAATATTGTCACTGAATGGGAAAAAAGCATCTGAGCCGAGTGCCACATCGGTAAGCTTATCAAGCCACTCCCTCTTCTTTTCTGCCGTAAACACTTCCGGTTTTTCTGCAAAAATATTTTCCCATCTTCCGTCAGCAAGCACATCCATGTAATCCTCGCCGATATAAAGGTCAATTGCATTATCTCTGTCAGCACGCTTAATCGTATCAAGGAATTTAAGTCCGAGAACCTGTGGGGACTGTCTGAGCCACCAGTTATCAGCCTTACTTCCTGCAAGTCTTGTACAGTGAATTCTTGACTGCTGGCCTGCTCCTATGCCTATTGCCTGGCCGTCTTTTGCAAAACATACCGAATTACTCTGTGTATATTTAAGTGTTATAAGTGAAATTATAAGGTCAATCTTAGCCTGTTCCGGAATATCCTTCTTTACGGTGGGAATATTTGCGAAAAGACTGTCATCAATTTCAAGCTCATTTCTTCCCTGTTCAAAAGTAATTCCAAAAACTTCTTTATGTTCTACAGGTGCAGGAACATATTCAGGGTCGATTTTTATTATGTTATAATTTCCTTTTTTCTTCGTTTTAAGGATTTCAAGTGCTTCCGGCTCATATCCCGGTGCAATTACACCATCTGATACCTCTCTGTGAATCATCTTAGCAGTAGAAACGTC
This sequence comes from uncultured Lachnoclostridium sp., assembly GCA_964572955.1. Classification (GTDB taxonomy): domain Bacteria; phylum Bacillota; class Clostridia; order Lachnospirales; family Lachnospiraceae; genus UBA3775. The sequence continues at coordinate 28,206 of CAZNGY010000027.1, forward strand.
ACATACGTCAGAAAGAGATATAAAATCTCCAAA
>CAZNGY010000028.1:0-27897 GCA_964572955.1 uncultured Lachnoclostridium sp.
TGTTCATGCTCATGCTCCTCTTCATCGTCATGGTGGTGATGATGTCCACAACCGCATGCATGCTCTTCCTCTTCGTCATGGTGGTGGTGATGTCCGCAGCCGCATGCATGCTCTTCCTCTTCGTCATGGTGATGATGATGTCCGCAGCCGCATGCATACTCTTCCATCTCTTCTAACATGTCTGCAAGCAGGCTATTTTCCTGCTCCATGGTTGCCAGAATATCAGCTCCGCTAATCTGCTCCCAAGGAGTAGTGATGATGGTTGCATGGTCGTTATGCTCACGAATCATTTCCACTGCTTTTTCTAATTTTTCCTGTGAAAGCTTGTCCGTACGGCTGAGTATGATCGTATCGGCATATGCAATCTGGTTAATAAAGAATTCTCCAAAGTTTTTGATATACATCTTGCACTTTGTTGCATCTACAACAGCAACCTTGCTGTTTAATACTGCGTCCACATCTGTGTCAACGTTTAATACTGCTTTTTCCACATCAGAAAGCTTACCAACACCGCTCGGCTCAATGATGACACGTTCCGGCTTGTAAGTATCGAGTACTTCCTTTAAAGAAGTGCCAAAATCACCTACCAAAGAGCAACAGATGCAACCGCTGTTCATTTCCTTGATTTCAATACCAGCATCCTTTAAAAAGCCGCCGTCGATACCGATTTCACCAAATTCGTTTTCAATCAGAACCACCTTTGTGTCTGCAAGTGCTTCTTTTAAAAGCTTCTTGATCAGTGTAGTCTTGCCGGCACCTAAAAAACCGGACATAATATCTATTTTTGTCATGTCTGATACCTCCTAAACATTTTGATTCTAGTATATATTAAAACTTCTTGCAAGGTAAGTCAAGTTAGAGAAAACTTACTTTGCATCAAAAAGCAAAAAACCCACTCGTAAAAGCGGGTTAAATGATAAAGCAGCCTATAAGCCGGGTTCTGTACATATTACTATGTGATAATCATCTATCTAGTCCTGTCGTCACCGACAGGCTCAAGCGAACTACCTGAAACAGGTCGGGCAAACCTAACGTTTCTACTTGTTCTTGCTTCGGATGGGGTTTACACGGCTCTTACTGTTACCAGTAAGACGGTGGTCTCTTACACCACCATTCCACCCTTACCAGGAAAACCTGGCGGTTTCTTTTCTGTTGCACTAGCCTGGGAGTCACCTCCACCGGACGTTATCCGGCACCCTGCCCTATGAAGCCCGGACTTTCCACACCTAACGGCGCGATCATCCGTACTGCTCGCAAATGTTACTGTATCAGATTGCAGTTGTTTTTGCAAATACTTTTTTATATTTCATATCTTAAGTTACAATTTAAAACAACCTCCTCCTATAAACTCTCTTACAATAGAATTAAGCGGAATTCGGTCTGACGGAACTGCCAGAAAATAATCTAAGAACTTAAGAAGTCTCTTTGCCTCTTCATACTCCTTTTCATCCGGTCCGATTTCAAAAAGAAGCGGTTCGGCATATTGTTTAAGCACTCCGAGCTCATAAATAAGATTAGAGTCAAACGTAACATCTGCCTCTTCCTGGAAAGGAAAAATATATCTTTCCTCTCCCCTTCTCACAGATGGCCACATTGCTATCGTTTCTGACGCCTTTGTTCCTCTGGTTCTTGCATCTCTGACGATTCTCCTTATAAGTCTTCCGTCAGTTGTTGCAATTCTGTTGTGTTCATCAACATTAAGCTGTGTAAGTGCACTTATATATATTTTATATTTTGATTCTGCCGGTATGCCGGGACTCAATTTATCATTTAATCCATGTATACCTTCAATAACTAAGATATCATCTTTTCCCAGCTTCAGATAGTTTCCATGATACTCTTTTTTACCGGAAATAAAATTAAATTCCGGTATTTCAACCGTTTCACCGTTCAACAGACTCATCATATGACGGTTAAAAAGTTCCAAATCAATTGCTTCAAGACATTCAAAATCATATTCGCCATTTTCGTCTTTTGGAGAATCCTCACGATTCTTATAATAATTATCTATACCTATGGCATGCGGCTTTAGTCCCACCAGTTTAAGCTGAATTGACAATCTTTGTGAAAAAGTGGTTTTTCCTGATGATGACGGTCCCGCAATCATTACGAATTTCTTGTTCTTCTCTGATTTTATTTTCTCAGCAATTTCCGCCATTTTCTTTTCCTGGAGTGCCTCAGCCATAAGGACAAGTTCCCCGATTCTGTTTTGTGTTACTATTTCATTCATTAACCCGATATTGGATGCACCTATCATTCTACTCCAGTAGTTCGACATGTTCAGCGTATTATAAAGCTTCGGTCTGTCCGTCATTCCGCCTAACACATTCGGATTTCTGTCATCCGGATAGCAGAGAAGAATTCCTTCTTTATATAAACGTACATCAAATACTTTAAGACTTCCGGTTCTTACAGGCATATAACCAAAAAAATAATCAGTAAAATTTCCTATACTGTACAGATTAGTAGCTGAGGATCTTCTGAATTTAAAAAGCATATCCTTATCATTCATACTTATGCTTCTGAAAAACTCACGGGCTGCTACGGTTGATACCGTACTCTTTATAATAGGAAGATTCTCATCCACATATTTTTCCATAAGAGTCTTAACATACGACACAAATTCTTCATCCGGCCTCATTCCGTATAATTCACAATATGTTGTTCTTCCAAGACCATACTCCACACAGCATCTGCTCAATCTGCTTCCGCCTGCTTTATAAACAGCTTTAAGAAAAACCATGAGTATTCCTCGCTCATATGTACTCATTCCCGCCTTTTCTTTTATATCAACCCATTCCACCGTACACTCCCTGTCAATCATCACATTCAATTCCCGGAGTTGTCCGTTGATTCGGCATAACATCACCGGAACATCCTTTTCCATACCGGAATCCCTAAGAACATCTTCTGCCGTTACGGGTTTTTCATATTCTATTGTTTTCTCTCCACAGGTAACCCTAAATCTGTTCATAAACCCCTCCCATAAAACTATAATCCTCTCATATATTCAATTGCTTCTTTTATATTACTTTCTTCCTTATAAATATGCTTCAAAGTCTCCTCTATATTCCCCTTACATTCCTCATTTACACGGGCTCTTATCATTTCAATTTTTTTCTGTCTGTCATTCAGGAAGCTTTTTAATACCGGATTTTGGGATTCAAGAAGATTTTTTCCATATTCAAAAAATATATCATGCTCACCGATTGACTCATCCGACAAAACGGCTCTCATGCATGTATAATATTTTCCGTCCTCAAAACACATTTCTTCCTTATTAATATAGTACCCCATGTCATTCAAATAATGTCTGACCATTGCAAGATCTGATTGTGGCTGAAGAACAAGACATTTTACCCCTTCAAGTTTTCTTCTCCCGTTTTCCAGAATTCCGCATATGGTTATTCCACCCATACCTGAAATAACTATACAGTCTGCCTCACCCGGTTCAAGTTTGTAAAGCCCGTCAGACAACCTTGTCTCAATTCTGTCTTCCAAACCGCTTTCTGCTATATTTGCAATTGCCTTTTGCAGCGGACCTTCCCTCAAATCCATTGCAATAGCCCTCCGTGCCACTTTTCTTTCAACTGCATTTATTGAAAGATAAGCATGGTCACAACCAATATCTGCCAGCACATTACATGGCTGGCAGAGTGATAAATTCATACTAAGTCTTTTTGATAAAATAAAAGATGTTTTCATTGCGTTAAGATATCTATTCCTCTAAGTAATCCCGTAATTTACGGCTTCTGCTTGGCTGACGGAGCTTTCTTAATGCTTTTGCCTCAATCTGACGGATTCGTTCTCTCGTAACATGGAACTCAGCTCCTACCTCTTCAAGTGTTCTCTGCTTTCCGTCATTTAATCCAAATCTCAGTTCAAGTACTTTTTGTTCTCTTTCCGAAAGCGTTTCAAGAGCCTCTTTTATCTGCTGTCTCAGCGCTGTCTGTGTTGCCACATCTTCCGGAACAGGCATATTATAATCCTGAACAAAATCTCCAAGATGTGAATCATCTTCTTCTCCTACCGGAGTTTCCAATGAAACAGGTTCCTGGCTGATTTTTGTAATCTCAGCTACTCTTTCTACTGAGATATTCATAAATTCGGCAAGTTCATCTGTTGACGGTTCACGTCCAAGCTGCTGTATTAATTCTCTTTTTGCCTTAATAAGCTTATTTATGTTTTCTACCATGTGAACAGGAACACGGATTGTACGTGCCTGGTCTGCTATCGCTCTCGTTATTGCCTGCCTTATCCACCATGTGGCATAAGTCGAAAATTTAAATCCCTTTTCATAGTCGAACTTTTCTGCCGCTTTGATGAGTCCCAGGTTACCTTCCTGTATCAAATCAAGGAACTGCATTCCTCGTCCGACATATCTCTTGGCTATGCTGACTACAAGCCTTAAGTTTGCCTCCTCAAGTCTCCTTTTCGCCTCAACATCACCATTTTGTATTCTTTTTGCAAGCTCAACTTCTTCCTCTGCCGTAAGTAAAGGTACTTTTCCGATTTCCTTTAAATACATTCTGACCGGATCATCTACGCTTATTCCCTCCGGAACGGAAAGATCTATTTGTGCCAGATTTTCCTCTTCTATTTCGTCAAGTCCGCCCATTTCAAGCTTGTCCATTGATTCAATCTTATCAATTCCGGCAAAAAGTTCTTCATCAGAAATATTAGAAAGTTCCTCTAACTCCTTTTCGTTAATCTCGGATACTGCATTTTCTTTCAGGACATCCACATCATTATCTTCAAGATATCCGTAAATCATATCCATTTGTTCCTTATTCAATTCAAATCCGTCAAAAAACTTTTTTACATCCTGATAATCAAGAACGTTTTTCTTTGTCTTTGCGAAATCAAGAATTTCCCCAAGTTTATTCTGAAATGCTACTGTGTTAATATCCATATCAATCTCCATTTCTCCGCAGAATCTCTAATGTTCTTTTAATCTCCTCTGAATTATATCTGACAGCCTCCCCAGCTTCTTTTTGTCTTCCATTGTTCTGACAAGAAGCTTACCATCACTCTCTTCCGATGCCTTTTGCATGTTTCTCCTGACAGATATTTCCTTTAATCTTGTCACTGCATCCGCAAAAGCCTTGTCAAGCATTTTGTCATCACTCATCTGAAGCCATAAATCCGTCTGGAATAAATCTGATGCCACCGTCTGTTCCTCAGGTGTAACAAATCTGTTTACAACCGCTGCCGGATTAATTTCCCTCTTTTCTCTCTTCCTTTTATATACCTCCTTGGCAACTTCTCCCGGAACCCCCTCCTGAAAATCATCTTCACAAAGATACTCTCCAAGAATCTCCAGGTATTTTTCATTTTCAACAGCCCATGTAAGAACAAGACTTTCACATTCCATTCTGTCTTTATCATAGACTGAGCTTTTATTTTCCTTCTTAACCTCTCGGTTTATATAATTATCGTTATCATTGTTTTTATTGTCAATTCCTAAAGCCAGTCTGTTTACTCTTTGCCTAAAACTCTCAAGCGTCACATCATATCTTTTGGCAATTACCGCCATATACGTATTGCGCTCTAACTCATCCGGATAATCAAGCATTTTCCCTGCAAGCTGTTTTAAAAGCATGTTCTTTTCATCTGCCGATAAAAGATCATAACTTTTTTCCATGCATTCTAGTTCAAATTCAAATCCCGGAGTTGCCCCCTCAATCCTTTTTTCAAACTCTTCCTTTCCCAAAGCTTTTATAAATTCATCAGGGTCCTTATACGGTGTCAATCTGAGAACCTTTGCACTTATTCCTGCCGCCCTTAAAATAGGAATCGCCCTCAATGCTGCCTTTGTTCCTGCTCCGTCACTGTCATATGAAATAATCACTCTCTGCGAATATCTTGACATTAATCTTGCCTGCAGCCCGGTAAGTGCCGTACCCAGACTCGCAACTGCATTATCGAATCCGGCCTGATGCAGAGCTATTACATCCATATATCCTTCACACAGCAAAAGATATCCTGCCCGCGATTTTCTGGCAATATTCATTGCATACAGATTACGGCTTTTATCAAATATTTCAGTTTCTGCCGAGTTAAGATATTTTGGCTCTCCATCTCCCATAACTCTTCCGCCAAATGCAATTACTCTGTTGTTTATATCCATTATCGGAAACATGACACGGTTCCAAAACTTATCATAAGCTCCGTTTCTTTCACTATATCCGAATATTCCGGAAGCTTTGAGTATTTCACTGTCATAGCCTTCCTGTCTCAGCATTTCATAGAGTTCCGAACCGGATTTTTTTGAATATCCCAATCCGAACCGCAGAATTATCTCATCGGAAAGATTTCTGTTTTTCAGATATTCATAACCAACGCTTCCTTCGGCAGTCCTCAGTGTCTTATGATAAAAAACCGCTGTTTTTTTGTATATGTCCATCAGATTTTTCTTTCTTCTGGCATAATTTTGCTTTTCTTCAGAAAACTCTGCCTCCGGCAATTCTACTCCGCTTCTGTCCGCCAGCAGCTTAAGTGCTTCCGGAAATGACATGCTTTCGTATTCCATTATGAATGTAATTACATTACCGGCTTTACCGCATCCAAAACATTTATATATCTGTCTGGCAGGATTTACGCTGAACGAAGGAGTTTTTTCATTATGAAACGGACAAAGTCCCTGATAATTGCTTCCTCTTCTGTTCAGCTTTATATATGAACCGATTACATCAGCAATATCATTTTTTCTTCTTACCTCTTCTATTATCTCTTCGGGATAAAACATATCGCCCTCCGTCGCCTACTGATACCACCTGCATCTGAAACCGTTTTATCAGTATTTCCACGCTTTCGGTATCATTATATCCGTATATGTTGAAACAAAGTACTTATCCGTCATGCCCGCAATATAATCACAGACTGCCATTTCAAGTCCCTCGTTTCTTATATGTATATTATTATGAAATTCTTCCGGTATCATTTCCGGATTATTCATATAATAATCAAACATCTGACAAATCATTGATTCTGCCTTATGCTCTTCACCTTTTGCAACAGGATTTGTATATACATTTTCAAACATCCAATTGCGAAGCCCCAGCATTGCTTCCCTGTATTCTTCAGTCATGGAAACATCCGGTTTGTCAAATGAGTTCATTATTATATTATGTATCGCTGAATTAAGTCTGTCTCTGAGACACGACCCCATCAGATCCGTATAACGTGACGGAATATCACTTTCTTTTATTATTCCGGCCCTTACTGCATCGTCTATATCATGATTTACATAAGCAATTTTATCTGACATTTGTACAATCTTTCCTTCAAGTGTCGCCGGATGCCCCGATGTTTGGTGATTTTTTATTCCGTCTATAACTTCCCACGAAAGGTTTAATCCCCTTCCGTGCTTTTCAAGAAATTCAACAACCCTTATACTTTGTAAGTGATGTTTAAACCCCTTTGAACATACACTGTTCAATGCACGTTCACCGGCATGACCGAAAGGGGTGTGTCCTAAATCATGTGCCAATGCTGTTGCTTCAACCAAATCCTCATTCAGTTTCAATGCTCTGGCAATTGACCTTGATATCTGTGCCACTTCCAGAGTATGGGTTAATCTGGTTCTGTAATGATCCCCTTCCGGTGTAAGAAAAACCTGTGTTTTGTCTTTCAGTCTTCTAAAAGCTTTTGAATGAATAATTCTGTCACGGTCTCTTTGGTATGCCGGACGGATATCACAGGGTTTTTCATCCCGTCCACGTCCTTTTGAACAGTCTGAAAAAGACGCGTATTCACTAAACAGCAGATGTTCCCTTTGTTCAAGCATCTGTCTGATTCTGTAATCTGATTCCATAAACATCTCCGCTTATGCTTTTATTTCAGTCGGACATTTAAAATCCGATTTTCTGTCTGCTCTTAATCAAACAGTTTTAACTGTTATCCGGCTTGTACACAGCCCGATATTCCAGCTTTTAAACCTTCGGCACTTATGCACAAAAACCCAATTTCATAATACTCTTTTTTCGCATAAAAGTAAAGACAATATTATATCCGAAACTCAGCTGTAATCGCATCTTTTGACATATTTTCGGCATAATGAAATTCTTATCTTTCATTATGACATAATAATCATCTTTGCCTGCTAAACCTTTATTAAGTCTTTATTAAGCCTTGCCTATTCTCTTGCCTGATATGTTTAAAATTGCTATAATTATTATTCAAATATGTTTTAACGGAGGCATATATGTATAAACAATTACTCACTCAGCTTCTTAACTCAGTCCGGGAATTTACGGAATCAAACAGTTTTTTTGCTGAGGACTATGGAACACTGATGAAAATAATGTTTCCCGCCCTTACATTTTTCATTCTTGTCAGTACGATTATTTCACTTCTCACCCTTCCTCACTCATCAGAAATATGGGGTAAGCTTGTAGGAATCAAAGACGGAAAAACATACTTCATCAATCATTGGGAAAACATAATAGGCAGAGCCGGAAACAGTGACATCAGATTTTCAGATCCCACAGTTTCCAAACAGCACGCTGCCCTCATTCGCGATGAACAGGGGAATTGGAAAATACATGACCTTGAATCCATGCACGGTATATTCGTAAACAATGAAGAAGTCGTCGAAGATAAAGAACTTAGTTACGGCGACGTAATTTCATTTGCCTCATACAGTGTCAGACTCGAACCGTTAACTGCCGCTGAAAAGAAAAAAAGCGAAAGACGCCGAAAACAGTTCCGGCCAATTCCGCCATGGTGTATGCTGATTCTTCTCACATTATTCCAATTTTTCACTGCTCTTTCACTTATAATTAACTGTGGGAATTCAGCTTCCATATACATAATTCCTGCCTTTACCATTCTCACTGTTGTAATGTGGCTTTATTTTATCGACATGAGGATACTGGGAATCCGAGGTTTTGAGATGGAAATCATTGCCTTTTATCTTTCCACATTAAGCCTTGCAGTTGTTGCTTCTTATGCCCCTTCTTCGCTTATGAAGCAGGTTTTCTCCATAATTATCGGTATCATATTCCTTATATGCTTCGGTATTTTCTTAAGAAACCTGAAACGTGTACAGGCTTTTCGCTGGGCAATGGCAGCCGCAACAATCGGACTTCTTCTTATAACCGTTATTCTTGGTGCCAGAAAATACGGTGCCATTAACTGGGTCAGCATCGCCGGAATCAGCATACAGCCTTCAGAAATAGCCAAAATCACCTATATTTTTGCCGGTTCCGTTACTCTTAATCGAATGTTCAAAAAAAGAAACATTAGTCTTTTCATTGCCCTGACCCTTGCAAGTATTGCAGTTTTGGCATATTGCAGCGACTTTGGTACCGCTTCCATATTCTTTATCACTTTCATTGTAATTGCATATCTTCGTTCCGGAAGCATAGCAACAATAAGTTTTATCTGTTCCGGAGCTGTTTTTGGTGCATTGCTTATCATTACCGCCAAACCTTACATTTTCAGAAGATTTTCAAGCTGGGGAAAGGCTTGGGATTTTGCTGCTTCAACCGGATACCAGCAAGTCAATACAATGGTTGCAATAAATAACGGCGGTTACGCCGGTGTCGGTCCGGGAAAAGGAATGCTTGCCAATAAACATGTCGCAGCTGCGGACACAGACCTTGTTTTTGGTATGCTATGCGAAGAATGGGGAATCATCATTGCACTTTTCGCAATTGCATGTATTTTAACACTTGCAGTTTTTGCAATACGTTCATGTATGTATTCACGTTCAACATTTTATACTATAGCTGCCTGTGCCGCCACATCGCTTTTGCTCTTTCAGACTGCACTCAATGTATTCGGTGCTGTTGACATTCTTCCTATGACCGGCGTTACTTTTCCATTTGTCTCAAACGGCGGTTCTTCAATGGTAATGGCATGGGGTGCTCTGGCTTATCTGAAGGCCGCAGATACAAGACCAAATGCAAGTTTTGCTTCCCGTCTGAAAAAGAGCGAACAGGCTCCGACTGCAGAAGCTCTAAGAAAAAAGAAAAAAAGAAAAAAACCGGAATAACATTTCCGATATCGGCAATTTATGTCATGCGCACCTGACATAAATCCATCTTTTTTGAAATCGTGCGCAGAAATGAGGTTTAACATGAAAAAAGTACAAAACCGTACAATGCTCTGCATTCTTATTTGTTTTATCTTTGCTCTCGGTATCATTTTTTTCCTTTTCAGATATACCAGAAACCTTAAAAACTGGACCCTTGACAACTATTATGCTGCCATAGGATATACTCCCACAAGTAATTATGACATACTGATTTCTGATGGTAAAAAGTATTATACCAATGATACTCAAACTGAAAGCTATTATGTGCGCGGTTCAATCACCGACAGAAACAATACGGTCCTTGCCGTGATCACTGAAAACGGAATCAGCTACAATTCATCCGTTTCTCTCCGCACAGCAAATCTTCATGCTGTAGGAGACAAATTTTCAAATATAGCTACCGGGGCAATCCGAAATCTCTCGTCAGAATTTTCGAGATATGAAACACAAAACGGTGAATATATTGCCGATAACAACGGTAATACTGTTGTAATGACAATAGACTCTTCTGTTAATCAGATTGCATATAATGCATTCGGTCAGTACAAAGGATGCATCGGTGTCTACAATTATAAAACCGGCGAAATTCTCTGCATGGTTTCAACACCAACATACGATCCCGAAAATGTACCCGCTGACATTGAAACCAATTCCTCATACAGCGGTGCATACATCAACAGGTTTTTTTCATCCGCATTTACACCCGGTTCAACAATGAAAACCATAACCCTGCAATGTGCCTTAGATACTGTTCCTGATATTCAAAACATGACTTTTAACTGCACCGGTTCATATAAAATCGGAAATCAGATTGTAAACTGTACTGGAGTACACGGAAATCAGTCCCTTTCCGCAGCATACGGAAATTCATGCAATTGTGCCTTTGCCCAAATTGCTCTTTTACTTAAACAGGAAGATCTTAAAACAACGGTTGACAATGCAGGGCTTACAAAGCCAATGACAATTGACGGAAATTTTAAAACCGGCAAGGGTTCATATGATCTTGTCGGAGATACTGATTTCGAATTTGCGTGGTCAGCAATAGGTCTTCATCACGACCTTGTAAACCCTTGCGAATTAATGACATATCTGGGAGCTGTTGCTAACGGCGGTCGTGCCGCAGTTCCTACCACTCTTCTTCAGGTTAATTCCCCAGACGGAACGGTTCTGAAACGAATAAGTACCGATAATACTGATCGTCTTATAAATCCGGATACCGCTGAAATAATGAAAGAATACATGATCAACAACACCGTCAATCACTCAAGCCATTACGGTACATACCGTTTTAATGTATCAATCGGTGCTAAAACAGGAACAATAGACCGTGCTGATGGCGGAATGGACGGCTGGCTCAGCGGATTTGTAAATGATGAGCGTTATCCTTACGCATTTGTCTGCTTCGTAGAAAACGGCGGATATGGCGTTAACACTGCAGGCGGAATCGCTGCACAGGTTATAAACGCACTTTGCAAATAATCTTATAAAAAGAGCGGTCAAGATCTTCTGACACTTCCTGCACTGAAAAACTCTAATTTTACCAAAATATATAAAAAGTCCGTATCAGCCTGAATGACTGATACGGACTTTTTACATTTCATTTGATTTTAATTTTTCGTTTTTTGAATATATACATCCACAATAATCCTGTCTGTACAAATCATATTCAGATGACAACTCAATAGATCTCTTGTATCCGTTTTTCTTCTTAAAGTCACTTATAAGATACTTTACATTTCTGCCTTCTGCCAGTTTTTCACCTATTGATACAAGTCTGTCTGCATCTTTGTACGGACTGATCGACAGTGTTGTCGTAAAATAGTCAAATCCGTTTTTTTCAGCGTATTCTGCCGCCTTTTCAAGTCTGAGACGATAACATACCGTACACCTTTTTCCCCGCTCCGGTTCTTTTTCAAGACCTTTTATTTTGTCAAAAAATTCTCTGCTGTCATACTCTTCCCTGACAATACTTATATTTTCAAGTCTCATCTTTTTTAAAAGGCCCTCAAGTTCTTCCGCCCTGTAAACATACTCATCTTCGGGGAAGATGTTCGGATTATAAAAGTAAAGCGTGATATCAAAGAAACGGTTTAAATATTCCAGACAATAACTACTGCAAGGAGCACAGCATGAATGAAGCAAAAGACTTGGTTTGACATTTTCTGCTGAAATACCATCTATTATTTTTTCAAGCTCTTTCTGATAATTTCTTTTTGCCTGCATCAGTTTGCCGCACCCGTTATCTCTGCAAGTGCATCATACAGTTTCTGCATCTCTTCATCTGTACCTACCGTAATTCTGAGATGATTGTATACACGAGGCAATCCAAAATATCTCACATATATATTTTTCTTTTTAAGCTCCGAATATATTTTTTCTGCCGATATACTCTCATGCGTTACAAACAGGAAATTTGTCTTGCTTTCAGGTCCCGAAAACCCTAATTCCTTGAGCCTTTCATAATATAACTCTCTTGTTTCAACAATCTTTTTTCTTGTCTTATCAAAATACTTCTGATCTCTTATCGCCTCTATTCCGCATTCGATTGAAGGCATATTCATCGTATACGAATTATATGAATGTTTTACTCCGTTCAATGCACTTATAAGTTCCGGATTTCCTACTGCAAATCCGATTCTCATTCCTGCCATTGAATACGATTTACTAAATGTTCTGACAACAATAAGATTATCATATTTATCAACAAGTGAAATTGCCGATGTTCCTCCAAAATCCACATATGCCTCATCGACAATCACCACTGATTCCGGATTTGCAGCAATTATTTCTTCAACATCCGCAAGAGGAAGCTCTATGGATGTCGGCGCATTTGGATTTGCAAAAATAATACCACCGTTAGGAATCATATAATCTTCTTTTTTTATCCTGAAATCCTTATCCAATGGCTGCAACCTGTATTCAATTCCGTAAAGGCGTGCCCACACACTGTAAAATGAATATGTAACATCCGGAAAAAGTACAGGCTTATCGGAATTGAAGAATGTAAGAAATGACATCGCAATCACATCATCTGATCCTACTCCCACAAATATTTTATCATCAGAAACTCCGTAAACTTGTGCAATTTCTTTTATAAGTCTGCCTGCATTCGGATCAGGATATTTTCTGAGGTTTTCATACTCAAAATTTTTAAGTGCCTTTTTTACTCCTGGTGCCGGAGGATAAGGGTTTTCATTTGTATTCAGTTTCACCACGTCAGATTCTTGTGGCTGTTCACCCGGAACATATGGCTCGGTTTTTCTTACATTTTTCTTCCAATCAAACATTTTTTACTCCTTTTTCGTGTTACGGCTGTCGTTACTTAATCAGATTACTTTTCAGATTCGTTGAAACAAATCAAAAACCATATCAGATTATTCAGATAAGTCCGTACTCTTTTGCTAACGCTTCAAATGCAGGAAGTGAACGTTTAATCATTTCATAGTCCACGCAATATGCAAGCCTGACATATCCGGGACCTGCAAAACCTTTTCCCGCAACCAAAAGAAGATGATATTTTTTTGCTGCTTCCACAAATGCAGTGTCATCTCCGCCCGGAGCCTTCATCCAGAGATAGAATGCTCCTTCCGGTTTCACAATTGTATATCCATATGAAACAAGTGCATCATAAAGAAGCTTTCTGTTTCTGTCATAAGCCAGGATATCCGTACTGCAGTCAAGACATCTTTCAATAACTTTCTGCTGTAACGAAGGTGCATTTACAAATCCAAGAACTCTGTTAGCCACTGCAGCTCCCGCAATAATATCTTCCGCATTATCAAGTTCACAAGGCATTACAAGGTAGCCTATTCTCTCACCGGGAAGTGAAAGCGATTTACTGTATGAATATCCAACAATCGTATTATGATAATACTTTGTTAAATAAGGGACCTCAGTATCTCCGTAAACCAACTCTCTGTATGGTTCATCTGATATCAGATATATTTCAGTACCGAATTCCTTTTCTTTTGAAATAAGAACCTCTGCAATTTCCTTTATGGTACTTTCCGGATAAATTACTCCTGTAGGATTGTTAGGCGTATTTACGATAACTGCCTTTGTTTTATCCGTTATTGCAGCTGCCAGTGTTTCCGCTACCGGTAAAAATGTGTTTTCATCAGTTTTCACGGGTACTACAACACCATCATAATTCCCGACATAGTTATTGTACTCAACGAAATACGGAGCAAATGTAATAACTTCATCTCCCGGATTAAGTAATGTCTTTAATATAACATTAAGCCCTCCTGCCGCTCCTACCGTCATAAGAATATTTTCTGCACTGAAAGAAGTTCCAAATCTCTTATTCAGACTATTTGCAATCGCTTCACGCACTGAAGGATAACCTGCATTACTCATGTATCCGTGAATAAACACCGGATCTTCCTCATTTATTATATCAATTATACTGTTTTTAACTTCATCCGGAGCAGGAACGCTCGGATTTCCTAAACTGTAATCGTATACATTTTCCTTACCGAATTCTTTTGCCATCTTCATGCCTTCTTCAAACATTGCACGAATTGCTGAACCGTTTTTTACAAGTGACTGTACTTTTTCAGATATCATCATCATTACCTTCCTTTCACTTTATCTTTTTGATTTTACACCAGCCATCTGTATTTGTAAAGTGCGTCAGTCAGTTCCTGACTCTCTGATAGCGTTAAATACTCCTGCCACATCAAGTATTCCAAATCCCCATTGCGAATCAGTCCCCTCATATACCGGACGGCTTCCTGTTATAAGAAGTCTTTTCAATCCTGTTCCCGTTATATATTTTCTGTCACTCAGAACTGCCGCCCACTGCATAATAAGTACAGAAGCCCCTGCCGTTACTGCCGCTGCCACACTCGTTCCCGTAAATCCCGTCATTCTTCCTCTGATACAATTATAGGCTGTCACATTTACTCCCGGAGCACAAAGCTCCGGTTTTCCGTTTTTTCTTCCTCTCCCGCTCTCCGGGTATATCCGACCATTTTCACCATCATACGCTCCTACCGTACATGTATAAACCGCATTTCCCGGAGAAGTGACAGTATTCTCAACCGTTGGCGTTAGAAACTCAATTTCTCCTGTTCCAAATTCAGTGACAGGAAGATAAGCTGAAATCATTATCTCACGATTTCTGTTTTCAGCTGTCACCGATATTTTCCATGTTCCCTCTGACATTCCTGATATCTTCATATAAACAACACTTTTTTCCGAACGGTAATCATATCTTTCAATCTTAATACTGAAGCTTGTACCCTCAAATAAAAACTCAAACCTGCCGCCATTCCCACTTGCCTGCTTTCTCTCGCCGGTCGGACTATCCACTATAACAGTCGGTCTCGTCCCCTGAGACAAAATCATGTTTATAAAAGTGTCTGTGTCATTTCTGCCGACATATATAGGAAATTCTGCTATCTGCACCTCATTTTCAGTATTAAATATCCTATTCTCCGAATGAGCTCTTGCAATTGCCATATTTCCGGCCACGGTTATTACTGCCATATGAAGCTGACGGTTTATGAAGTCCAAGTATTCCTCAAGATATCCGCTCCCATCATGCGTCCCTAAATTAGTTTCGAAAGGAATCACAATAACAATAGGCTTTTCTCCCGCCCGCTTAACAACATAGTCAACTGCTTCAATAATATCTGTTTCCGAATATGCCTTTGCCTCCCGGTTAATGTTGTAATGTTCATACAAATACTTGTCTGCCGGTTTCAAAGACACCGCAATTATTTCCGAATCCGGTGCAATTCCCTCAAACCCACCTTCTGACTTTTCACCGCATATTATACTTGCCAGCATTGTTCCATGAACAAGCTTCTCTTTATCCCTCACTGTCTTTTCATAAAGCATTTCATCATTAAGTTCATCTCCCGATAATTCAATTTCATTTGTCTGATCGTAATAATATGAAATCTTTGATGTGCCGTCGCTTCTTCTTAAAACTTTCGCACTGATATCAACTCCATCATCTATTATGCCTACGCAGACTCCCCCTCCATAAAGGTTCAGTCCTGACAGTCTTCTTACCCGGGTAATTCCCGTTTCTTCTAAAATCCTGCTTTCACTAAGTCCATAACATTTCGGATAATTGGCCTCAATTACATTTTCAAACGTAAGACTTTCACTGTAGCTCAATATAGCATATCTATCCGCAATAACTTTATATGAATCCGGCTTATAAACATATTCCGTTATCAAAGGATTGTCATTATAAGGCACTATATATTTCATAAAAAACCCTTTTTTTGCTAATTCTATTGATTTCCGACTTACTTTATTCCGACTACATATTGAATCTTTTATTAAGAAAATCTCAAGCTCATTTACATCTTTTTTTTACTATGCTACAATAGTTTGCGTGTTTATTGGGTAACCGGTATTGCGGAATTTAATTCCTTACACCTTCTCCGGTTACCGGGAAATGAGGAAAACAATGAAAAAAAACAAAAGAAACAAGAAAAAAAATCGGAGCGGACTGTGTTTTCTGCTTTCGCTTCTTCAAATAGCCGTTTCAGTGAAATTGATTTATTCGCTTTACAAAATCAACATACTTCCGGCTAAATATTTTATTGCTGCTATTACTGTCCTTATACTATGCGGAATCCTTTCATTAAAAAAGTCTTTTTCCGCATTGGTTTCACGCGGTCGTAAAAAGCCCGGATTTATTTCACCTTTTATATCCCTCATGCTGATAATCGTATCTTTACCTGCCATATACTACATATCATCTGCAGGAGAAATGATAAACAACATTACTTCCTCTTCAGTGAATTCCTCTGATATTTCAGATGAGAATTTTGTTTCGGTTATTACACTCAAAGACTCTTCCATCTCCCTCGTAACGGAGCTTGACGGACTGAATCTCGGAATTGACAATTCTTTTGATGCAGATAAAATGAATTACTCCACTGAATGGATTGAAAAAAAATATAACATAAGTTGTAATTCCGAAAAGTATACAAATCTTCAGAATTTCGTTGATAACCTGTACAATGGCAGTCTGGATGCCGTAATTTTGGATTCTTCAAGATATACTCTCATGGAAAATCTTAAAGAGACCTTCACTGAAGACACAAAAGTAATAGCAAGAATAGCTGTTGACTACAGCGAATACAACAATTCTCTTGCCTCAGAACCTGCAGCAACACTTCCTCCAAGACCGGACGGTAATATTACCGAAAACGGCTCAGTAACCGACTCTCCTTTTATAGTTTATATAAGCGGAATTGATACGTCAGGTTCCATTGCCCTTAAAAGCAGAAGTGACACAAATATTCTGATGGCTGTAAATCCAAAAACAAAAAAAATACTTCTAGTTTCCACACCAAGAGATACATATACTCCTTTATATGGTGTTTCTGGAACAGTAAAAGACAAACTGACCCATGCAGGACTGTATGGACCGGAGTGTTCAATGGGCACTCTTGAAAATCTTTATGACATAAGCATAGACTATTATGTAAGAGTAAACTTCTCTTCAGTAATTGACATAGTTGATGCTCTTGGCGGTGTTGATGTTTACTCTGCATATACATTTACTTCACAAAACACATCCGGTTACTCATTCCAAAAAGGATATAATCATGTTGACGGTGCTGCCGCTCTCTCATTCTGCCGCGAAAGGTATTCTTTCAGCAACGGCGACTACCAGCGCGGACAAAACCACATTGAAATGATCAAAGCTGTAATCAATAAAGCCAGTTCTCCTGCAGTACTAGGAAACTTCGATGAACTCATGGATGCAGTCTCATCATGTGTTCAAACTAGTTTTTCCGCTGACGAACTTACTTCATTAGTAAAAATGCAGCTCAATGATGGAGCATCCTGGGAGTTTGAATCACTCGCTCTAAAGAACAGCGGCTCTTCATCCTCAACATGCTATTCACTTCCCGGTCCGTCTTTATATGTCGGAATCATTAATGAAGATTCCAGACTTGAAATCATTGAAGCATTTGATGAATTTATGAATCAGTAATTTCTTTTACAATAAAAAAACAAGAAAAAATGCCACAGACATAATAAGTTCTGCATTAACTTATTATGTCTGTGGCATTTCAAATTTTGTTACATTCAGTTCTTAATCAGATTACCGTCATACCATTTTTTAACACATCTGACACGGCAGTGTCTTCCTGATTTAATCCAATCAGAAAATAATAACCACTACCGCAACCGAAACAATGATTTGCGGAATAAATCCATAAAAAATCCTGTCCCAAACATTCAGCTCATCATAGCTCTTAAGCTTTTTCTTTTTTTCTCCTTTAATCTTTGAGATGATATAATCAATCATTTCAAAGATCAATTCCAATACAAAAAATGCAATTAGAAGCCTGCCATAAAAGCTTTTAAAGTTCACCGCAAAAACAGCAATCAGCAATCCTGCCATTCTTGTTGAAACAGTTTTATATGTGTCCGGATTAGAAAGATCCGCTGATCTGTATCTATATTCTTCATCGAGCTTTTGCTTTTCTTTATCCGTCATGATTTTTCTGCTTGTACCTGATATCTTTTCATCAGCATCAAGAAACTTCTTGTACATCCGGCGAAATCCCGTAACCAAAACCGGTCCGTAAAGAGATATTCCTCTTTTTAAGATTAGGCTGTAATATGATGAAGCAAAGAAAATAACCGCAAAAACACCCAGTATTAAAATAATATACTTCATACGTTATACCTATTCTCTTACACCTATTATCGGACTTCCGGTCTTACGAATGTAATCTCCGGTAATTGTAACCTTTCCAATCATCGGATCTTTAGGTATTTCATACATAATGTCAAGCATAAATTCCTCAATTATCGCTCTTAAAGCTCTTGCTCCGGTTTTTCTGCTTATTGCAAGCTGTGCAATTTCTTCAAGTGCTTCATCCGTAAATTCAAGAAGAACCTCATCCATTGCAAAAAGCTTCTGATACTGCTTAATTATCGCATTACTTGGCTCAACAAGTATCTTTTTAAGCATATCCGCATCAAGACCTCTTAACGTAAATATTACCGGAAGTCTTCCGAGAAATTCCGGAATCATGCCGTATTCCCTCAAATCCTCCACCGTAACTTTAGAAAGAATATCCGGATCGTCATCATATTTATCCTTAAGTTCTGAACCAAATCCAATCATTGATGTCTTCGTAAGTCTGCTCTTTATAATGCCTTCCAGTTCAGGGAATGCACCACCGCATACAAACAGTATATTTTTTGTATTGATTGTTGTCATCGGAACCATTGCATTCTTGCTTGTTGAACCGACCGGAACTTCTACATCGGCACCTTCCAAAAGCTTTAAAAGTCCCTGCTGTACACTTTCTCCGCTTACATCCCTCTGATGAGCATTTTTCTTCTTTGCAATTTTATCAATTTCATCGATAAATACTATTCCATGCTCAGCTCTTTCAACATCATTATCTGCATTCGCCAAAAGCTTACTTAATACACTTTCTACATCATCACCTATATATCCTGCTTCAGTAAGAGATGTTGCATCGGTAATCGCAAGCGGTACGTTAAGTATCTCTGCAAGTGTTTTAAGAAGATATGTCTTTCCGGAACCTGTAGGACCGAGCATAAGCATATTTGACTTCTCAATTATTATGTTATCGTCCTTAACATCCTTCTCCTCATGAAGAACCCTCTTATAGTGATTATATACCGCAACACTTATACACTTCTTTGCATACTCCTGACCTACAACATGTTTGTCGAGCAATTCCTTTATTTTATGAGGTGCAGGCAAATCCTTGAGAGTCATGTTTTTAATTTCCGGACGGGAATCTTTGTCATTATTGCTCTTTTCCTTTTTTGTCCTTACTTTCTGACGATTCATTTCTCTCGGAATCACTATTCTTACATTACCAAAAGGAAAAGGATTCTTTGTCTGTTCCTGCTTCTTTTCCTCCTTTTTTTCATCGCCATCACCTTCAGACAAATCCGCCGGTTCAACTGAAACAATATCTCCGAGGCCGTTAAGATTATTAAATCCCATTCGGTTCATCATATCAAAAGAACGCTGCATACAGTTATTACACAAACAGAGTCCATCCTGAATATGAATCATGCTTCCTGCCTTACTTTCCGGTCTGTGGCAAATGCTGCATATATCCTCATATCCGTCATTCTTATCATCTGATTTTTCATTTATCTTATCATCTATCAAAATCTTTCCTCCTAATACGCATTTTCGTTTCTGAATCCTTTAAAAATCGTCAGAAACAGTATTTTTACATCAAGTCCAATTGTCCAATTTTCAATATAATAAAGATCTGCATCTATTCTTTTTGCTATAGATGTGTCTCCACGCAGTCCCTTTATCTGAGCCCATCCGGTCATTCCCGGTCTTACCTGATGCTTTATCATATATCTTGGTATTTCCTCTTTGAACTTCTCTACAAAATATGGTCTTTCCGGTCTCGGACCGACAAGACTCATGTCCCCTTTTATAACATTAAATATCTGCGGAAGTTCATCCAGGCTTGTACTTCTTATTATATGTCCGATTTTTGTGATTCTGGCATCAGCATTTCCGTCACCTGTCCACTGGTATGAGTCCTCACCATTTGTTACAACCGCCATCGAACGGAATTTATACATCATAAAAGGCTTATTATGAAGTCCCACTCTTTCCTGCTTATAAATTACAGGACCTGGAGAAGTAAACTTAACAAGTAGGGCTATAACCGCCATCGGTATTGAGAACAATGCTAAACATATAATTCCCACAACAATATCAAATATCCTCTTAATCACAAAATTAGAAAATGATGCCAGCGGAACATTTCTGATATTTATTATAGGAAGTCCCTCCATATCCTCCATAACCGGAACTGTCGGAATTATATGATTATAATCAGGTACAAAAATCGTATGACATCCTGACTTTTCACATATACCTACAACACGTCTGAGCTTATAATAGTCATTAATATTGAGCGCTACAACAACTTCATCATACTGATTGGTTCTCAGAAGTTCTTCAAGCTCGTCAATTCCGGCAATTACGGAAATTCCCCGGTACTCTGTTCCCTTTTCTTTCTCATCATCCACTATACCGTGAATTTTATAACCCCACTGAGGATTCCCCAATGCTCTGTCAATAAATCCTCTTCCAACGGAACTGTATCCGACTATCAACACATGACGCAGATTTACACCTCTTGAACGAAGTGCCTGCAGCACAGACTGCAGAACATGCCTGAAACAGAAACTCAGTGTAAGGTTGGTAAAGAAGAAAATAGCGATAAATCCTCGTGAAATGTCCATGTCTTTCAGGAAGAAAAGTACAAATGCAATAAAAAGCACACCATAGATGTTTGCCTTTATAAGATTCCAAACCTCTATTCTCCTTCTTCTTGCCATTTCATAAAGATTACAAGTATTGTAAATATAAAGATATCCCGGTATAAAAATAATAAGATATTTTATATATTCAGATAGCGGATAATAGTTTTCATTACCGCCAAGTTCGAGCATTCCCACATTGGAAAGTGCCCCGAATCTCAGACTGTAAGCTACCATATAGGCTATCAGCATTACAACAGCATCAAAAACCAATCCAAAATTAAATTTGTTTCTATTGTTCTTCATTGTAATTACCATACCTCCAAAAAAAGCCGAAAGAATCCGGCTTTTTCCTTTAAATGTTATTTACCCAATATTTTCACAATTTTACCATATAAACATGGTATAAGTAAATAAAAGAAAGATAAAATTTCTTTTGCTTTTTCTTTAATTACATGCTATAGTATCAACTATGGCTTGTCTGCAATACGAAAAACGAGGTTAATTATGAAACATTTTTTGAAAATACTCATCACGGCCGTGTGTCTTGCATTGTTTTTTGTAGGATTCTTTATCTGTTCGTATGAGATATACAACTCATATTTTTCAGATGAACCTAAAAACATAATGACATATAGTCTTGCATCATCAGGAAATGCATCTCTCAGAAGATAAGAAAACTCACAGAATGTTATATTTAAACCGACCTTCAGTTGTCAGCTTTTATGCTCTGACTTTTGGAGGTCGGTTTAATTTTCCGTGAGCTTTTACTTCAATTCTCTTTTTACCATATCCAGTGCTGAAATAATAACATCATCCATATCATAGTATCTGTATTCACCAAGACGTCCGCCAAAAATAACCTTATCCTGTTTTTCCGACATTGCCTTATACTTTTCGTATATATGAATATTGGAATCATTTCTTATCGGGTAATACGGTTCCTCTCCTCTTTTCCATTCCTCAGGATACTCTCTTGAAATAACAGTTCCTTTTTGCTGCCCGAATTCAAAATGCTTATGCTCTATTATCCTTGTATAAGGCACTTCTGCATCCGTATAATTCACAACCGCATTTCCCTGATAATTGTCACACTCAAGAACTTCTGTTTCAAAACTTACTCTTCTGTAACTGAGTTCTCCCAGGCTGTATCCGAAAAATTCATCAATTGCACCCGTATACACTACTTTATCACAAAGCATATTAAGTTCTTCCCTACTGCTGAGATAATCACAATTAAGCCTTACCTCAGTTCCTTCAAGAAGTTTTTCAATTATTGAAGTATAACCTCCAATCGGTATACCCTGATATCTGTCATTAAAATAATTATTGTCATATACAAAACGCAAAGGCAGCCTTTTTATCACATCAGTCGGAAGTTCACAGCATTTCATCCCCCACTGTTTTTCCGTATACCCTTTAACAAGCTTCTCATAAACATCAGTCCCCACCATAGATATTGCCTTTTCTTCCAGGTTTTTCGGTTCACTGATACCTGCCTGCTCCACCTGTGCTTCGATTATTTTCTTCGCCTCCTGCGGAGTTTTTATATTCCACATCTTTGAAAAGGTGTTCATATTAAACGGCAGATTATAAATCTCATCCTTATAAACCGCTACCGGTGAATTAATATAATGATTAAACTCTGCAAACTGATTAACATACTCCCAAACCGATTTATCATGTGTATGAAAAATATGGGCTCCGTACACATGAACATTTATTCCCGAAATCTCTTTCGTATATACATTACCGCCTATGTGATTCCGCCTGTCAATAACAAGACATTTCTTTCCTGCCTTATACATTTCATGAGCAAAAACCGAGCCATACAGTCCTGCTCCGACAATCAAGTAATCGTACATTACCTACTCCATCCCAAACTTATTATTTACACTCTCTATCAGCTTTGCAAGGCACTCTTCTTCCTGCATACCGCTGCAGACAAGCTCTATTTCCTCATTTTCTTTTACCTGTGCACTTAAGATTCCAAGCACACTTTTTGCATTCACTTCATAATCTCTCACCTTAAGATACACACTGCACGGATACCCCAAGGCAATGCTGCTCATCATCCCCGCCGGTTTAATATGTAACCCGTTTACATTTCTGATTATAACCCTTCTGCTTAACAAAAATACTCTCCTCCTTTTTTAACCGTCCAGTTTTGCCACCGTAACCCTTATCAGAACCTTATCACCGAAAATAACCTGTTTTTCAGTATTAAGCCCCACTTCTACAGTATATGTACCCGGCTCGGCTATATTCTTCATGTCAATATAAAGTCCCAAATCTTTTACCGCAATTTCTTCTGTTTTTCCTTCAGCACCCCATATACTGAAGTCAAAAGTCGATTCCAAATTTGCTATTATAAGATTTGAACTCAAATTCCGTATATCAAGACTCTTTACGGCTGTAGTGATTTTTCGGGACTCATCAAGTCTCACCACCGAAATTGTTATCGATACAAACTCAACATCCGACACCAGATAACATCCTTCCGGAAGATACTCGCCAAGGCTTATGCTGTCTGTAATCGTTTCTTTGAGTCCCTCTCTGCTGTATGGAATATTGATATCGGTTATACTGTTTATAACCTCATTAGGTCCCGCAATTGTAATCGTTGTAGGCGCATGTACTATTGATTCATAAGCAAATCCATATTCTGCCGTTACATTTGCATCAATATTTACATTTATGTTCTTTGTTCTGTAAAGATTTACCTCAACGTCAACTATCTTATTGGTTACGGAAAACTTTGATGGATCAACAACATTTCCAAATTTATCATACGCTTCTATACTTGCTTCAGTTTCAAAAGACGTAGAACGATCGCTTATGTCGACCTTGGCAACAAACTTTTCTATCGAACTTATCTGTGTTTCCGAACCATAAACCGATGCTATGTTAGGTATTACATCTGCCTGCGCATAATATCCTTCTGCCGGAGTTCCCGTAAGTTCCACCTGCACCTGCTTATTATCAGTTACCATCGCCTCAAGACTAAGTGTCATTACCTCATCAGATTTTGAAACAATTTCCACATTTTTTGTATAATTTGAATTTGTAAAACCCACATGAATCGGACATGCTTCCGTTATACTGATTTCATGAAGATCCACATATGCATACACATCTGATGCACTTATTCCCTGAATAACCGATCTGGGACCTGATACCACTATACTGATTATATCACCGCCGGTTACTTCATATATCATATTTTCACCGACAATTGCATCTTCGTTTTCCTTGTTTACGGTTATGTTTTTTATGGTAACCGAAACATTAGGATCTGCTGAATTCATAATGGCACACCATCCCAGAACCGCCAGAACCAGTGACAGAAGTTTCAGCCAGAAATTTTCCAATATAAATTTTTTTAATACCTCTTTCATTTAAGCCTCCGGACATCCCGTACTTACTTTTTCTTTTTGTTCGAATCCTTTTTTCCGGATATTTTTTTTACAAAACCATTGCTCTTAACCGCATTTCTCTTCTTTGCCGCATTAAGTGCCGCCCTGTCTATCTGCATATCGGACAATTTACTTTTGAGATACATTTCATCAATTCCCCTTATAAGCTGTCCGTTTCTTGCCAGTGAGACTTTTCCTGTTTCTTCTGAAACAATGATTATCAGTCCGTCTACAACCTCACTCAATCCGACACCTGCTCTATGCCTTGTTCCAAGTTCCTTACTGAGCTGCATATTATCAGAAACCGGAAGAATACATGTTGCCGCTGTTATTTTATCATTCTTTATTATTACAGCACCATCGTGAAGCGGAGTATTATGTTCAAATATGTTAATAAGTAAAGCCGCCGTTACATCTGCATTAAGCATAATTCCCGTGCTCTCATATTCGCCAAGCGGTGACTCTCCTTCAATTACCATAAGTGCTCCTGTTTTGCACTTTGCCATCTCAAATGTTGCGGTCACAATTTCCTGTATTGTTTTATCAGAAAATTTTTTGTTTGTATTTTTAAAATCAAAGGTAAAAAGCGAAATATTTCTTCTGCCAAGCTGTTCAAGACCTCTTCTGAGCTCCGGCTGAAATATAATCATTAAAGCGATGATTCCTACGTTAATTGTGTTTGCGAAAATCCATATAATTGCCTGAAACTGAAATATGGCTGCAATTACCCAGATAATGATTAAAACAATGAGTCCCTTAAGGAGTGACCATGCTTTAGTATCCCTTATCCACCCGATAACATAATAAATCAGCAACGCAAAAATGATTATTTCAACTATGTCCGTAAGCATCAGATTATCCGGTAAAAGATAACTGAAGAAAGATGATAATGAATTTATGAGCTTACTCATATTTTCCTCCGTTAGTTAATATCATTATTTCGCTGTGTTCCTGCTTGAGAACTTTTTTTTGTTTCTGTCTGTGTACGTGGCTGTGTTCCCGTTCGGATAACCCTTTGTGTTCCCGTCTGCGTACGTGACTGTGTCCCTGTCCTTACAGTTCTTTGTGTTCCTGCCTGCGTACGTGGCTGTGTTCCTGTTCGCACAGCTTTTTGTGTTCCTGTCTGTCTTTGACTTACTCTGGCAGACTCACCGTTTCCGGCATTTCTTTCCAAAGAAGATTTTTCCTGTGGTCTTGCAGGTCTTCTTATACTCTGTCCGGATATCATACCCGATTTTATTTCCGCATCAGATATACTCTTCACTCTGAGTGCATCCTCTTTAGATAAAGAAGTCGTATTTACATCTCCTCCTGCAGTTTTAAATCTTGGAGAAATCTTCCTTACATATTCATTCATAAGACCGTCTTCGTTGTAAATATCATCATCTATATCATCTTTTTTCTCAGGACTTATTACGTGCTTATAAGTTATTTTTTTACTTGGTGCCTTAATCTTAGGAACTGCTCTTACGTAATAATAATAATCGTCATCCTCAAATTGTACATTTTCAACGGTTGCATAGCTTAAAGGCCTGTAAATAAACAATATCACATACGAAACTGCTCCCGAAATTATTGAAAAAATAACAACAGTTAAAATCGATATATCAAGTTGGAACTTGAAACCAAGGATTATATATCCGATAATGCATGTAAGTACTCCTGTTGCCGCCGCAATTTCAAAAGCGTAATCCATCTTCATATTTCTTATTACATAAACGACAATTATAACTAATGCAAAAACAATCATCGTAACTATCATTGACTGATTTTTCAATACACCGTCAATCACCTGAATATAAAGGTCAAACGGACTGTCAGCCTCTTTAACCTGCTCAAGTGTTCCTGCATTGCGGTTAATTCCCTTAAGAAAATAATAAGCAAATACTCCCACACAAACAGGTATTATGGAAACAGGTGTCGATACAAGACCGAAAGTAATAGGAAAAGCAAAATGCATCTTTATCCCCATTGCAAGAGGTACTCCGGCAATAACCGCTCCATACTTTGTGATGTATCTGATAAAGAAACAGTACATTATTGCTGTTATGAATAAAACCGTAGCCGCCATCAAAAGTGATACTGAATAAAGCTGCAGTACCACATATAAAACCATCATAATGATTCCCAAAGAAAACGGCAGGAACGTACAAATGAACGAAAATGCCACCATTATAAACATTCCTGAAAATTTTCCGTTATAATCAACCAATCTGTGACATCCGTAAAAGGAAAGAAAGCAAAATAAAAATTTTGCGATATAATTTATAGGCATAGCTGCCTTACGATAAATCTCCATTATCTTATTTCGAACTGCTAAAATCTGCGTCATTAATGTTTCCAAGGATTAGTCTTCCTCCAATTCCTTTATTTTTTCATCTTTTTCGTTCATCTTATTTATCCTGCCAAGATTACGGTAATAATCCGAAACACGTCCTCTTGAATTTTTGTATTTCAGATTATAAATAAATAATGAAGCCGCAACATAAATAATGATGAAAATTATATAAAAGCCTATAATCTTTGTTAAAAGCGTTTTGTAGTCAATTATAAAAGCTTTTTCTATAAACATGTTAAGATTGTATATCAGATACATGCCACAAAAAATCAGATACCCCAATGTTGTAAAAACAATTGTTTTTACAACATTAAACCTTACATAATCAGGTCTGAAATATTTCGATATTTCTATATCCTCACTGCCATCATGCTTTTCATAAATTGAGCACTTGGTCATAAGTTTTGTCTTTTCTACATTTATCATAAAGCTCCATTCCTGACCTTTTAACAAACTGGTCATTAATACTCCTATAGGTATAATTCCCCATGCTGATATTCATTTAATGATATCATATTTCAGTGTCTTATACCAGCTGTTTTTTGTCACTTTATTTCATTTAAAACCCATATTTTTATCTTTTATTGTTATCCTTCCCATTTTTTAGCTTTTTCCGCTTCAAATGTTCCTTTTTATAAATTTTATCCTATATTATGGTCTTTTACCCCTGTTACACTATTAAAGGCACAGTCGATGGATACAAAATCCATTAACTGTGCCTTTCCATTGTTTTATCATCTTTGATCAGCGTAAGTTGATAACATCGTATTCTTCAGTGTCCACGCCGTATTTTTCAATAAATTTCTTTGCAAGCATACGATAACGCCGTG
>CAZNGY010000029.1:0-25728 GCA_964572955.1 uncultured Lachnoclostridium sp.
GCAGCCAATACAACTGCTACGCTTAAAAAGTCTAACTTTTGGGGGTCACTTCATTAATCAATCATATTCGGAATGCTTTTTTCAGCTGACCTTAATTGTATAATTTCTGTTGTTTGCCGCCAAATCCCTGAAGAGCAGCATCAATGCATCTCCATATCCTATAGCAATTTTCTCTTTGTTTTCTACAATTATCTCTACAGGATCTGCTTCTTTTAAAAGAATGTTATATAACGAATCCAGATTTCTTGTATAGTAATACGGAAGGGAAAATTTTTCAACAAGCGTATCGTGCATCTTTTCCCTGGTCTGCATCTCTTTTCCGTCAAGTATAATTTCACGCATATTTTTTCTCCCACACATAAGATATGTATTCAGCATCTCATACTATTCAACCGTCTTTGTCTGTTCGTCAATAAGATTCCAGATTTCATCAAATCCCTGCTTTGTAACCGAAGAAAAAGGAATAATTGTTGTGTCACTTCCGCACCCCAATCCCTGTCTGATTAATTTAACCTGCTTATCCTTCTGACTTCTGTTAATCTTATCAAGTTTTGTTGCAATTATTACCGGTTTAAAGCCATTATATACAATCCATTCATACATATTTTTGTCATTTGCAGATGGTTCATGCCTGATATCAATCAAAAGAAATACCATTTTAAGCTGGGAAGATGTTCTCAAATACTTTTCAATCATCTTTCCCCATTTAGCCTTAATCTCCTGTGAAACCTTAGCGTATCCATAGCCCGGAAGATCCACAAAATAAACACTGTCATTTAAATGGTAGAAGTTTATAGTCTGGGTCTTGCCCGGCTGAGAAGATGTTCTCGCCAGTGATTTTCTTTTAATCAATGCATTAATAAGCGAGGATTTACCGACATTGGATTTGCCGGAAAAAGCAAACTCCGGCTGGATATTTTTTGGAAGAACGCTTGTAATTCCGCAGACCGTTTCCAACTCAGCCTTTGTTACATTCATACTCTACCTCCATTGCACATTCTACATAAAAAACTTCCTTGTATTTTCACTGTCAATTGTTTCTTATCACGTCCGGTTTTGCTTCACCTTTTGCAGCTTCCTCTGTAACGATGCATCTTACTGCCGATTCATCTGACGGAAGTTCATACATCACATCCATCATTATACCCTCTATAATAGAGCGCAATCCACGGGCACCTGTATTTCTTTCTTCAGAAAGGCGTGCTATTGCTTTTAAAGCATCCTCCGTAAATTCAAGTTCAACTCCGTCAAGAGACATGAGTGCTGCATATTGTCTAATCAATGCATTCTTAGGCTCACAAAGTATTCTTATAAGATCTTCTTCCGTCAGTCTGTCAAGTGCAACAGTTACCGGAATACGACCAATAAACTCCGGTATCAGTCCAAACTTAACAAGATCATGAGGCATTGTCTTCCTGAAAAGATCCCCGATATTTTCATCCGTCTTGCCACCTATCTCTGCGTTAAATCCAATTGATTTCTGTCCTATTCTGCCTTCAATAATTTTATCAAGACCATCAAAGGCTCCGCCGCATATAAACAATATATTCGATGTGTTTATATGATACATTTCCGCATTAGGATGCTTTCTTCCACCCTGCGGAGGAACACTCGCTTCAGTTCCTTCCAATATCTTAAGAAGACTCTGCTGAACGCCCTCTCCCGAAACATCACGTGTAATCGAAACATTTTCAGACTTTCTGGTTATCTTGTCAATCTCATCAATATAAACAATTCCATGTTCCGCACGTTCAATATCGTAATCAGCTGCCTGAATGAGTTTAAGAAGAATGTTTTCAACATCTTCACCAACATACCCTGCTTCAGTAAGAGTTGTAGCATCCGCAATTGCAAAAGGTACATTAATTATCTTTGCCAGGGTTTGTGCAAGATATGTTTTTCCGGAGCCGGTAGGTCCTATCAGAAGGACGTTACTTTTCTGAAGTTCCACATCCAATTTATCACCTGACAAGACCCTCTTGTAATGATTATACACCGCGACACTAAGAGCTTTCTTAGCTTCATCCTGTCCGATTACATACTGGTCAAGAAAAGACTTCATTTCTCTTGGTTTAACAAGATTAATTTCTGAATCCGTCTCCTTTGAAACTTCCTGTTCATCATCAGCAATATCATATTCTTCATCCGAAATAATTTCCATGCACAAACGAACACATTCATCACAGATAAAAATTTCATCAGGTCCCTGAATAAGTTTTTCTACAGAATTTTTTGTTTTTCCGCAAAAAGAGCATCTTTTGTCTCTGTAACCGCTATTTTTTGCCACAATAAATCTCCTTAATAAAAGTTATCTGCTTACGATCACCTCATCAACCAAGCCATAAAGCTTCGCTTCTTCAGCGTCAAGCCAGTTATCACGCTCAGTATCAAGACAAACCTGCTCATATGACTTACCTGTATTTTCAGCAAGAATTCTGTTAAGTTTTTCTCTTGTCTTGAGTATGTGTCTTGCATTTATTTCGATTTCAGTTGCCTGTCCCTGAGCACCGCCTGATGGCTGATGAATCATTATTTCCGAATTAGGCAAAGCATATCTTTTTCCTTTTGTTCCGCCTGCAAGCAGAAAAGCACCCATACTTGCTGCCATTCCAACGCAAATTGTTGATACATCACACTTAATATATTTCATTGTATCATAGATTCCCATTCCGGCAGTAACAGAGCCACCGGGACTGTTTATATAAAGACAAATATCTTTCTGAGGATCCTCTGATTCAAGGAATAAAAGCTGTGCAATAATAACACTTGCACTTGCATCATTAACTTCCTGATCCAAAAAGATGATTCTGTCCTTAAGAAGTCTTGAATAAATATCATAGGAGCGTTCACCCCTTGAAGTCTGTTCTATAACATATGGTACTAAACTCATGTCCGTCCTCCTGTCAAAATTCTTTTTTAGATAAAGATAGAGCCCTTATATAAAAGGCTCTATCTTATCTCAAAGTTATTATTTCTCTACTGCACTGTCTGTGATAAGCTTAGCTGCCTTCTTAACACAAATGTCCATTTTAATTGTTTCACTCTGTGATCCAAGAACTTCCTTAACCTTATCAACTTCCATATTATACTGCTTAGCCATTGCTTCAAATTCTTCATTGAGATCCTCATCAGTAGCCTCAATATTCTTATCCTTTACAATCGCTTCAAGAGTAAGTCTTGTTCTGATTCTGTTGATAGCCTGTGGCTCCATTGAATCAATAAACTTCTTGTTGTCGATTCCGGTGAACTGGAAGTACTGTTCAATTGAAAGTCCCTGTGACTGAAGTCTGTAAGCAAAATCCTGTGCCATCTGTTCCTTCTGGGACTCAATCATTGGCTGCGGAATATCAATTGTTGCATTTTCAGCAGCTTTATTAACAGCTTCTTCTTCCTTCTTGTTAGCCGCTGCCTTTTCCTTTGTCTCTGTGAGTTTCTTTCTGATTTCTTCTTTGTACTCAGCAAGTGTGTCACACTCAGATACTTCAGATGCAAACTCATCGCTTGCTTCCTCAACTACCTTTTCGGTAATTGATTTAACAGTCACCTTAAACACTGCTGCTTTACCTGCAAGCTCTTCTGCCTGGTATTCTTCAGGGAAAGTAACATTAACATCAAATTCCTCATTGATATTCTTTCCGATAATCTGCTCCTCAAATCCAGGAATAAATGCTCCCGAACCGATTGTAAGAGGATAATCCGTTCCCTTTCCTCCGTCAAAAGCAACACCATCAACAAATCCCTCAAAATCAATTACTGTTGAATCTCCGTCTTTAACTGCTCTGTCAGTCACTTCAACAGTCTTTGCATTCTGCTCAAGAACCTTCTTGATTTCGTTATCAACATCTTCATCAGTTACGGTTACATCTGTTTTTTCAACTTCGATACCTTCATACTGTCCAAGCGTTACTTCAGGCTTTACTGCTACTGTTGCTGTAAAAATAAAAGCTTCACCCTTCTTAATCTGTGTAACATCAATTTCTGGTCTGCTTACTATTTCAAGACCTGATTCCTCAGCTGCCTTATCGTATGCTTCTGGAATAATTGCATTAGCCGCATCCTCATAAAACATTTCAGGACCATACATTTTCTCAATCATTGCAAGCGGAGCTTTTCCTTTACGGAATCCCGGAATGTTGATCTTGTTCTTGTTTTTCTGATATGCTTTTACAATTGCAGCCTGAAAATCTTCAGCAGGACATTCAATTGTAATCTTTGCCATATTCTTTTCTAAATT
The DNA here is from genome assembly GCA_964572955.1 of uncultured Lachnoclostridium sp. GTDB lineage: Bacteria > Bacillota > Clostridia > Lachnospirales > Lachnospiraceae > UBA3775. The sequence continues at coordinate 4,235 of CAZNGY010000029.1, forward strand.
TTCTACAGTATAACTCATTTGTGTTCCTCCTGGAAAAAGTTTTTTTCGTAGTTATGCGGTATCTCCGCTTTTATTTCACACCATGCACATCATAGCCAAAACATTCCCGCAGTTCCATGCCGGCATACATATTTCGACCACACATACAAGGTTTCTCGCAGATAATCATCTCTCTGCATATTCGTATAAATATAACTCAACAGTATGATATTATAACACAAGTCATTTAATAAATCTACAACAAATTTTCAGCTTTTTGCGTGGTTTTTACCCGTTTTTTAAGGTTTTTACTGTTTTTCAGTTGCCCTTTCCCAAAATACAAAAAGAAACGGCTGAATTTAATTTCAACCGTTTCCTAATTCGTATTATCCGATTTACAACATCTAATACTTTTTTTGAATCAACTTATTTGGACATTGATTCTTCCTGCTTTTTAATCATCTGACGAACCATTTCACCACCGATCGAACCACTCTGAGCAGCTGTAAGATCACCGTTGTAACCATTCTTTAAAGGTACACCAAGTGATGATGCAACTTCCATCTTAAAACGATTCATGGCTTCTTTCGCCTGTGGTACGCTTGACTTGTTACTGTTTGTCATAGTCTATTGCCTCCAATACATTTTTCCGGCTGTTTTCCGGTAATACTATTGTACCCTGAAGGCTTTATATTATTTTGCCATTTTTAGCCAATTAGTTTTTCGTATCCGATGATATTTTATTAATTTCTGAAGCAAAATCATCAGCATCGAGGGGCTTGTTTGATCTTGTATCAACTTGGATTTCATCTAAACGGCTGATTCCCGGATTTTCTTCAAGAAGTTTAACCGACGCACGGTCTTTCATGCTGTTCAGAGCAAACTTCGTCATATAAGAATCCAGAGAAATCACAAATCCCATTGTCTGAAGTTCCTGTAAAATGGATACAACCCTGTAGAAATTGCTCTCATTTACGCCTTCCGGAATAATGAACTCTATTAGACTCGCAGGTACCGGATACTTCTCAAGTATCTGCTTTGTTCTGTTCATAAATTCAGGACTGAACATATACTGCCATGAACATGAAAGTGAAATAACCGGTGGTTTTATATCTCTTTCTATCCACTCATAAAGAAGTTTGAACGTTTCCTCATGCGTATATGCGTCAAGTTTCTGAATAAATCCGTCTTCTTCCATTATTTCCTTAAAGGCATCTCTTTCAATAACCTGGCCTTCTTTTGTTACCCATCTTACCACAACATCTGCAGTGGTAATGTCTCCGTCATCATTACGCTGCGGCTGGAAGAAAACACGAAATTCCCTGTTTTCAAGAGCTTTCTTCATATTGGTTCGTACGAAACTCTCGAAGGTTGCTCCCTGATTCATGAAATCACTATAGAACACAACATTGATACTTCTTCTGTCCGTTCTGCTTTCAATACTTCTTCTTGCAGTATTTGCATATTCAACCATTTCAGGAATTGACGTTCCGTGACCGTTCATCCTGTATACACCGGCCCATACATCAAGTTTAACATCCGGATACATTCTGTTAACCGCATGAACTGCCTGCTGAAGAATCATTTCTATTCTGGCTTCAAGTCTATCCTTATCATCATAATCAAGGAACATCACAAAAGTTGCTCCCGTAACTCTGGCAAGATACTCTTCTTTCTTAAGTTCTTCATTAACCGCTGATGCAAAAAGAACCAGCACTTCGTCACATACCGAATAACCCCATAAATCATTAATCGAATTAAATTCGGGAATATTGAAGTATACAAATACATTTTGCGGTTTTCTCATCAACGATATTCTGGACTCAACAATCTTCTCAAACTTATCAACTGTATACTGACCGGTAAGAACGTCTTTTGATTTCATACGCTCAACAAAAGCTGATACATCAGTCCAGCAGATAAAGTTGTATTCCTGTTCCCCATGTTTTACAGCCGTTGCCGTTGAAGTAAACCATTTCTGATTTTTCTCAAAGTAGCTTTCCATTGCACATCTGTCAATGCCATCTTCTAAACCGGAAAGAGGACAGTTTCTGCAAGGCGTCTTTCTTCCCATTATGGTTCTGTAACAGATCATATTGTCTTCTTCGGCAAAATACTGCTTACCATTTGCATCACCGATGAATTTAAGTCTGTACGAATCCTTCTCTACTGCATAAGTTGTAACAAGCTGATTATTCATTACATCCCTTGAATACTCAATTTCTCCCTTGAGCATTACTTTGTTGCGGATTCTGTCCATATAAATTCCCAGAAGTTTTGATACATTAATAAGGAACTCCTGTTCCTCTTTTGTCCAACTCGAACCAACCGGTCTTTCAAAACTTATGCATGTTACCGAATTTACATCTTCACTTATTTTGTACTGCATAAGTGAGGATGCCGTGAATACACTTGTAAGTTCATCAGGAACCTCAAAATCAAGCCTTGATGAATTTTCACAAATAAAAAGTGCATCATTTGAAAATCTTGTATAAAGTTTTTCCCACTGTGCATCCACAATTCTCTCATAAACTCTCATGTAAGGAATAGGCTTTTCATTCCAAAAATATTTAACCTCACATACATTTCCCCTTTTATCGAAATTATATGTGTAAATTCTTGTGAATCTGTAATATTTTCCAAGTTCGGCAAAAACGGTTGTGATTGCTTTCGGATCATCCGCATCACTGGCAAGCATCCCCATCACACGATCAACATAATACTTCTCAACTTTTCCGAATTCGGCATTTTTCTGTTCCCTTATAAGTTTTTCAGCTTCGTTGATTGGTGTTCCCTCTGCTTCATGTTCTACCACATGAGGCTTGTTTGCAAGCGTTGTTGCATAAAATTCACATACTTTGTCTTTATTATTTTTTGCAGACTGCAATGCTATTGATGCCTTTTTGTACAGAGTTGTAAAGTCTTTTCCGTCATTAGGGAATATTGAAATACCTATACTTACTTTAAGTTCATGTTCCCTCTTAAATTTAAGCATGGATGCCATTTGTATAATGTTTTTTGATATCTCAATTAATGCTTTTGCATTTTTTATTCCCTTTTTAAATACTGCAAAAGAATCACCCTCTAATCTTGAAAGTGAATCACCCTGTTTAAAAATTTCTGTCAGACCATTACCGAAAGCTTCAAGAACGTACTCTCCGTAAGCTTCACCCCAAGTTGTTGTTATTGCCTTAAAGTTGTTGATATCTATAAGAAGAAAAGCATGTCTTTCCTTATTTTCCGTTTTGGCAAAAGAACTGCTTATCTGGGAAACAAACGCTTCCCTCGTAAGCAGACCGGTTATACTGTCAGATTCAGCCTGCTTAATAACAACCGTCTCCGCAGTCTTATCCTTATCAATATCTACTGTACGACCGATTGCTTTAATTGCTTCTCCCGATGCATCCTTAACCGTATATCCTTCAAAACGAAGCCACTTATACTTATCATTTTCAGCAGACATACGAATCTCGTATGAAAAAGTTTCCTCTCCGTTATCCATACTGTCCACATATTTATCGAAAACCTCAATATCTTGAGAATATACGTATCCGCTTTCCTTCACAGTTTCACGATAATTTTCAATAACATTTCCGGTTTCTCCATCAAGACCTTTGCCTTCAATAAACTTTTTCTCTTTAATATCGTACTCCCAAAGTCCGCAATTAAGAAGTTCCTTAACAAAGTCATACTTTTCTTTTTCCAGCTGAAGCTGTTTTTCCAATTCCGCAATTCTTGCAGGATCGAATCGTTTATTTTTTTGTTCCATTTCATCACCCCATATAAAATCATACTCAAAACCCTTAATCAGAGCCTCGCTTGCGGGTCCCGGTACATGATTCGGATCAGCTACGCTGACATAATTTCAATCCGGGTCATTGCACATCCTCACGGAACGTATATCATACGCAAATCATCTCCGCCCGTGATTCAGAGAAGTATTATCTGCCTCACACACTATCAACCCACATCTGATATACCAATACAATTTATACTCCCTTAGATAATACTACAAAACCAATTATTTTTGCAAGATGATTGCTACATTGCAAAATATTACGTCATTTTTCATTTATCAACAGCGTATACATATAGCAAATGGTTCATGGCAGGCTTTTTCTGAAATATTTAGTTGATTTTGTCGATTTCATATGGATCTTTCCGGCACCTTTGCTCCTCATCAGTCTTGCCGTATATTTTTCCGCAAAAACTTCATTCATACAATTAAAAATAAAAGACGGTCTGCTTTCAGGTTGCAACACCTGCTGTACTCAGTCCGGAATTTCCTCTTTTTCATCGCTCATGACTACTCTTGCCGCAACTTTAGGAACCGGCAACATAATCGGAGTTTCGCTGGCAATTGCCGCAGGCGGCCCCGGAGCTGTCTTCTGGTGTTTTCTGACCGGTATTTTAGGAATGTCACTAAGCTATGCTGAAACTTTTATATGTAAAACATTTTCCACTTACGGCAAAAATGGCGGACCAATGTATATTCTGTTTACCGTAATGAAAAAGAAAAAGCTCGCTGTCATTTACTCCGTAACCGTAATTTTGATGGCATTAATCTCCAACACCGGCATTCAGGCAGGAGCCGTTTCGGATGCTGCCGGGCATCTTCTCGGTTTTTCTCCTGCCGTCTGCGCCATTTTTCTCATATGTATTCTGATTCCGGCTTTTTACGGCAGCAGACAAATACATTCCGTATGCAGTGCTCTGGTTCCAGTTATGGGTATCATTTTTCTTATCGGAGTATGCTGCATACTCATTCAGAATCATTCATTTATAATCCCTGCCGTCAGAACAATAATATCTTCTGCATTTACAAAAAGTTCGTTTTTATCCGGAACCGGCTGTTACACGGTTCTTACAGCTATAAGACAAGGCGTTTCCCGCGGTCTTTTTACAAATGAAGCAGGACTTGGAACATCCACACTTCCGGCATGTGAAACAGAAAATACACCTCATGTCCAGGGACTTATTAACATGAGCGCTTCTTTTGTCGATACTTGTGTACTCTGCACAATTACGGGAATCGCCATAGTCTGTGCCGCACTATCTCATCCGGATTTCTTCCTTGTCCGTCCTGCCACAAGCTGTGTATACAGTGCTTTTGAATGTCTTGGCATATACGGAAGTCTATGTCTTTACCTCTCTATAATAGCTTTCGGTACGGCTACATTAATAGGCTGGTACCATTTCGGTTATCTTTCACTTATCTGGCTTTCCAAAACACTTAATCTGAACAAAAAAATAAGCACCGGCATTTACACATCGTTCTACATATTAATGTGTGCTGCCGGTACCTTTTCTGACATTTCCACCGCTTTCATTGTCAGTGATTTATTCAGTGCCATTCTTTTGTCAATCAATTCCTACATACTTACTGACCGTCGGAAATGTATTTCTTCCGACGCATCAAAAAATCAATACTGAATTGCATCTGCGACTTTTTTTGATATATCTGTTCCCTCAAGAACTTCAAGAAGTTTTAATCCAAATTCAACAGCCGGTCCCATACCTTTTCCGGTAATTATACTGCCATCGCACACAACTTTATCCGTAAGCACTTCTGCACCAAGAAGTTTATCTTCAAATCCCGGGTAACACGTTGCCTTTTTCCCTTTAAGAATCCCATTCATACCAAGGACACTCGGTGCTGCACATATTGCTGCAATAAATTTTTCTTCATCCCTATATGTATACAGAACATCCCTCAAGCCGTCATGTGCCATAAGAGCATTTGTTCCGTGAAGTCCTCCCGGAAGAATAACCATGTCTCCATCATCAAAAACACAGTCCTCAAAAACAGAATCACACAGTATCCCTATGTTATGAGAGCCCTTTATACAATTCGAACGATTCATTGAAACCATTACAACTTCAACTCCGCCTCGTCTGAGAACATCAACTGCAGCTAAACCTTCAACCTCTTCAAAACCATCCGCTAAAAAAATATAAGCCTTTGACATGACTTCCTCCTTCACTTTCTAGTCAAAACATTACAGGAAGGTTTTACACCAGATAATACTTTGAACCAGCAAGTCCGACCTTTCTCCTCCCTACCTGAATTATACATTGAATTTCAAGTCTGTCAACAAATCCATCCTAAAAACCGTTCTTTCTAATGCAAGATATAACATCAAAGTATCTCATACAGCTATTGAATTCAGCAATTTACCGTGTTATATTTTGCTCAAAGCACAATAAGATGATTATGCTTATTTTACACTTACTTAGGGGGGTAGTTTTATGCGTAATGCAACAATAAACATCAAACCCGGAAACACGGGAAACAAAATCAACAAAGAAATCTACGGACACTTTTCCGAGCATCTCGGAAGATGTATTTATGGTGGAATATATGTCGGAAAAGATTCTGACATTCCCAACATCAATGGTTACAGAAAGGATGTTGTAGATGCCCTTAAAGAAATCGGCATTCCGGTTCTCAGATGGCCGGGCGGCTGTTTCGCCGATGAATATCACTGGAAAGACGGAATCGGAACCCCGGAAGAAAGGGCAAAAATCGTAAACACCTCATGGGGACATGTTACGGAAGACAATTCATTCGGAACTCACGAATTCATGGAACTTTGTGATCTCCTTGGATGTGAGCCTTACATTGCCGGAAATCTGGGAAGCGGAACCGTCAGAGAGTTGTCCGAATGGGTCGAATACATAACTTCCGATTCCCTCTCTCCAATGACTGAACTTCGCCGAAAAAACGGCCGCGAAAAACCATGGAAGCTTAAATACCTCGGAATAGGAAACGAAAGTTGGGGATGCGGCGGCAACATGACTCCTGAATACTACTCGGATCTCTACAGACAATATCAGACATTCTGCAAAGACCACAGCGGAAACCATCTTTATAAAGTTGCATGCGGTCCGAACAGTGACGACTATAATTGGACAAGAACACTTCTTGAAAGAGCCCGCTGGTTTACTGATGCAATCAGTCTGCATTACTATACCGTTCCTACAGGTGACTGGTCTTCAAAAGGTTCTGCAACCATTTTTAACTCAGACGAGTACTATGAAACAATAAACAAAACCTTATATATGAATGAATTATTAAGACATCATTCTGAAATCATGGATGAACTTGACCCGGAAAATAAAGTCGGACTGATTGTTGATGAATGGGGCACATGGTATGACGTTGAACCCGTAACCAATCCCGGATTTTTATATCAGCAGAACACAATGCGTGATGCAATTATTGCTGCAATAAATCTGAATATATTTAACCGTAACTGCCGAAGAGTTGTAATGGCAAACATCGCCCAAACCGTAAATGTTCTGCAATCCGTTCTGCTTACAGAAGGAGCAAAAACCATTAAAACACCGACATACTATGTTTTCAAATTATATAAAGGCCATCATGACGGAATGTTGGTTGAATCCGAAATAAACGAAAACAATATAAGCTGCGGTGATTTTTCCATCCCGACAATCTCTGCAAGCGTTTCCGAAAAAGATGATGTTTTAACAATTACAACCGCTAATATATCTCTTTCAGACACTTGCAGCATTACCATTGATACAAACCGTGATATTATTGGTGTATCCGGCAGAATCATCACCGGTAAGGCTGACATTTATAACACCTTTGACGAACCGGATAATATTTTTGATACCGAATTTATGGATTTCAAACACATAAACAGCCTTATAGAGCTTACGTTGCCACCGACCAGTGTGGTAAGCCTTCATGTCAACGTCCGTAATTCGTGTAATGACTGATTATTACAAAAATAATTCAATGCGTGAATGTCCCGTGTGTCCCAAAAAAATTACCTACTCCCACACTGAATATTCACACGATTTGGATAAATACATATCCATAATCAAAGAAAATGACCGTGCTGATGAAAATCTTTATAATAAAAGAATTAAAAAATGTCTCTCCTGTGCATCATACGAAAACGGACTTTGTATGGAATGCGGGTGTTTCATAGAATTCAGATGTTTATTAAAAAAGAATAAATGCCCGTCCGTGAAGCAAAAATGGTAAACATTCCGGACATTTTTGTGGTATTATATCTGCATTACGCACAACTGAAAGGAAAAAATCATGATAGAAATACTTTTAAACATTCTGTTTCTTCTAATCGGCTTCATTTTACTTATCAAAGGTGCCGATTTTTTTGTTGACGGAGCATCTTCCATTTCCAAGAAATGTCACATTCCTCCTGTTATCATCGGTCTTACAATTGTAGCTCTCGGAACAAGCTGTCCGGAAGCTGCCGTGAGCATACGTGCCGCAATGATTCACAGCAATGAAATTGCCGTAAGTAATGTTGCCGGTTCAAACATTTTCAACATGGCTGTTGTAATAGGGGCGTGTGCTCTTTTTAAGAATGTATCTGTTCAAAAAGACATCATTAAAAGAGATTTTCCAATTTGTATATTTCTCTCCGCTCTCACACTTCTGTTTGTAATAAACGGAGAAGTCTCACGTTCTGAAGGAATAATTCTTATTGTTTTGTTCTTTTTATATGTTGCTATTCTTGCCTCATCAGCAATAAAAAACAAGGACGAAGGGAATGATGAAATAAAAGAATACAATATACCAATAAGTCTTCTTTTACTTGCAGGAGGACTGACAGCAATTGTTTTCGGTGGAGATCTTGTCGTTGAATATGCCTCCGAACTTGCCAGAAAATGCGGAATGTCAGACACTCTTGTCGGACTTACAATCGTAGCCCTCGGCACATCACTTCCTGAACTTGTTACTTCCGTCACTGCAATAAAAAAAGGTATAGCAGACATGGCCGTAGGTAATGTCGTAGGCTCAAATATTTTCAATATACTTTTTGTACTTTCTTTATCCGCTGCCATTTCACCTATTACAGGACTTAACATTGAAACCACAATAGATTTCACGTCAGTTCTTATCTGTGCAGTATTCGGATACCTTCTCTGTATAAAGAAAAAAGAATTCCAAAAAAAAGACGGAATTCTACTGTTAATTTTTTATATAATTTATACTGCCTATGTAATTATCAGGAACTACATGTAGCAGTATAATGAATTACGTTTCTTTATCACAGCCGACACTATATCATCGTACACATGCATAGCAGATATTTTATATTATATTTCGTATGCCTTGCATACTCGAACAGATTGCAACCCCAACAAAAAAATCTCCCGGTCCTGCACTTAGGACCGGGAGATTTTTTGCTTATTCAGTAACATCTTCTGTTTCTGTCTGTTTTACCGTACTTGTAACGGCAACATTTACGTCAATTCCTTTATTTGTCTTATAATCTGTACCTGTTCCGTCTGAAAGTCTTAAATTAAGAGTTACAGAACCATCAGCAACATCTCTTGTGTTTACATAGAAAGCACTTACGGAGGATGCTATAAGTTCTCCCTTACTGCTGTCAATCTTTGCTGAATTTGCCTCAGTATATTTTTCGATATTACTAAGACCGTCCGATGAATACGAACCCGTGAGTTTATAAACACTGTTTCCATCTTTATAATATACAATGTAACCATCATCATTTGAAATAGTCAGTTTCTTGTATCTTACACTGTATTTTATTCCGATTGATGCCGACGAAAGATCTCCTCCAATTGCATTTTCAAGTACTGTCTGCTGTTCTGCTGCCGACCTTGATGCCGAACCGCTTCCTCCAAAAATTACCTTTGTTCCGAAGAACGCTCCTGCAACCAATAACAGACAAGCGACTGCTACAATAGTTATTAATACAGGATTAATTTTCTTTTCACTGTCAAAGTCAAACTCCTCATCAGAGACCACCTTAGTCTGTTTCTTGGATTTTGCCTTTTTCATCTCAGCTTTTCTTGCCTTTTCTTCTGCTGCAGCAGCTTTTTTAGCAGCTTCCTCGGCTTTTGCTTTTGCTTTTGCCTCTTCCTTCGCAACCCTTTCAGCCTCTTCTGCTGCTGCTTTTTCTGCAGCCTTGGCAGCTCTTTCAGCTTCCTCAGCAGCCGCCTTTGCCGCCTCCTCTTTAGCCTTTTCCTCAGCTATTCTTCTTGCCTCTTCTTCAGCACGCTTTGCTTCAGCTTCTTCTCTTGCCTTTTTTGCAGCTTCTTCAGCTTCCTGAATTTTTCTTTTCTGTTCTTCAATCTGTCTGAGAGCTTCTTCCTCGGCCGCCTTCTTTGCTTCTGCCTCAGCCTTTGCTTTCTCAGCGGCTGCTCTTGCATCCTCTGCTGCTTTTCTGGCCTTTTCAGCGATTTCAAGTCTTGCTGCTTCCTCTGCGGCTGCCTTTGCTGCAGCTTCCTCAGCAGCTTTCTTCGCTGCTTCTTCTGCGGCTGCCCTCTCAGCCTCTTCCTGCTTTCTCAGTGCGGCAACTCTGGCAGCTGCTTCTGCAATCTCTTTCATCTCTTCCTCATCAGCAGCCCTTTTAACCTCTTCTTTTACCTCACTCAAAGCTTCTTTTGAAGCTTCCTCAACCCCGGCAAAGAAATCATCATCTTCTACGCCATCAAAAAAATCATCGTTAACGTCTTCGGTTTTTTCAAAATCAAACTTCTTATGTTCCATCATTTACCTCCCGGCACATGCATTAAAACCGCATGATTATGCCCTTTATAATTTTATATTCATAAACATGATATGTCAAGTTCTAAAGCTTATGATAAATTCAATTTTCGGTACATAAAAAACGCCAGCTTATCTTTCCTCTGATTTTCTTTTGCTTTTCTATCGACTTTACAGAGTGTCTCATGGTAAAATGAATATCAATTTTTACCAAAAGGGAGACTTTCAAAATGCCTGAACATGAAAAAAAACAAACATGCAGCATCGGTATGCTGGCTCATGTTGATGCTGGTAAAACCACTCTTTCCGAAGCTGTTTTATATCAATCCGGGGCAATAAATAAATTTGGCCGTGTCGATAATGGGAACTGCTTTTTGGATACCGAAAAACTCGAAAAAGAACGAGGTATCACAATTTTTTCCAAGCAGGCCGTATTTGTTTCAGGCAATAGAACCTATACCTTAATTGACACTCCGGGTCATACGGATTTTTCAACCGAAATGGAACGTTCCCTTCAAATCCTTGATGCTGCCGTTCTGATTATAAGCGCAAAAGACAACATACAGGGACATACAGAAACTCTTTGGAGACTTCTCTCACGATACCATATACCTGTCTTCCTATTTGTAAATAAAATGGATCAGGACGGAGCCAACCGCAATGAAATTCTGCAAAAACTAAAAAACTCCCTTTCTGATATGATCACTGATTTTTCTTATCCGGATGGTGAGGAAATCTCTCTCTGTAGCGAGGAACTGCTGAATTATTATCTGGAAACCGGAGAGCTCTCCGACTCTCTCATATCAAAAGCCTTTATGAACCGTAAAATTTTTCCATGTTTTTTCGGTTCTGCACTTAACCTAATCGGAACAGATGAACTCATCACCGCTTTCAACACATATCTTTCACCTGCAGACTATCCTAATGAATTCGGAGCAAAAGTTTTCAAAATTAAACGTGACCGGGAAGGCAGGCGACTTACTTTCATGAAAATAACCGGCGGCTCTCTCAGGGTTAAACAGATTCTTGAAAACGGAGAAAAAATAAATCAGATTCGTATATATTCAGGAAACCGTTTCTCACAGTGCAGCGAAGTCACCGCAGGCTGTATATGCGCAGTAACCGGACTCGAAAATACAGAAGCAGGAATGTCTCTGGGTTGCGACACACCATCTCTTATTCCTTTCCTTGAACCTGTAATGACCTACAGACTTATTCTGCCGGAATCAGTAAAACCTGTTGAAGTCCTTTCCTCTCTGAAACATCTTGAAGAAGAAGATCCCCAGCTTCATATTGTGTGGAATGAAATTCTTAGTGAAATCACTATCCAGGTTATGGGAGCAGTTCAGATTGATATACTTAAAAGCCTTATCCATGACAGGTTAAATATTTCAGTGGAATTCGGAACAGGAAATATCGTCTATAAAGAAACTATTACAAATAAAGTTGAAGGTGTCGGTCACTTTGAGCCTCTAAGACACTATGCCGAAGTTCACCTTATCATGGAACCCGGAGAACCCGGCAGCGGAATAAGCATTTCCTCTGAAATAAGCGAAGATCTGCTTTCTCTCAACTGGCAGCGTCTTATACTGACACATCTTAGAGAAAAAACATTCAAGGGGGTTTTATGCGGAGCACCATTAACAGATGTAAAAATAACTGCTGTCGCCGGTAAAGCCCACCCTAAACATACAGAAGGCGGAGATTTCAGACAGGCTGTATACCGTGCCGTCCGACAAGGTCTGATGCAGGCAAAGTCCCATCTGCTTGAACCATACTATAACTTTTCATTAAGACTCCCTACCGAATTTGTCGGCAGGGCAATGGCCGATTTGGACAGAATGTTCGGAAAATTTGAAATGGAAACGAATGATTCAATTACAGTCTTAACCGGCACAGTACCCGTCAGCACCTCCAACAGTTACCAATTGGAGGTCAATGCATATTCTCACGGCCACGGCACCTTCACACTCTCTCCTGGCGGATACGGCCCATGTCATAACGAAGATGAGGTAATTGCTGAAAAAGCATACGATCCGGATCGTGATACCCACAACCCGTCTTCTTCCGTATTTTGCACACACGGTTCCGGATTTATCGTTGAGTGGCATGATGTTTTCAATCATATGCACATTGATAGCTGTCTGGATAATAAATCCGGCTCTTCTGATATCGTCCAACCAGTTGTTTGCATGCAAAATCCGAATGACATTTCATTGGGAACCGATGAAATTGATGCAATAATCAGGGAAACATTTTATTCAAATTCAAACAGCCGTGGGAACAAATGGAATCATAAAAAAAAGCCTGAAAACGATTTTTCAGGACGAACAATAAAAGCCCCTTCCCCCAAAAAAGAAAAAATCCCTTATCTTCTGGTTGACGGGTATAATATAATTTTTGCATGGAATGAACTTAACGAGCTTTCAAAAGAAAACCTTGAAGCATCACGAAGTAAACTCATGGACATTCTGTGTGCTTATCAGTCTATAGTACATACTAATGTAATTGTAGTATTTGATGCCTACAGAATAAAAGGACACGAAACCGAATACTTCAGTTACAACAACATTAATGTTGTTTACACCAAAGAATCTGAAACCGCAGACCAGTATATAGAAAAATTTGCCCACGAAAACAATCTGACCTACGACATCAGGGTTGCTACTTCTGATGGACTTGAACAGATTATTATCCGTGGGCAGGGATGCCGGCTTGTCTCCGCAAGAGAATTTGAAAATGAAGTAAACCATGTAACCGAACAATTCAGAGAACTGCACAAGGATATACTTTCATAATTCTCAGCCTACTGTTGCAACCGGCTCATATCTTATTCTGAATTCCGGCTCATGAACCAGCTTTTTATAGTAATTCATATTCCAGTCTTCATATGTATTTTTTTCATTAACACCATTATCCGGTGTTGCAAACATTTTAAATTCAATATCCTTTTCGCCATCCGGCATATTATCAAAAAAAGCCGGCATAAGATCAATTGTTTTATTGTGAGGAGCTTTGTAGAACCACTTTCCGTTTATCTCCATCATCAATCCTATTTCTTCTTCAAAGCTTGAAAGTATTTCATCAAGACTATCCTTAAATCGTCTCCTTGGTGTAAATCTGTCAGCCGGAATATCCTTAAATCCATCCGGTATCCATATATTCATCACGCACGGCTCTCCTGTCTCCTCGGCAAAATACTCGGAAATTTTAAGACAGCATTTGCAGTGTCTTATCCAATACTCCCTCACTTCTTTTACAGGACTTGAAAGTGTAAGTCCGTCCTTAACCATCCGGTGTGCAAAAAGTGTAGGATTAAAATCTATTCCCATTCCATGCTTTTTGGCAAATCTTACCCATTCCGTAAAATGTTCCGGTTTAATATTGTCCCTCTCAATCTTTTCTCCCGGACCGGCAATTGCATAACTTGCATGAAGATTCAGCTTATGTCGTCCCGGCACAAGTCCTATTACTTTCTCCATATCAGCCATAAGTTCCGACGGCGACGTTGCCTTACCCGGATAATTACCCGTTGTCTGTATTCCCCCGCTAAGCACATCATCACCATCAAAGCCTATTACATCATCCCCCTGCCAACAATGAATTGATACAGGAACTTTTAAAAGCTTCTCCAACGCTTTATCCGTATCCGTTCCAAACTGCTTATATATTTTTTTCGCTTCTTCATATCTTTCACTGATTGTCATTTTTATCTTCATCCTTTCCAAAAATTTTTATTTCAAAAGATTTACTGATGATTTTCCTTGCTTCATCCAAATCTTTTATTTCTCCGCTGCTTATCATTTGTACAGCAAGATTTCCTATTGCCGTAGCCTCCACTGGCCCTGCATAAACCGTTTTTTTCGAACACTCTGCCGTCAGTCTGTTTAAATAATCCGCATTTGCCCCACCTCCGATTATATAAATTGAATCGTATTTTTTTCCCGTTATCAATTCTATTTCCTCAACTGTTTTTCCATAACAGACAGCAAGACTCCGGTATACTACACGTGCAATATCTCCTGCAGTTTCCGGTATCGCCTCTCCTTTTTCCTTTAAGCAGCCTTTAATTTCATTAATCATACATTCCGGTGCAAGAAAACGTTCTTCATTGCAGTCAACAATCGAATCTGAAGTTGATTTTTCTGCCAAACCGCACAATTGTTCAAATGTAAATTTGTTTTCCAGTTCTTTTTTTACGTTTTGGATCATCCAAAGACCCATTATGTTTTTCAGAAACCTGAATCTGTATTCATAACCACCTTCGTTCGTGAAATTATGCACTCTGCTTAATTCGGAAAGATTTGCTTTCCTTTGCTCCGTTCCCATAAGCGACCATGTACCGGAACTTATAAAGATACATTCCTCATTACACGGAATTGATATAACTGCCGAAGCGGTATCATGTGATGCCGAAATAACAATCTTCGTATCATATCCTATAATTGAAATAATTTCCTTCTTCAAACTTCCCAACACTGTTCCTGCTGTTTTTACAGGCATAAATATCTTTTGTGGAAATCGGAATTTACTTATAAGTTCTGTATTCCAGTCACAAGTATCCGGATTAATAAGCTGAGTCGTTGTCGCATTTGTATATTCCTGAATTTTCACACCTGTAAGAAGATAATTAAAATAATCCGGAATCATCAACATGGCATCTGCTTTTTCCAACTCATCCGGTGAGGATTCTTTAAGTGTCAGAAACTGATAAATCGTATTGAATTTCTGTTTCTGAATCCCAGTCATATAGTAAAGCTCTTCCTCGCTCAAATATTTACTAAGAAATTCCTCTGCACCGTCCGTTCTTCCGTCCCTGTATGACACGGAATCAGAAATCATTCTTCCCTCAAAATCCACAAGAACAAAATCAACTCCCCACGTATCAACGGAAACCGTTTCCGGAACACTGTAATCCTGTCCGCATATTCTCATTCCTTTTAGAATTTCTGCAAACAACCTGTCCATTTCCCAACACATATGGCCATTCTTCTTTACTACCCTGTTTTCAAAACGATACACTTCCTTCGTATGCATTTTCCCGTTTTCATAATAGCCAAGAATATGTCTGCCGCTTGATGCTCCAATGTCAATTGCAAGATGGTATCTCATGTTTCCTCCTCCGACGCTTATGTTTATATACAGATTATAAACTCTGAAAACGGAATAAAAAAAGGACACCTTTTGTCTTAAAAAGATGTCCTTTTTTGCACTGTTTTATTTAGTTGTCCCTATACTTTTTCGGCGTCATTCCAAAAGTTTTGTTAAACAGCCTGTGAAAATAACTTATATTTTCATACCCTATCCTTTGGCATACATCCGCCACTGTAAGATTTGTTGTTTTCAAGAGAAATGCTGCCTGATTAATTCTTTTAACCTGCATAAGTTCAGTAAATGTTTTCCCCGTCTGTTTTTTAATCAGTCTGCTCAGCCAACTCAAATCATAGTGCATCATTTCTGCAAGCTGTGTGAGTTCTCCCTCTCGATAATGTTCTTCAATATACTTCAAAACTGAAAGCATTACCTTTTGTTCACTCATATCACTTCCCATATCAACTTTATCAGTATAATTCATCAGCTGAAGAAACAACACTCCCATTGTATACTGATTAATGCTTCTCTTATTAACCTGCCTGTTAACCAATGTCCATATAAGATTTTCCACAAGATTCTGTACCGGCAGAACATCACTTACTTTAAAATGTAAATATCCTACTCCCGACTTTGAACTCTTTAATACACTTATAAGAAAATCCCTTAATTGGTTTTCTTCACCACCCGTCATTTTTAATGTAGTATCAAAAAATTCCGGAAGTATTATGAAATTTACCGCAATATCATCTTTTCCCGCTGCATTGATTTCCTGCACGGTATTCGGGTTCAGAAAAAGAAGTTCTCCCTCTTTAATCCTAACCTCGATTCCGTTAAGTCGATGAATCGTTTCTCCCTTACACATGTAAACAAGTTCAACATAATTGTGTGTATGCGGCGGAAAATTTACAAACCTGGTATGGGGTCTTACCGTTATAAGTTTCCCATCATCTAAAAGCTGTCTCGCATCTATTTCCATCGACTCAGGCGACATATAAATTCCCCTATCCAGCTCCTTACCATCAAGCAGTTTCTGTTCTTCTTCAGTAATTACGGCAAGTTTATCTAACAATTCCTTATTCATCTTATTCTCCGTATTCTCATAACAAAATCCGTACAAACCAAATGACTTTAAAATACACCAGCATTACTTATCCGTACCGAGCATCACAAAACCACCGAGACTGTTCTTTACCCTGAACTCATAATCACCGCTGCCTGTTTTTTTACATATACCCGGAAGAATAATCTCGGCATCAGCATTTTCCGGAATATGACATCTGAAAACAATTTCCTTTTTTTCTTTATAATATTTATATCCTGCTTCAATTCTTCCATATGGCGTTTCAAATCCGCCGTCAGCTTCTCCAAATCCGATTAAAATCGGCTTGATTATAAAATGATTATCATTCTGTTTTATCCCCAAAACATATTCATAAAACCAATTTAATACACAGCCAAAAGAATAATGGTTGAAACTGTTCATTGAACACAATCCGCCAAATCCATTTTCATGCGTGTAACCATCCCATCGTTCCCATATTGTTGTTGCCCCCTGTGTAACCGGATAAAGCCACCCCGGGAATGCCGTGGAGGTCATAAGTCTGTACGCTGTTTCATTATAACCTCCCTCACTCAGCATTGTCAAAATTGATTCTGTACCGAAAAATCCTGTTGTGAGTGTGTATCCTGCTTCCCGTACTTTGCGCTCGAGATTTCCGGCTGCAGCCTGTTTTGTTTTTCCGTCAAACATGCCTGCCTTAAGACCTATTGAGTAACTTCCCTGTGTATCACATACTGTTTTCCCTGTTTGTTCGTCAACAAAATTCTCCATCCAAAACTTTTTTGTCTTCTCATAAAGGTCCTGATAATAATCTTCCTCAGTAACCTTTCCTATAATACCTGAAAGATGACTCATAATCCTACAGATTCTTCCGTAAAATGCATTCCATACCAACGAGCTGTCCGTATGCTCCGTGCCAGCCAGTCATCTATCGGACACAGGGTATCAGTCATGGAACGGTGCAGAGTGGATATGTGCACCGGAATATTATCTTTCGTCCGATTACATAGGAATATTTTCAATGACCTCCGTTGTGGAAATAAGAAGAGGAACGAAAGCAGGTCTTGTTTTGGGTGCAGATGATTTTCGTTTGTCTGACAGAGAGAAAAATGAGTACCTTATTGAAGGCAGGAATTATATTTATTATGAGATTGATATCTCAAATAAGCCTGCCGTACTTAATATTTTCCGTGTAGGATACCATCCGGATGACAAAGAAGACATCCCGTTTGCGGTGGTGAATTTAGACAGATTTTTAAATGATGAAAACATAAATGAACCTCATAAAATCAGATTGGATGTGACCGGAAACAACATAAGAACCTTTATTGATGACAGGGAAGCCGATTACAGACAGATTAATCCTCTTGGAGAAAATGATGTGGTTACATTTCCGAGGATGTGCAGTATAGGGTATGGTTTGGGTGCCGGAACAGAAGCATATTTTGATGGAATAAGGATTGGCTTTTTGAGAGAACCGGCAGAAATGTTCTATAAAAAAGACACAGAAAAAGGTATCTGCATTAAGTCCGGTAATGAGCGCATGTTAAAAGTTTTTAAACCGGATTGTCATTCACTGCCTATGTTCAGACGTGATTTCAGTATAAGCGGCAAGGTAAAAAAAGCGAGATTATATGCAGTGTCAAGAGGAATCTATGATTGTAGAATCAATGGTGCTGAGGTAACGCATACACGTCTTAATCCTGGAGCAGGACATTATGACAGACACTTATATTATCAGACATATGACATAACGAATTTAATTAATGAAGGGGAAAACGGTATTGGATTTACACTTTCTTCAGGATGGTGGAGCGGTGCACAGACCTTTGTGCTTGCATGCTTTAATTTCTGGGGAGATAAGGAAAGTCTGATGGCAAAAGTAGTTATAGATTATGAGGACGGTAGAAATGAAGAATTTGTAACTAACTGCAGGGACTGGGATTACTATGGAGAAGGTCCTTTCAGATTTTCAGGATTATACTATGGTGAATATTACGATGCGGGTAGAGATGAAATATACAGGAATTTTTCGAGACCTGGATTTTTTATTGATGGAATTAAAAAGCCTTTAAAGGCTGAAGCTATTCCGTTAGGTTCTTATGATGCTTTGCCGGGGTTCTTCAGGACGTATCCGGAAGTAAATCATCGTGAACCCGATTTCAGCGGAAATTTTTTTACGGCAGTAAGAGCAGTTGAGAAACTGACGGCAAAAACAGTACAAAGTCCGGCAGAGGGAGTGTATATCTATGATTTACAACAGGAGATTGCCGGTGTTCCTGAAATAAAATTTCGGGGTGAAAAGGGAGAAAAAGCAGTAATACGATATGGAGAAATGCTTTATCCTGCATTGGAGGAATATGGTGAACTTGCAGGCCGTCTTTTACAGGCTAATCTTAGGGATGCAACCAGTATAGACACATTTATTCTTTCCGGAAATACGGAAACGGATGTATTCTGTCCGAAGTTCACTTTTCATGGCTACAGATACATTGAAATATCAGGGGTGAAGAATCCGCCTGCAGTTTCTGATGTATGCAGTTTACAGCTTTCAAGCGTAAATGAGATTACAGGTAGAGTTCATACTGATAATGAACTGTATAACAGATTTTTTCAAAATGTAAAATACAGTCAGCTCTGCAACTTTATAAGTATTCCGACTGACTGTCCTCAGCGGAATGAAAGAATGGGCTGGACAGGAGATGCGCATGTTTTTTGTCGTACTGCACTTTATCAGGCACAGCTCAGAAATTTCTTTATAAAGTACGTGGAATGTATTGCAGATTGTCAGGATGCAGATGGAAATCTTCCGGATGTAGCACCGGTAGGCGGCGGTTTCGGAGGAATAACATATGGTTGTGCAATGTTTGTAATTCTTGATGAATTAAAGCGTTTTTATGGTGAAACTGATGCAATTATAAGGTTTTACCCTGCGATGGAAAGGTATATGAAATATCTCGAGTCAAAGGGACTTCCGTCTTTAGCATATTCGTATCCATCAATCCTGTTTCAAACCTCATATCGGAGTGACACTTATTACCGCTTACCGTTTCTGTCCAAATTTCAGCAAAATATTCTGTACACGGAGTAAATATTTTTCCCTCGTATTTTACATTAGTGGATTTTGAACCCGTAATCGTACCGCTGTCCCACATATTACTTAATCCAGGTTCTGTTCCCACTATAATCCGGTAATTTTTCTGTCTGCAGTTTTTTTCATCTGAATGATATTTCCACGAAAACAGTGGCTTATTTATATCAATTCCCAAGGGATTTTTTTCATCATTTAAAAGGAACTCCTTAATTTTGATTTTTTCACATTCTTTCCGCATAAACACACCTCTCCCCGTATTAATGCACAACCAGCAGAAATGGTATCATTCCTGCTGGTTATACTATTATTCATTGGCCGCTTCTACCATACTTTTACACAATACAGGCATTGTTACAATAAAGTTTCTTCTGTTAATAATCCCCATTGACTCATCATGTCCGTCATCCCACCAAAAACATGTGATTTTATATTCAGCAGCTTTTTTTATAAAATATGCTGCATATTCTGCTCTTGCTTCTTCATTATCTGCATTCTTTGCACCAAATTCACCGATTATCATAGGCGTACCCTGTGCCTGAATGATTTTCTCATTCAGTCTTTCAAAAATCGTATCCAGTACATATTTATCATCTTCCGTCCAATCAGCTCTTTGTGCATTGCAGAACTCTCCCGGATCATAAATATGAACTTCACTTATAAGGTGGTTTTCCGCACTGTCTTCGGGAACAGAAAATCCGGAAACCTGTGAATTTGCGGATGATGCACCATAAGTGTTGCAAATAATGTTTCTGTATGCATTATTTCCTCCCGTTGCCCTTACAGTATCAACAAATACCTGATTCAGAAAATTTACTGCTGCATAACTGTCTGCTGATGAACCTCCCCAGTTTGACTTTGCATCCAAAATCTCATTAAACGACTCAAAAAGCAGATGGTCATTGTATCCCTTAAAATATTCCGCTATCTGCTTCCACAAATCCGCATATCTTTCACTGATTTCATTATAATTATCTAAATCAGCTCTTAACCAGGCTTCTTCTCCTCCTCCTGTATCATGATGCACATTTATTATACAATACATATCTTCTTCCAGCACATATTCAACAACCTCCTGAACACGCACCAGCCACTCTTCGTTTATTTTACCATTTTCATCCACATTTTGCAGCCATGTTATAGGAATTCTTATTGCATTAAAACCTTCTTCTTTTAATGCCTTAATAAGTTTTGAATCCGTAACCGGATTTCCCCACATTGTTTCTATTTCCTTTGGCTTTTTTCCTTCCGCACCGGCCATATAGCTGTCAAGACTGTTACCTATATTCCATCCGATAACCATATTTTCTACAGAGGTCTGAGCATTTTCAAAATCATCTGCACTAAAATCCCCGACAAATGAAACTGCTCCTGTTTTATCATTCCCATTAGTGCCGTTTCCATTTGCTAAATTCCCATCTTTACTGCTGCCACATGCCGTTATAACCATTCCAATGCACATTATCGCTGTAACCAATACCTTTTTCATAAGGTAATCCTCCCATTTACTTTTAAATGAATTCTATCATACAAAACCACAGATAAAAATGTCTTGCGTTGACCTAAAAAGTGTCCTTATTTGTATTGTTCATAACCCCTTCCAATGACTGTATGTATAAGATACATATATAGCGACTGTGAAATGTACCATTCAGCGAAAAGTAAACTTTTCCGTAAAATAAAAAAAGAGTATCCATAAGTCAAATTCCTTATGAATACTCCTCATTATGCGGGTGACAGGACTTGAACCTGCA
>CAZNGY010000030.1:0-23263 GCA_964572955.1 uncultured Lachnoclostridium sp.
TATTCAAACTCAATCGTTCCCGGTGGTTTGCTTGTCAAATCATACATTACACGATTGACTCCCTTAACCTCATTTATTATTCTTGTCATTACTTTTTGAAGAACCTCAAAAGGTATATCACAGCAGTCCGCAGTCATAAAATCATCCGTCTTAACTGCTCTTAGTGCCACTGCATAGTCATATGTACGAAAATCTCCCATTACGCCCACGGAACGCATATTAGTAAGGGCTGCAAAATATTGACTGAGATTCTTATCTGCCCCGGCTTTTGCAAGTTCCTCACGGAAAATGTAATCGGCATCCTGTACCATTTTTACTTTTTCAGCAGTCACTTCTCCTACTATACGGACTCCAAGTCCTGGTCCCGGAAATGGCTGTCTGTAGACAAGATTTTCAGGAAGTCCAAGTTCGATACCTGCCTTACGAACCTCATCTTTAAAAAGCATTCTGAGTGGCTCTACAAGACCCTTAAATTTTATATCTTCAGGGAGACCGCCTACATTATGATGAGACTTTATTGTAGCCGATTTACCGAGTCCCGATTCAATTACATCCGGATAAATTGTCCCCTGACCAAGAAAATCTATTTTTCCGAGTTTTAACGCTTCTTCTTCAAATATACGTACAAACTCACTTCCTATTATTTTACGTTTTTCCTCCGGTTCCGTTACACCGGCAAGCTTCTCATAATATCTGTCAGCAGCATCTACACGGATGAAATTCAAGTCAAAATCTCCGCTTGGACCAAACACACTTTCGACCTCATCACCTTCATTTTTACGCAGAAGACCATGATCTACAAATACACATGTAAGCTGCTTTCCTATTGCTTTGGAAAGCAGTGCTGCAGCAACCGACGAATCTACACCGCCCGACAAACCGAGTAAGACCTTTCCTTCCCCTATTTGGTTTCTGAGGTCCTTTATTGCCGATTCAACAAAAGAATCCATTTTCCAATCGCCTGAACACTTGCAGACATTATAAACAAAATTATGAAGCATTTTCATTCCCTCACGGGTATGAAGAACTTCCGGATGAAACTGAGTAGCATAAAATCCAGCCACCTCATCTTCCATCGCCGCTACTGGACATACCGGTGTGGTTGCCGTAATTCTGAACCCTGCCGGAACCTTGGAAATATAATCCGTGTGACTCATCCAGCATACTGTTTTTTCTGAAACACCCTCAAAAAGCTTGGATGCAGTATCGATTTCGACCTCTGTATGACCATATTCGCTTACCGGAGCCGTAAGGACCTCTCCGCCAAGTTCATATGCCATTAACTGCGAACCGTAACATATTCCTAAAATTGGTATACCCAATTTAAAAACTTCATCAGAGTAATGGGGTGATTCCATATCATAAACACTGTTAGGTCCACCGGTAAAAATTATTCCCTTAGGAGCCATTGCTCTGATTTCATCCAGCGACATTGTATATGGCTTTACTTCAGCATAAACGTTACACTCTCTTACCCTTCGTGCAATGAGCTGGTTATATTGACCACCGAAATCAAGGACAAGAATTTTTTCTTTATTATCCATTTTTCCTCCTGTTGGTCTGCCTTTTTCTTATATATGCAGCCTTTTTCTCGGACTGTTCCTGTACTTCAAGTTCCTCCAGCAGAGCATACGCCTCTTCTCTTTCTTTCCGTCTCAAAGCCTCTTCCACAGTCTCCTTATTAATCGTTTCAGGCAGTCTGTTTTCTGGCTCCCTGTTTTTCCAGTTGCTATCATAATTCACTGTTTCCACATTTTCAACAGGTTTATTATATTTTTTTCGATTTTTTTTGCTAAAATCATCCGGTTTGTTTTTCACGTTCTCTCTATGCTGATTATCATTGTCATGTATGGATTTTACTGTTTTTCCCGATTCATATCCGGACATACCTGATTCGTTTGATACCGCTGAATCCTTGGATTGCTGCTGATTAACTTCCTCTATTACCGGATTTTCTGATTCCTCTTTTATGACAATTACCTCTGTACGACCTGCAGTCTGGACCATTGCAAGTTTGTGATTTTGATACCTTTCAAGTTTGGATGCTTGAATTTCATCATTTTTCATATCTGACAAATCAGAGCCTTTGTAGGCGGACAATTCGTTATGACGGTTATAACGTCTTTGTTTAGCTCTCGCATGAGACTGTCTTATCTGCTCTGCTTTAATAACACTCTCATTGCTTGTAACCACAGCATTTTCTGTCTCTCTTAACTCTTTTCCCCCACTTTTTTTATTATCTGAATTCTTTTTGAGATTCTCACTTCCACTTCCGTTTTTTTGTGCAGGTTTTTCAGGCTTTATATTCCCACTTTTATTTGATATCAAAAGTTCCCCGGTTCTTTCTTTCCCAGCATCTTCATCTGTGGTCTTTATTTCATTCCCATTCCCGCTGGCATCATCCCTTGTCTTTCTTTTATCTTTTGCACTCTTTGAGCTTTTTTCCATCTCATGAATCATTGCAGAATTTACATTTTTATCCTTTTGCTTTCTTGAATTCTTTTTTCGCTTCCTGCGTTTTGCGTGCTCTCCTGACTCATTTTTTAAAGAAATTTCAGCTTTTTCTTCGCTTTTATTTCTATTTTCCCCACTCTTTTCTTTATTTTTGCTTTTGTCTGTTTCCTTTTTACCACTTATACGATTATTTTCGGAGTCCGCAATATTTTTTTCTCCACTTTTATTCGTATATTCGATAGTATTTGTATTATTTCCCCCACCTGGTAGCTTTTTAATGTCTTTATTTACATTTTTTTTACCACCGTTTGACTTATCAGCAAAATTACCGGTATCTTTTTCTCCACCATTCTGTACGGAAACTGTTTCCTTTGCATCATACGCACTGCTTCCATTCTTCTCTTTGGATTTCACAGAATTAATCCTTGCTGCATTACCACGTTTATCATTCTGTTTTTTCACTGCGGAATTTTCTCTGTTATCAGCCTTTTTCCTATCAGGTTTTTCCTCTTTTTTATTTGATGACAAATCCGGTTTGTGAGCTGCAGAAATTTTTTTCTTTCCTTTATCACTCATTTCTAATTCGTCATTTTTTAAAGAATCACTCTTTTCCTTCTTCACACTTTCATCTTTTGCCGAATCCACCTCGGTTTTTCTGTGATTCTTTCCGGCATTACTCCGTTTTCCTATATCTCCATTATGCTGTTTTTCATTATCAGCTGTCCGCATATCTGTTTTATTTAAAACCGTATGCTCTGTGGTATCTGTACTTTCTTTTTCCTTTCCCTTCTTAAGCAAACCTAAGATTGCCTTTCCTAATTTTTTTCCGGTTTCAACAACCATATTTATATCATCACATCTTTTAATTACACTGCCGTTTTTTTTCTTCATTTCGAGGATTGCAGGATCATATCCCTTGTCCTTTGAAATTATGAAATACTCATCTGCAATTTCCTTTGCAATATCATATCCCAAATGTACCATGATGATAAAATCCAATGCATTCTTTCCAATATACTGGTTTGTAATTAATTCAACACTTGCCTTACAGTTAAAAATTCTGTCTGCATCACTCATGGAAAGTTTTGCACTCTGCCGTCCTATAAAAATCTTAACGCAGTCATCTTTTGTAAGTTTTTCTACACAAGTAAGACCATTTAAACTCACATTTTCGTAGTCAACATATATTGCTCTTTTCAAGTCGTCTCCTATTCTGTGCAGCGTATAAAATCATACTCTAAGTTCATCGAGAGTGAGAGAATAAGATTCAAGATATTCTTCCAGAAAAATTTCTGCCTCCGGCACATTCATACTTTCTATTGCTTTTCTGGTAGATTCTGCCGCCTTAATAAATTCCTTGTTTCCCGCTTTTTCTTCTTCTGCACACTTAATAAGTGCTGAAATTTTATCTGCAGCCTTACAAAGTATCCATAAATCTTTATCCTCATCCTTTTTAAAGAAATAATCCCTGTAATATAATCTCATATCCTCCGGTATCATGCCAAGCAGCATATCATTTGCCTTGTCTTCTATCTCATGATATATACTGCTTATGTCCGAATTATAATACTTTATCGGTGTTGGCATATCTCCGGTAATTATTTCAGAACAATCATGAAACATTCCTATAACGGCACATCTTTCCGGATTATATGATTTTCCCAGTCTTACGTTTCCTATTATCGCAAGACCATGGGCAATCATTGCCACTTCAAGGGAATGTTCACTGATATTTTCCCTGTCAGAATTGCGCATAAGAGCCCATCTTTCAATATATTTCATTCTTGACATCATCGCATAAAAATGTCCGCTCATAAACGCCTCCTGCCATTGTCTATTTCCTATTTATTTTTCGTCCCTCTTCCAGAACCTTCTTTAAATATTTTCCTGTATATGAGTATTCACACCCTGCAACTTCGTCCGGCGTTCCGGTGGCAATTACATTTCCGCCTTTGTCTCCTCCCTCCGGACCTATATCTATTATATAATCCGCAGTTTTAATAACATCAAGGTTATGTTCAATTACCAGAACGGTATTACCGCCATCCGTAAATCGTTGTAATATATCCACGAGTTTATGAACATCTGCAAAATGAAGTCCTGTGGTCGGCTCATCAAGTATATAGATAGTTCTTCCCGTACTCTTTCTGCTAAGCTCCGTGGCAAGCTTAATTCTCTGTGCTTCTCCGCCCGACAAAAGTGTTGACGGATGACCCAGTTTTAAATAGGACAATCCTACATCATAAAGAGTTTGAATTTTGTTTCTTATTTTGGGTACGTTTTCAAAGAAATCCAGTGCCTCTTCGACGGTCATATCAAGTACGTCAAAAATACTCTTACCCTTGTAAAGAACCTCAAGAGTTTCCCTGTTGTACCTTTTTCCTCCGCACACCTCACATGTCACATAAACATCCGGAAGAAAATTCATTTCAATTTTATTGATTCCGTCTCCGGAACATGCTTCACATCGTCCACCCTTAATATTAAAAGAAAATCTGCCTTTGCCATATCCCTTCATCTTTGCATCCGACGTGTTGGCAAACAAATCCCTTATCATATCAAAGACACCGGTATAAGTTGCCGGATTAGATCTGGGAGTTCTTCCGATTGGCGACTGATCAATATTTATAACCTTATCCAGCTGTTCAATCCCCAGAATTTCATCATGTTCTCCCGGAACACACAATTTAGCCCTGTTAAGTTCTTTTTCAAGTGTTTTATAAACAATTTCCGTTACCAGGGAACTCTTTCCTGAACCGGATACACCTGTCACGCAGGTCATAACCCCAAGAGGAATTTTAACGTCAATGTTTTTGAGATTATGTTCTCTTGCTCCCTTAACCTCAATAAAGCCGCTTGGCATACGATAGTTCTCTCTGCACGGAACAAACTTACGTCTGCTCAGGTAGTCTCCTGTTACGGATTCTTTGCAGTTCATTATGTCCTCTGCCGTTCCCTGCGCTACAAGGTACCCGCCATGCGTTCCCGCACCCGGACCTATGTCAACAATATGATCCGCTGCAAACATAGTATCCTCATCATGTTCAACCACTATAAGAGTATTGCCTAAATCTTTTAATCCTTTAAGAGATGCCAGAAGTTTATCATTATCTCTTTGGTGGAGGCCTATGCTTGGTTCATCCAGAATGTAAGCTACTCCGACAAGCCCTGACCCTATCTGCGTTGCCAGACGTATTCTTTGTGCCTCACCTCCAGAAAGCGAGGAAGTTGATCTCGCCAAAGTAAGATAAGAAAGACCGACATCATTCAAAAATCTCAGTCTTCCCCTTATTTCTTTGAGAATAAGCCTTCCAATCTGCTCCTGAACCGGTGTAAGTTTCAGGTTGTTCATAAAGTCCTTAAGTTCCCCGATGCTCATCTCCGTTATTTCTGAGATGTTTTTATCGGCAACAGTCACGGCAAGTGCATCCGGCTTAAGCCTTTTGCCATTACATTCCGTACATGGTGTTATTGACATGTAATTTTCATATTCAGCCTTCATTGTCTGACTTGATTCCCTGTAACGTCTTGCTGAATTCTGCAAAAGTCCCTCAAATGCAACATCATAAACTCCAACACCTCTTTGGCCTTTATAATGAACTTTTACTTCCCTTCCGTCAGTGCCGTTCATAAGCATGTCCTGAATTTCTTTAGGAAGGTCACAATAAGGCATATCCAGACTGAATCCGTACTCTTCGGACAATGCTCTGAGCAACGCATTACTGAAACTGCCTGCATCTTTTGAAGACTGCCATCCCATCACACAGATTGCACCTTCATTAATAGACTTTTTTCTGTCGGGAATTATCAGATTCGGGTCAAATTCCATCTTGATTCCTATTCCGTGACAGCACGGACAGGCTCCAAAAGGGTTATTGAATGAAAAAAGCCTCGGTTCAAGTTCGGATATGGAAATACCGCAATCCGTACACGCAAAATTTTGCGAATAAGTCTTTTCCTCGTTCAAATCGATAAAATCAACCACAAGCTGACCGTCAGTCAGTTTCAATGCATTTTCCACCGAATCCGTAAGCCTTGAGTTTATCCCGGGTTTTACGACAAGTCTGTCTACCACAATGGAGATATTGTGCTTTATATTTTTCTCAAGCTTAATATCTTCAGACAGCTCATACATATTGCCGTCGATAAATACACGGACATATCCGCTTTTTCTCGCCTGTTCAAGAACCTTTACATGTTCACCCTTCCGCCCTTTTACTACAGGCGCAAGTATGGCAAATTTAGTCCTTTCCGGGTAAGATAATATATCATCAACCATTTCGTCCACGCTCTGTCTCTTTACCTCTTTACCGCATTTAGGGCAGTGCGGTATACCTGTTCTTGCATAAAGAAGACGAAAATAATCATATATTTCCGTAACGGTTCCTACGGTTGAACGTGGATTCTTGTTTGTTGATTTCTGATCTATGGATATTGCAGGAGGCAGTCCCTCAATACTGTCAACATCCGGTTTTTCCATCTGTCCGAGAAACATTCTTGCATATGAAGATAACGACTCCATATATCTTCTTTGTCCCTCTGCATAAATTGTATCAAAAGCAAGTGAAGATTTTCCTGATCCTGACAGACCTGTCAAAACCACAAATTCATCCCTTGGAATATCTATGTCAATCCCCTTAAGATTATTCTCCCTTGCTCCCCTGATTTTAATATATTTTTTCTTGTCCATATAACCTCTTTCAAGGATTTCCGCCGTGGTTACACATTTATAATGCAGATTCTGCTTATGTTTCACAGAACTCGTCCTGTTTTTCTTTAAACAAACATTTTCCACAGTTTTTATAACTGCTGCCAACGCCGGTTAATCCGTCTTTTTTCGACTGAATCGTAAAAGACGTCATCCTGTTTTGAATATATGTTATATTATATTATCGAACAAATGTTTTGTCAATTCTCTCACTGCAACTGTCTGTTAATTTCAAGAAGTTTGTCACGATATTCCGCCGCCAGCTCAAAATTAAGTTCTGCCGCTGCCGTATGCATTTTCTTTTTAATCTGTGCAGCCAAAGCTTTCAGCTCTTTTTCATCCATTGACTCTAAATCTTTTTCAAGATTCTTTGTCACCTTTTTATCCATTTTCTTAGAAATGCTTATAAGATCCCTGATTGCTTTCTTTATTGTAGCCGGTGTAATTCCGTGTTCTTTGTTATATTCGTCCTGTATCATGCGCCTTCTGGCCGTTTCGTCCATGGCAGTTTTCATGGAACCGGTTATATTATCAGCATACATAATTACTCTTCCTGATTCATTTCTCGCCGCACGTCCTATTGTCTGTATGAGAGAAGTCGTAGAACGAAGAAATCCCTCTTTATCCGCATCCAGAATTGCAACCAATCCGATTTCCGGGATGTCAAGCCCTTCCCTCAAAAGATTTATACCGACAAGCACATCAAAAACATCCATTCTCATGTCCCTTATGATTTCGCTTCTCTCAAGAGTATCTATATCGGAATGCAGATACCTGACTCTTATACCGATTTCACGCATATACTCCGTAAGCTGTTCAGCCATCTTTTTGGTAAGAGTCGTTACCAATACTTTGTTTCCTTTTTCCGTTTCGGACCTTATCTCTCCTATAAGATCATCTATCTGTCCCTTAACCGGTCTCAGTATAACTTCCGGGTCAAGAAGACCCGTAGGTCTTATAATCTGCTCTGCACGCAGGAGCTCATGATTTTCTTCATATTCATTAGGCGTCGCTGACACAAACAGCATCTGATTAATTCTTTCTTCAAATTCATCAAAACACAACGGTCTGTTACAAAGAGCAGAAGGCAGCCTGAATCCGTATTCTACCAATGTAGATTTTCTTGACCGGTCACCATTGAACATTCCCCTTATCTGAGGAATCGTAATATGACTCTCATCCACTATTATCAGAAAATCGTCGGGGAAATAG
This sequence comes from uncultured Lachnoclostridium sp., assembly GCA_964572955.1. Classification (GTDB taxonomy): domain Bacteria; phylum Bacillota; class Clostridia; order Lachnospirales; family Lachnospiraceae; genus UBA3775. Next base: position 8,375 of record CAZNGY010000030.1, read on the forward strand.
TCGATAAGCGTATTCGGAGAATCCTCCGGTGTAAGTCTTGCAAGATGCATTGAATAATTCTCTATGCCACTGCAAAATCCTGTTTCTTTCATCATTTCGATATCATAATGTGTTCTCTCGGATATTCGCTGTGCCTCCAACAGCCTGTCCTCGGATCTGAAGTAATCTACTCTTTCATCAAGTTCTTTTTCAATATCCTCTATTGCCGCTTCCATCTGTTCTGCAGGAACGACATAATGTGATGCCGGAAAAACAACTAAATGTTCCAACGACGACTTGACCTCTCCTGTCAAAGCATCCACTGCCGTTATTCTGTCCACCTCATCACCAAAAAATTCGATACGGTATATAATATTATCGGATGATGACACTGGAAAAACTTCTACGACATCTCCCCTAACCCTGAAGCTTCCTCTTTTCAGATCAAATTCATTTCTGACATATTGTATATCAACAAGTTTTTCTATTACTTCATCCCTGTCCTTTTCCATCCCAGGTCTTACGGACAAAGTCATATTTTGGTAATCAATCGGTGATCCCAGACCATATATGCACGAAACACTGGCTACAACAATCACATCACGTCTTTCGGTCAATGCTGCTGTTGCTGAATGTCTGAGACGGTCAATTTCATCGTTTATTGCGGAATCTTTCTCTATATAAGTATCCGTAGACGGAACGTATGCCTCCGGCTGGTAATAATCGTAATAAGACACAAAATACTCTACCGCATTCTCAGGAAAAAATTCTTTAAATTCTCCGTAAAGCTGTGCCGCAAGCGTTTTATTATGAGCAATTACCAAGGTCGGACGATTAAGTTCCTTTATTACATTAGCCATGGTAAATGTTTTTCCTGAACCCGTAACTCCAAGAAGTGTCTGAAACTGATTTCCTTCTTCAAATCCTCTGACCAATGTCTCTATTGCCTCAGGCTGATCTCCTGTCGGTTCATATTCTGAATGAAGTACAAACTTATCCACAAACCTCTCCATCTGCTGCTTTTCCTGCAGCCCCTATCCACGCTATTCCTCGTCTGAAACGTCAACCGGCCTGCATCCGTTTGCAAGCCATCCTAAATATCCGTAAATAAACGGATCAAGCTTTCCGTCAAGCACCGCACCTGCATTTCCTATCTCTACACCGGTACGAAGATCCTTTACCATGGTATAAGGCTGAAGAACATAAGATCTTATCTGGGAACCGAAATTAATATCTTTAACATCTCCTCTTATTCCTGCCGCATAATCAGCCTGTTCCTGTTTTTTCATCATGTAAAGCTTTGATTTAAGCATTTCCATTGCTTTATCCTTATTCTGAAACTGAGACCTTTCATTCTGACATGCCACAACCACTCCCGTTGGTATATGTGTAATTCTGACTGCTGAACTTGTTTTATTTATATGCTGACCGCCTGCACCGGAACTTCGATATGTATCTATACGAAGGTCATCAGGATTAATATCTATTTTTATATCCTGTGAAAGCACCGGCATTACATCACATGAAACAAATGAAGTCTGCCTCTTTCCTGCGGCATTAAATGGTGAAATACGCACAAGACGATGAACACCGTGTTCGCTTTTAAGATAACCATAAGCACTTTCACCATTTACCTGAAATGTTACGGATTTAATTCCTGCTTCGTCTCCGTCCAGCAAATCAAGTACTTCCATTGTGTATCCTTTTTTGTTTACCCATCTCTGATACATTCTGAAAAGCATGTCTGCCCAGTCACAGCTTTCGGTTCCGCCTGCGCCTGCATGTAGTGAAATTATTGCATTCATATGATCGAATTCATCCGAAAGAAGTGTTTCGATTTTCAGTTCTTCATACTTATTTTCAAACATCTCAAATTCTTCTTTTACTTCCGGAATAAGTGACTCATCGTTTTCCTCGTCTGCCATTTCTATGAGTGTAAGAATATCTTCCCTACTGCTTTTAAGCTCTTCTATTCTCTCTACTGCGGATTTAAGATTCTTGCTTTCCTGAACCATTGCCGCACTTTTTGCCGTATCTTCCCAAAAGTCGGGTTCTTCCATGTGTCTTTCAATTTCCTCTATTCTTTCAAGTTTTTCGGAAATACCGAGACTTGCTTCCATTTGATCAAGAAGCTTATCATAACCTGAAAGTGTAAATTTAATCTGATCAAGCTCTACCATAATAACCTTTCCCTGCACATTTTATTTGTGCCGCACATAACTGCGTGCAGTATCTACATCCGGCATCTGTCTGAAACCGTTAATATTTTTGTCAGGAACAAACAGCGTGACCGCATTGCCGCGCTCACGCTGTCATAAAACTGCTTTTGATTCAGCACTTATCCGCTGCGGAATTATTTCTATGCCTGCTGCTCTGTCTTCATATGACAGAACTTATATTTCTTTCCGCTGCCACATGGACATGGATCGTTTGGCATAATCTTCTTTGAACTTCTTTTAACAGTCTTTGGTGCTGATGTATCATCTTTATTGGTTCCTGTAACCTTTGCAACCTCTTCACGTTCAACCTTTTGTTCAACTCTTATATGCATCAGTGCCTTTGTAGTATCCTCAGCGATTCCTTCTATCATTTCCTGGAACATCTCATAACCCTGAATTTTATATTCTTCAGCCGGTTTTTTCTGGCCATATGCCATAAGGTGAATACCCTGTTTAAGCTGTTCCATATCATCAATGTGATTCATCCATCTTCTGTCTATGCATTTAAGAAGAAGAACTCTTTCCACTTCTCTGAACTGAGATACATCAGGGAAAAGTTTTTCCTTATCTTCATACATAGCAACAGCCATATCCTTAAGTTTAGTTCTGAGGCTTTCCTTATCCGCACCTTCCAAATCTTCTTTTGAAAATGTAAGATTCTCTATCGGAAAAACATTTGTATACATTTCAATAAGGCCGCCAAGATCCCATTCTTCCGGAAGCTGGTCTTCATTAATACATGTATCAACAATACCGTCTACCGTCTGCTTAACCATGTTAAGAACAGGCTCTCTCATGTTTTCTCCGTCAAGAACCCTGCGTCTTTCATCATATATAATCTCACGCTGTTCATTATTTACGATATCGAACTCCATGAGATTTCTTCTTGTACCAAAGTTGTTTTCCTCTATCTTTTTCTGTGCTTTTTCAATAACTGAAGAAAGCATCTTATGCTGGATTTCCTGTCCTTCTTCAATTCCGAGAGACTTAAATACACCCATCATCTTTTCAGAACCGAAAAGTCTCATAAGATTATCTTCAAGTGAAATATAAAATCTTGACTCACCAACGTCTCCCTGACGACCTGCACGGCCTCGAAGCTGATTATCTATACGTCTTGACTCGTGTCTCTCAGTTCCTATGATTTTCAGACCACCGAGTTCTTTTACTCCCTCGCCGAGTTTTATGTCCGTACCTCGTCCTGCCATGTTAGTGGCAATCGTAACCGCACCTATTTGTCCTGCATCTGCCACGATTTCAGCTTCCATTGCGTGGAACTTGGCATTCAGAACTTTGTGAGGCACACTCTGTTTTCTGAGAAGATTACTTATTTCTTCACTGGACTCAATGGTTACCGTTCCGACAAGAACCGGCTGACCTTTTTCATGAGCCGCAATAACCTGCTTAACTATTGCATTAAGCTTTTCCTTCTTTGTGCTGTAAACCGCATCTTCAAGGTCAATTCTCTGAACCGGTCTGTTTGTAGGAACTACTACTACATCCATTCCGTATATTTCCCTGAATTCGTTTTCCTCGGTAAGAGCCGTACCTGTCATACCGCACTTCTTATCATACTTATTGAAGAAGTTCTGGAAAGTAATCGTCGCAAGAGTTCTGTTCTCTCTGCGCACCTTAACCTTTTCTTTTGCCTCAATTGCCTGATGAAGACCGTCACTGAATCTTCTTCCTGGCATAATACGTCCGGTGAAGTCATCTACAATAAGGATCTCGTCATTGTCAACAACATAATCCTGATCTCTGAACATAAGGTTATGTGCTCTGAGGGCAAGGTCAATATGGTGCTGAATATCCTGATTCTCAGCATCTGCAAGATTATCTATCTTAAAGAAATTCTCAACCTTTGCAACACCTTCTTCCGTAAGGTTAACCGTCTTTTCCTTTTCCCTTACAACAAAATCGCCGGTTTCCTTTTCCTCCTCACCCATCAGCATATCCATCTGGGACACTTCTGTATATGTACCCTTTTTTAACTGACGTGCAAGAATATCACAAACTTCATAAAGTTTCGTTGACTTTCCGCTCTGTCCTGAAATAATAAGGGGTGTTCTTGCCTCATCAATAAGCACAGAGTCAACCTCATCAATAACCGCATAATGAAGACCTCTCTGAACAAGCTTCTCTTTGTAAATAACCATATTATCACGAAGATAATCAAATCCAAGCTCATTATTTGTTCCGTATGTGATATCGCAGGCATATGCTTTCTGACGTTCCTCAGGTTCCATGCCTCCAAGTATTGTTCCGACAGTAAGACCAAGGAATTTGTGTACCTGCCCCATCCATTCGCTGTCTCTCTGTGCAAGATAGTCGTTTACAGTTACAACATGAACTCCTTTTCCATCAAGGGCATTAAGATATACCGGAAAAGTTGAGACAAGTGTTTTTCCTTCACCTGTTTTCATTTCTGCAATTCTTCCCTGGTGAAGAATTATCCCTCCGATAAGCTGAACCCTGTATGCACGCTGACCCAAAACTCTTTTTGCAGCCTCTCTGACAGTTGCATATGCCTCAACAAGAATATCATCAAGTGTTTCACCCTCCGCAATACGCTTTTTAAGTTTATCCGTCTGTGCGCGGAGTTCATCATCTGACAATGCCTGCATTGCAGGTTCCATCTCTTCTATCTTATCAACTATCGGATATATTCTCTTTAACTCATGATCACTGTGAGTTCCAAAAATCTTATTGAGAAAACTCATTATTACCTCCAATTCATGTTTATGTATCAAACATGCTCTCTGTTTTTCTAAGGCACCCGGCAGCCGCTGAATCTGCGAACTGCATCAGCACAATTTGGATATAATTATAACATTTAAAACAGACTGTGTAAAGGAATTCCGCCACCTTTTTCCTCATCATTCATTATTATGGTTCCGTCACACCAAATTTTGATATTTCCTTTCTTCCCTTTTAAAAAAACTCCAATTGTGTCAAAAAAACACAATTTTCAAAAAAATATTACAGTATTTGTTTTTCTTTTTCAGTTTTAGTTTAAAAATTACCTATCTATTATAATTTTCTCCATGTATTTGTTCATTCTTTTTGCGTTATTTTTTGTGCGTTTCTACACATTTTTTATTTTGTTAGTTTTAAGCTGATGATTTTTTGTCCATTCGACTGCCATCGACTTTTTTCATTCTACAATCGTATTTATAGTTTGTGGATAAAGTGGATAAACTTGTGTATAACCAATTTTCAGCCGAAAAATGGTTGTTTTGGCTGTGGATAACTTGTGATTTATATTTTTTTATCCACATTTTTGCAAGTAATCCACACTTCGGCTGTTGGAAAATTTGAAAGTAGATACTTTTTCCACAAAATGTCAATACCAAAATGTCGATTTTTGAAAGTCGTCACATTTCAAAAATTTCGCCCAATCAACTACACAATTTAGAGTTTTGTATTAACAATTTGAATCCCAAGCTTTTGCGGGTATTACAGAAAACCATCAAATTCTACAATCGTGGTTTTGTTTTTTTATATTTTTCTACTCTATTTTCTAATCATTCGATTTTTTATGACCGCTGTAGAATTACAAAATCAAGAAAAGGGAGCAATATACTTTAAAAGTTATCACTCCCTTTTCTTTTGCTCTTTCCTTGCAGAAAGAAATCTATAGATGAAGTCTATATAAATTCGTTCGCAATTATATTGATTACCATTATTATTACACCAACTGCCAAAGTACTGTCAAAGATCCGGCGGCCGCCTTCTTCTAAAACTTCTCCGTTTTTTCTGCCACACCTCGAAAATCTGCTGATAACCATATACATAATAGCTGCGACAATTAAACCGATAACCGATGGAATCAAGAACCTACTCATTATCTGCGAAATTGATTCATATGCTTCATCCTTAAATAATATATCCAAAAATCTATTGTTTATTCTTTCCGAATAAAGTCCTATTACCGATACCATGTTAATTGTAAAGTGCATTATCATTGAATATACAATACTTCCTCCTGCATAATCCGTCATTGCAAACAGAAAACCGGCAACCATTGCATATGCGAACTGATTCAGATTACCGTGCATAAGTCCAAACAAAAATGCCGAAAACAGTGCGCCTTTAACCACTCCCACCATGCTGTATGCCCCGAAAATAACTCCTCTGAAAACAAGTTCTTCAACTACTGCCGGAACTAGTGCCACAAATATAATCATCACAAAAATCGGATACTCAGCCGCCGCCTCTGCCGCGCTGTTGTCAGTTACATTTTTAACAAAGAGCATCGATATACTGCTTATCATACTCAAAAACGGCAGTATTGCCACTCCCATTACAATCGCCGCCACTGACAAAAGCCCGGTATTTGCAACTCCCATAATCTCAATTCTTTTACCTTTGCATCCCGAAATATAAATCCCGCTAGGTATGAGTATTGACATCTGAGTAATAAGCAGCTTTACAATATAACTCGATGAATATGATGCAATTCCCAAAAGACTTACTAAAAGTAAAAATAAAACAGTATATGAAAACAGCCTGTTTGCATCAGCTATTCTGCCAATTCTCATTTTTCTAAAATTTCTTTTTCTGTTCAGCATACCCAAACCTCCTGTTTTTACTGACATTTTTACTTAGTATATCATTTTAGCTGTTTTTTTGCATTGGTTTATGTTATACTATTTTGACGGTTCAGTGTCTTACTTTACACATTTTAAACCGAAACCACCCCTGTAATATCGTTTTTACATTGGATATTATCGACTTTATTAATTAATCGAAAGGATTTACATATGAAACTTGGAAAAACACAGACTCTCAAAGTCGCAAGAAGTACAGATTACGGCTTTTACCTGACAGATTTAGAGAATTCTTCTGACAGTGACATTAATGCTCCGGACGTTCTTCTTCCAAAAAATCAGACTGACGGAATAAAAATCAACGACGAAGTTTCCGTTTTTATCTACAAAGATTCTGAAGACAGACCGATTGCCACAACAACAACTCCATTAATAGAGCTCGGAAAAACCGCTGTTTTAAAATGCAATGAGGTAACAAAAATCGGTGCATTTCTGGATTGGGGACTTACAAAGGATCTCTTTCTTCCTTTTCGCGAACAAACCAAAAAAGTAGAAAAAGGTGATGAGGTCCTCGTTGCCCTATATACCGACAAAAGCATGAGACTTTGTGCAACAATGAAAGTTTACCACTATTTAGAGAAAGATTCCCCTTATCACAAAAATGATCGTGTAACCGGAATGGTTTATGAAGTAAGCGGAAACTTCGGTACTTTCGTTGCCGTAGATGATATGTATTCTGCCTTAATCCCAAAGAAGGAGCTTTTTCATCCGATTCCTATCGGAGCAAGAGTTTCCGCCCGTGTCATAAATGTTCTTGAAGACGGTAAGCTTACACTCAGTTGTCGTGAAAAAGCCTTTATTCAAATGGATGCTGATGCAAGACTCATAATGTACTCATTAAATTCAGCCGGCGGATTTCTGCCTTTCCACGATAAAAGTTCACCAGAAGAAATAAAGGAACGTTTTGGACTCAGTAAGGCCGCTTTTAAACGTGCAATCGGTGCCCTTTATAAAAACGGCAGTATAACCATAGAAGAAAACGGAATAAAACTTACTGATAAAGATGTTTAATCTTCCTCTCTGTAACCTGTTATACACATTGACAGTGAATAAATTTCCTTTATTCCGCATTTACTGAGTACGATCGAACAGCTTTCGATTGTACTTCCGGTCGTATAAATATCATCTACCAGGATAATTCTGTTAAGATTTATCCTGGTTTTTATTTTATTCAAAACCGACGTATTTACTTCAAACGCATCACACAGGTTGAGCAGTCTTCCCATGCTTCCAAGCTGCTTTTGAGCCGTTGTCTCTTTGGTCCTGAGCAACAGGCTTTCCAACACCGGAATTCCGGTTCTTTCAGAGAGCTCGTCAGCCAGCAAAGCAGACTGATTATAACCCCTTTGTTTTAATCTGTTTTTATGTATGGGTATCGGTATAATTGCATCCGCATTGATAATTTCCAGTTTTTCTTTATATTTCAACATAAGGGCATCTATAAAAAATGCCGCCAGATCCTGTCTTCCCTTGTATTTCAAATTCAATATAAGTCTTTTAGCTTCATCTCCGTATACAAATACGGCCATATTTTTCTTAAAATGATAGTCATGTTCACTGCATAAATCACAATATTCCGCTTCTACCGAAGCAATCGGACGTCCGCATTTAAAACATACCGGTTCTGAAACCGTCCTTATTTTATCTCTGCATCTGTCACAGGTTTTTCCTTTCGTCCCTATTAATACAGGTTCATCACACACAGGACACACCGGTGGAAACAGTACATCCACCGATATGTCTTTGATAATCCTTACAATACTTTTCAAACTCAACGAAGTATGCCCTCTTCATACTCTCCGGCATCTACAAGGGCTCTTATTGATGCCTCTACTAACGGTTTGTCTTCTCGATATGTAACTCCTATCCATTTATCATGAGTGGTTAAAACCCTAACCCCTGCTTTTCCCTCATTGATAAGTTCGCTGACCATTGATGGAAGATAAAACTCTCCTTTTAAAAGCATTTCTTCATCCGCATTTGAAAGAAATTTCTCAAATCCTTTCCCAAGTTCGGAAAGGAAGTCTGTTGTAAAACCAAACATATTCATTGACACCGGTGTGTCAACCGGAACAAGTATTTCATCACCGTTCAGACCTTTTCCTTTCACCATATCGCCCTCTGCTTCAAGGTCTGTTGACTCTTCAACACTTACAAGATATCCTGATTCATCAGTCTTACAGATTCCCCTTTTAACTGTTCCGTTATCACTGAGAGTATTTCCCAATATAAAACCTGCCATGCAATATCTTCCCGGTTTGTTTTCCGTTGAAATCAAATAATCATGCACTGCCTTGTAAGCTTCTTTACCGTAATAATCATCAGCATTTATTACCATAAACGGCTCTGTGACAACTTTTTCACAACATAAAACGGCATGGCCTGTTCCCCATGGTTTTTTTCTTCCGTCAGGTACCTTTATTGCATATTTTTCTACATCTGTATCCTGGTATACATAGTGGGTTTCAACATACTTGGAGATTCTGTCTCCTATAATTTCCTTAAAATCCTTTTCTATATCTTTTCTGATAATGAATACCACTTTATCAAAGCCCGCTTCAATGGCATCATGTATTGAATAATCCATTATTATCTCTCCTGCAGGTCCTACAGGCTCAAGCTGCTTTATTCCTCCGCCGAATCTGCTTCCAATTCCAGCTGCCATAATCACTAAAGATGTCTTCATAAAAACCTCCAAACTTTTTAAACAAGTTCAACAATACAGTCTTTCAGACCTGTAAAGCGCTTACTGTCATCTTCATTTTCTATCATCGTGTACACAACACGTTCATCCCCGACGATTGTAACACATTTTGCCGCCCTTGTCACTGCAGTATAAAGAAGATTCCTATTAAGAAGAGGTCTCGGTCCTCCTAGCAAAGGAATTACCACTGCCGGATACTCGCTTCCCTGTGATTTATGAACTGTCACGGCATATGCGTGATCAATCTCATCAAGGATTCCGAAAGAATACTCAACCTCACGGTTATCATCATATACAACCGTAAGACATTCCGCAAAAAGATTTATTTCCTTTATCGTACCGATATCACCATTAAACACGCCCATTCCGCCATCCATACAGATTCCGTATTTATTAACCGTCTTCCATTCAAGCTGATAATCATTCTTTACCTGCATAACCTTGTCGCCCTCACGAAAAACTCTGTCACCATGCTGTTTTTCCCTTTTTCCTTCTGAAGGAGGGTTTATTCCGGCCTGTAAAATTTTGTTCAAATATTCAACACCCAATTCCCCTTTTCTCATCGGTGTCAGTACCTGTATATCAAACGGTCTTGCATTAACATATCTCGGAAGCTTATCAGTAACCAATTGAAGAACCGTCTGCATAACAGAGGCTGCTTCACTCCTCCTCATCATAAAAAAATCACGGCTTTTATTACTGAATACCGGATAAATTCCCTCATTTATTTTATGGGCATTCACTATAATGTCACTCTCTGCTGCCTGTCGGAATATTTTTGTAAGTCTGACCACATTAAAATGACCACTGTCAATTATGTCTCTGAGAACATTTCCCGGTCCCACACTCGGAAGCTGTCTGGCATCACCTGCAAAAATGATTCTTGTACCTATCGTAACAGCTTTAAGCAGTGCATTCATAAGATGCATATCAATCATTGATGCCTCATCAATGATTATTACATCCGCATCAAGAGGATTGTCTTCATTTTTTTGAAATGCCAGCCCTTGATTGTCCAAATCATTTCCGGTCGGAGCAAATTCAAGCATACGATGTATTGTTCTCGCTTCCCTGCCGGTGGCTTCACTCATTCTTTTAGCCGCTCTTCCGGTCGGAGCCGCCAGAAGAACACTCAAACCTTCCCGTTCAAACATATCAATAATAGCATTAATTGTTGTCGTCTTACCTGTTCCAGGTCCTCCCGTAAGTATAAAAAGTGCATTACCCGCCGCCTTATAAAGCGCCTCTTTCTGCAGCTCATCCAGTTCTATTCCAAGCCTTTTTTCCACGGCAATAACACCTGATTCTGTCCGGTCACCTGACTGTTTATCCTCTATATTTAAATCTATAAGCATCTTTGCAATTGATAATTCCGTATAGTAATAAGATGCCTGATAAACCCTTCTGACCTCTCCATATGTTTTTATGACAAGTTTCCCCATCATTACCAGCTCATCAAGTACATTATTAAAATCTTCAACTTCCGACCCTAGTACCGCACATGCATGACGATATAGCGAGTCCTGAGGAAGAAAACTGTTTCCGGAATTCGATGACAAGGTAAGTGTATGCATTATACCTGCTCTTGTCCTGAAAGCGGAATCTGCATCAAATCCCATTTTGTACGCAATTTCATCTGCCTGTCTAAAGCCTATTCCTTTAATATCCTCCGCCAGTCTGTAAGGATTACTTTCAAGAATCTTTTTCATTTCTGAACCATACTGAGCATATATTTTTACCGCAACAGCCTGTGATATTCCAAACTGCTGCAAATACATCATTGATTCACGTCCTTCTCTTTTTTCCTTGAACTGAACGTAAATATCCCTCGCCTTTCTATCACTTATTCCTTTGATTTCGGCAAGTCTTTCCGGTTCATTCTCAATTATTTCAAAAGTTTTGTTTCCAAATCTGGCCACAATTTTCTTTGCCGTTGGTTCTCCTATACCTTTTATTGCACCCGACCCAAGGTATTTCTCCATTGCCAACGCGTCCTTAGGTGCAGTAATTGTAAATGAAGAAATTTTCAGCTGTTCTCCGTACAGATTGTGATTTGTATACTCACCTGTTACCTCAACATATTCTCCTTCATTTACCGGCGGAATGCAGCCCACACAAGTCACCTCATCATCAGCAGCTATTGTAAATACCGTATACCCGTTTTCCGGGTTATTGTATACTATTCTTTCTATGTAACCTTCAATTTTTTCCATACTCTGAATTTTCCTTTTATATTGCCGCTTCGTATAATTCTGTTTTACACAGGGATTATCTCTTCACTACGAAAATCTGCCACCGTATCCCGGACTTTTATCCCAAACTTTCTTTCATAACTAAACAAATCCCCTCATAGAGGGGATCCGTCTTTAATTGCTCTTTATGCCTTTTATACCTTTGTGGCTGAGAACTTCAACATATTTTCCCGTTCCTGCCGCCACACACCTTCTCGGATCATCAGCAACCATCGTTGCAATTCCTGTTTTTTCTTCTATTAATTCCTCAAGTCCGTAAAGCAGTGCTCCGCCGCCTGTTAATACAATACCCCTGTCAGCTATGTCTGCCGCAAGTTCCGGAGGAGTCGCTTCAAATGCAGCATGAATCGCATCAATAATCTGATTTACCGGCTCTTTCAACGCTTCTTCCATTTCCTCGCTTGTAAGAGATATCGTTTTAGGAAGCCCTTCAACCAAATCCCTTCCTCTTACATCCATTGAAAGCGATTCCGGTCTCTTGTAACAACTTCCTATTTTAAGCTTAATTTCTTCCGCAGTTCCCTCTCCGATAAGCATATTGTAAGTTTTTCTCATATGTCTTACGATTGCATCATCAAAATCATCTCCTGCAACCTTAAGTGAACTGCTGTAAACAGTTCCTCCCAAACTTATTACCGCAATATCTGTTGTTCCGCCCCCGATATCAACAATCATATTTCCGCATGGCTTACTGATATCCACACCGGCTCCTATGGCTGCGGCAATCGGTTCTTCAATTATTTCAACATACCTTGCGCCTGCCGCATAGGTTGCGTCTTCAACTGCCTTTCTTTCTACTTCCGTACATTCACTTGGTACGCACACACTGATTACCGGCTTGAAAAATCTGTGCTTGCCAATGGCCTTTTGTATAAAATACTTTAGCATCTTTTCCGTTACCGCATAATCCGATATTACTCCATGATGAAGCGGACGAAGTGCAACAACATTTCCAGGTGTTCTTCCGAGCATCTGTCTTGCTTCTTCACCAATCGCTGTAATTCTGCTGGTTTCTTTATCATAAGCAACTACACTCGGCTCATCAAGAATAACTCCTCTTCCTTTTAGATAAATAAGTATATTTGCTGTTCCTAAATCTATTCCAATGTCATTACTGAACATATCTTTCTCCATTCAAAAAAATCCGCAGCGATACTATATCGCCACGGATTATCTTAACATGAAACATATCAAAAATAAAGAGCTTTTTATTCGATTTGAAGTTTATTTACGTTTTTCATCTTTTTATAATCAGCACTTCTTAACATCATCCGCACTGCAAATGCTTTCCACCTTTATCTGTTCCTGTCCCAGAATATTTCTCGCATTCTCAATTCTTTCTTTCGATGGCGGTTCAACACCCTCAAGCGAAAATTTAAGACCGAGTTCCTTCCATTTAAATACACCAAGTGTGTGGTATGGAAGCACATCAACACGTTCTACATTGGAAAGTGTATCTATAAATGCTCTTGTTCTTCTAAGGTACTCATCATCATCCGTCCATCCCGGTACAAGTACATGTCTTATCCATACCGGTTTATTGATATCTGACAAATATTTAGCAAGTTCCAGAATATTTTTATTGGTACATCCCGTAAGTTCCTTGTGCTTTTCATCATCTATATGTTTAATATCCAAAAGCACCAGATCGCACACTTTCATCAGCTTTTCAAACTTTCCGAAGAATGGCTGCTCCGTTGTAAACGGATTACCGCTTGTGTCAAGACAGGTATTAATTCCCCTTTCCTTAGCCTTGGTAAAAAGTTCCAAAAGAAAATCTATTTGAAGTAATGCCTCACCACCGCTTACAGTGATTCCACCCTTATCTTTCCAATATGATTTACATCTCATTGCCTTGTTAAGAATTTCATCTGCTGTCATCAGTGTTCCCGTATCACATTTCCACGTATCAACATTGTGGCAATAGCGGCATCTCATCTTACATCCCTGAAGGAAAATAAGAAATCGGATTCCCGGTCCGTCAGCGGAACCGAAAGACTCTGTAGAATGAACATATCCTTTTAATTCTTCCATAAAAGCTCCTTTATAAAAATATATACTCTTACCATTGTACTAAACTAAAGAAGTGGACGGAACCCCGCCCGATTCAGTTAAAAAACAGCAACTAAAAAGTGCCCATCCGCGAAGGTCAGGCTTTCCCATAAAGTTAAAAAGCCGGCAGAACATACATCCTGCCGGCTTAAAAATCACCAGACCATAATTGAATTATGATTCAATTTGATATTACATCTGAGAATGGCATGTTCTTGCAATAACATCTAACTGCTGCTCTCTTGTAAGATCAATAAACTTAACAGCATATCCGGATACACGGATAGTGAAGTTAGCATACTCTTCTTTCTCAGGATGTTCCATTGCATCCTTAAGTTTCTCAACACCAAATACGTTTACGTTGAGGTGATGAGCACCCTGCTCGAAGTATCCGTCCATTACAGAAACAAGGTTATCAACTCTTTCCTCATCAGTATTTCCGAGTGCACTTGGGTTTATTGTCTGTGTATTTGAAATACCATCAAGAGCCCATGTGTAAGGAATCTTTGCTACTGAGTTGAGTGATGCGATAAGACCATTCTGCTCAGCACCGTATGATGGGTTTGCTCCAGGTGAGAATGATGCCTTTGCAGGACGTCCATTTGGAAGAGCTCCTGTTGCCTTACCATATACAACGTTTGATGTAATTGTAAGAATTGATGTTGTAGGCTCTGCATTTCTGTATGTGTGATGCTTCTTAATTTTCTTCATGAATGTATCGAGAAGCCATACTGCAATGTCATCAGCTCTGTCATCATCATTTCCATACTTAGGGAAATCTCCTTCAGGGATGAAGTCTTTTGCAAGACCCTTTTCATCACGTACAACCTTAACCTTAGTATACTTAATTGCTGAAAGTGAATCTACTACATGTGAGAAACCTGCAATACCTGTTGCAAATGTACGTCTTACATCCGTATCGATAAGAGCCATTTCTGCTGCTTCATAGTAGTACTTATCATGCATATAGTGAATAAGGTTGAGGCAGTTTACATAAAGACCTGCAAGCCAGTCAAGATAAAGGTCATATTTCTTCATTACTTCATCATAATCAAGGTATTCTGATGTAATTG
>CAZNGY010000031.1:0-23088 GCA_964572955.1 uncultured Lachnoclostridium sp.
CATCTGCCTTCCGTCAATTGCAAGAACAAAAGTATAAGCATTCTCATCCCATTTTGCCAAAATTCTCTCCGCCTCTTTATCTTTAATTGAATTTTCTAAAGCCTCACTTGCTCCATCCGGTGTCTTTTCGTCAATTACACTTACAATTTCGACTTTGGCATATCTTGACAACCTTTTCATATACTCCTCAATTGAGTCCTGAAAAAATTTTTCCTTGATTTTCCCTACACAAAGTATGCTTATCTTCATTTACTTCATTCCTTTCAAACTATACATTAAACATTACACGTTATACGTTTCCTGCTTAATCCTATTTAGAAAGCTCTTATAAAACCATAATAATTTCTTAATTCTTTAATCACAAATTCAACACATCTGAATTGTATCATATGGTCAGAAAGTTAATAAAGCTTTCTACTCCCACCCTATTTTATTACATTAGTATTTTTACTACTGGCAAGAAAAAAGGAAGCACCCCCTGCTTCCTTTTTTTATTGTTTATATTTCTTCTTCAGAATCTTCCGCCTCATCAATTTTTTCTGCATCAATCGATGTGATAACCCTTCCATCTTCAGAAAAAATGTAAAATCTATAACCTGAATAAACAATTTCACCCTTTTCACCCGGACTCGGTATATGTCCCAACAGCGAAATAAGTAAGCCATTAAGAGTATCAAAACTGTTATAGTCTTCTTCAGATATCTTTATATGTAGAAGTTCAGATAATTCTTCAAGCTTTATGTCAGAAGGAATACTGAGCCTGCCGCCTTTTGTAGTGCTGACATTCTCCTCTTCCTCATCATATTCATCCAAAATATCTCCTACAATTTCCTCTATAATATCCTCAATACTTACTATTCCGGCAGTCTGACCATATTCGTCTATTACAACCGCCAGATGAGTTCTCTTTCCTCTTAATTCCTCAAACAAAGTATCTATAGGCATTGCCTCCGGAACATAAAGCGGTTTTCTCGCTGCTTTTGTAACCGGTTCTTCTCCCCTGCCGTTCATATATGCAGTCATCATGTCCTTAAGATACAAAATACCTGTAATGTTGTCTATTGTTCCGCTGTACAAAGGATATCTTGAATGATTTTCTTCCAACATGAATCTTAAAGCCTCTTCTACCGTCTCCTCAGCTTCTATGGCTATGATTCTTGTTCTGTGAGTCATTATATCTCCGGCATAAGTATCCGAAAATTCCATTACGTTTGATATCATCTCAGCCTCATCCGCCTCAATTACTCCCTGATTTTCAAATTCCTTTACAACAGCAAGAACTTCTTCTTCTTTCATATCCTGCTTTTTTATAAATCTCCTGAGTTTTTCAGTAAATCCCTGTTTGGGGGTTTCCTCCATTTTCTTCCTCCATCTGTTATATAACTTATTTATTTATCGCAAGGCTTACTGATAATGCACGATCAATGTCATTAATCAGTTCATTATCAAGATGACATACTTTTTCTCTGAGCCTCGACTTATCAATTGTACGCACCTGTTCTAATAATATCACACTGTCCTTAACAATTCCACACCTAATCGCACTTAATGCGACATGTGTAGGAAGTTTTGTTTTATTAAGACGTGATGTAATGGCTGCACATATTACGGTAGGACTGTGCTGATTTCCTGTATCATTTTGAATTATAAGTACCGGTCTGATTCCACCCTGTTCTGAACCAACCACGGGTCTAAGGTCTGCATAATAAATATCTCCCCGTTTCACGTCATTATTTTCATTTACCTCTCTCATAGCAATACAACCTTTCATACAAAACTAAAAAAATTAATTTCCTGAGGTTATTTTTGCCATATTTTTTTCAAATATTCACTTCAAAACAAATCTGACTGCCAAAGGCACTTCATTTAAGATATCACTTGCAAGAATACTTCTTTTTCCCTTTTTCAGTGCGGCAGCATCTCCCGCCACCCCATGTATAAAAGTTCCTGTCACGGCTGAATCAAATACCTCAAAACCTTGTGCCATAAGTCCACCAATAATTCCCGCAAGAACATCACCGCTTCCGGCAGTACTCATACCGTTGTTTCCGCTTTGATTAATATAGCCTCTTCCCTTTGTTACAACCAATGTAGCTGCATCCTTAAGTACAAAAACCGGAACTGATACTTGTCTCAGCATATCACCTGTTTTTTTCAGATTTTTAAGTTCAGCCATCGGAATCCTTAAAAGCCTTGAAAGCTCCTTTTTATGGGGTGTAAATACTACATTCCCCCCAAACCTTTTATTAATATAATCAATTCTTTTCTGCGTGTCCTCAATTTCAAGTTCATCCATAATTCCTGCAACAATATTTATTGCATCTGCATCCATAACATATTTTCCTCTATAACCACACTCAAGAAATTCACGAAGTCTCTCTTTTGCCGTATCACTATTTGAAATCCCCGGTCCAATCACTGCTGCCGTACACTCTGTATACGGAAATTTTCTTTCTTCTCCTGAGAAAACTGCTTCCGGCAATTCCTTGACCATAAGTTCCAGAGTTTCTTTCACTGAATCTATTATCACCATCCCTGTACCAGTATTGTATGCAGCTTTTGCTGAAATGACAGCTGCTCCCGGCATATATTTACTTCCTGTTATACACAAAAGCTTTCCATATGTACCTTTATTAGAATTTAAAGGTCTTGAAGGTATCTTAATATCTTTTTCAATACTTTCATTTTTCAAAAGATAACCTTCTGGACTTTTATCCATTTCCGTTTTTCCTGCACTCAACCACTCTCCAATTCCGCTACTTTCATCAAACCTAAAAGAAACCGGATACGTAAACAGATTCCCCGCATATTCTCTTCCCGGATATATTATATGTCCCATTTTCTTTGAACCAAATGTAACTGTTTCATCTGCTTTAACGGCCGTTCCCATTATTTCGCCGCTATCCGAGTTTATCCCGCTCGGTATATCTACAGAGACTATCAAATCTATTTTTTTATTCTCTCTCATATCATTGATTTCATCAATTACGTCAGCATAAAATCCGTTAATATTTCTATTAAGACCGATTCCCAAAATACCATCTACAAGAATTCCACCATTTATTATATCAGAAATCCTGCTTTTCCGAGATTCATAAAATGGTATCAGTCTGCCTCCGACACCCACATAAATTTTAAGTGCATTAGTCAATTCTTCAGAAAAAATCCCATCAGGAATATTGATATCACTGAATTCAGCTTTAAACTCTTTATTTTCAAGCATTTCTTCAGCTTTTTGATCAATAAACAATATAACAGATATTTTTTTATCCCCGTTGCATAACATATTTCTCGCTGAAACAACCGCATCTCCGCCATTATTTCCCTTGCCGCATAAAAAAAAGATATTCTTATCTGTTCCTGCACTGATTTTTTCAATATGATCGGAAAGCCGTAAAGCTGCCTGTTCCATCAAAAGCTCTCCCTTGATACCGTATTCATCTATCGTCTTCCTCTCTATTTCCTGAAATGCCTGTCTGTCATATATTTTTTCCATATTTTTTTACCCACAGATACAACTATTCTCATCTGTGTTGTTATATATAGCTACAACCCTTTCTTAAAACTTTTATTAAAGCTTACTTTGAGCAATCCTCAACTGCGCTCTGATGCTTAGTGTCTCATTCCGTAAAAAAACGGACAAAGCCTTATGTCTGTTTCATTATATCAGTTTTTATCTAATATTCATACAAATCCTTTGATTTATTTATTATCAGATAGATCTTTTCTTATAAAGCAAACACATCCTTCTCTGCTTCTTTTAACAATTGCCTGCGAGGGCTTGCTTGATTCAGTTCTAATATGATAGAATATTGGAGTGAAAATACTCCGAAAGGTTAAAATAAAAATGATTTTACAAGTATCGCAAATTAATAAAAGTTTTGGAACTGATGTCATTCTCTCAGATGTATCGTTCCATATAGAAGACAATGAAAAGGCTGCCCTCATCGGTATCAACGGTGCCGGAAAATCAACCTTATTCAAAATTATTATGGGTGAACTGGTTCCTGACAGTGGGAATATCATTCTTTCCAAAGATAAACGAATCGGATATCTTGCTCAACACCAGGATTTTTCCAGCGAAAACTCAATATATGACGAAATTCTTACAATGAAAAAAGAAATACTTGATTACGAAACAAGTATGCGTAAGCTTGAAAAACAAATGCAGCATGCCGACGGTCAGGAACTTGAATCCCTTATGAAAAAATATACTGACGTCAATCATCTTTATGAACTAAACAACGGATATGCATATAAAAGTGAAGTAACCGGTGTTTTAAAAGGTCTTGGGTTCACTGAGGATGAATTTGAAAAGAAAGTAACAAATCTGTCAGGCGGTCAGAAAACAAGAGTTTCTTTGGCAAAACTTCTTCTTTCTAAGCCTGATATCATTCTTCTCGATGAGCCAATTAATCACCTTGATCTCCCATCAATTGCATGGCTTGAGACATACCTGCTTAATTATTCCGGTGCAGTATTAATTATTGCACACGATCGTTATTTCCTCAACAAAATAGTAACTAAAATCATCGAACTTGATCACGGTCATTCAAGAGTATACTCCGGAAATTATGACGACTATTCTGAAAAGAAGGCTATGATAAGAAAAGCTGAACTAAATGCATACTACAAGCAGCAGAATGAAATTAAACATCAGGAAGAAGTTATCGCAAAGTTAAAATCGTTTAATCGCGAAAAATCAATTAAGCGTGCTGAAAGCAGGGAAAAAATGCTGGATAAAATAGAGATTCTGGACAAGCCATCCGGTGAAGCAAAATCTCTTTCATTAAAGCTTACACCAAACATCTTAAGCGGTAATGATGTATTAACAATAAAAAATCTCAGCAAATCATACGACGGCAATCTGCTGTTTAGTGACTTCAGCTATCTTATCAAAAGAGGCAGCAAAATTGCAATTATCGGAGGAAACGGCACTGGTAAAACAACTCTTCTCAAGATATTAAGAGGTATTACAGATGCCGACTCCGGAAGTTATACGTTTGGAGCTAAGGTATACACCGGATACTATGATCAGGAGCAACAGGTACTTAACCCTGACAAAACTATCTTTGATGAAATACATGATGCATATCCTAATCTTGATAATACTACCGTAAGAAACACTCTCGCCGCTTTTCTATTTACCGGTGATGATGTCTTTAAACTTATTAAAGAATTAAGCGGTGGGGAAAAAGGACGTGTATCCCTTGCTAAGCTTATGCTGTCTGAATCTAACTTTCTAATGCTGGATGAACCTACCAACCATCTTGATATTGACAGTAAAGAAATCCTTGAAGAAGCTATAAACGGATATGAAGGTACTGTATTATATGTATCTCATGACAGATATTTTATCAACAAAACTGCTACCGGAATTCTCGATCTGGCAAATATGCGTTTTTACTCCTATGACGGAAATTATGACTACTATCTCGCAAAAAAAGATATTGTTATGTCGTTATCTCCCACTGTTGAAGCAGAGAAACCGGCAAACACACCTACTGCATCCAAGCTTGATTGGGCAAAACAAAAGGAAGCAGAGGCGGAAAAACGCAAACTCGCTTCCAAAATAAAAAAATATGAAGATTTAATCGAGAAATATGAAAACAGGATTGCTGAAATTGATGAAGAGCTTGCCAATCCTGCAATAGCTACAAATGCCTATGAATTAACAAAGCTTACCACTGAGCAAAATGAGCTCAATGATAAGCTTATGTCTGCGTATGAAGAATGGGAGTCGCTTCAGTAATTTACATGAAGCCTCTCAATCTCAAATTTTCCATTGTAGTAAGAATATGTTCGTTGGAGAGCTTCTCCGCAAGCTCTTCATCCCTGTTTTTAATTGCTTCAAGGATACTCTTATGCTCCTCAATCGCAGCACATGCTCTTTCTGACCGTGATAAAGTCTGCTTTCTGACACTTTCCACGTATTGATGGAAATCTCTCAATATATGTCTGAGCATTTTGCTGCCACAGGCATTATACAGTGTTTCATGAAACTTTGAATCCAGTTCAGCCATCTGCTCATATCTATTTTTTGTAGCATTAAACTCTGCCAGACATATAATTTCTTCTAATGTCCGTATATCATCTTCCGTTGCATGACGACATGACCACTTAGCACATAATCCTTCCAAATATGACCTGATCACATATATGTCATGTATATCTTCGCTTGAAATACCGGTAACATATGCCCCCTTATTGGGTATTATGTTAACAAGTCCCTCAAGCTCAAGCTGTCTGAGTGCTTCTCTTACGGGCGTTCTGCTTACACCAAGCATTTTACCGATTTGTATCTCTTTTAATTCCTCATTGGCGCTGAATTTACCATTAAGAATATCTTCCCTCAACTGATTAAACACCCGATCCCTTAAAGGCAGTGACTCATTCTTTTCATTTATCTCTGTGCTCATTTACACTCTCCATAAGTTTTTCTTCGATAATTGTACCAAATGTTTAGAAAAAGTCAACATTACACAAAAGATAACTTTCTAGTAACCAGGAAGTGTAACAACACATTTTTCCTTCAATGATTTCTGAACATCTATAGTTCTCTGGTTAGATGACCCTTTAAACTTCAGAGTAATATCTTTCAGTTCTTCAACAAATTTCCCATCAATCAAAACATCCGTAAGACTTAATATCTTCATTGTTTCCGGCCATTTTTCAGCCATTACTTCAACTATATCCCTATCAAAGAGATAACCTGAAAAAATCCATATATTTTTTTCAGGAAGTTCTCTTTTTATTCTTTCAAGCAAAGGAAGTATCCCCTGCTGATTGACATATTCCATAGGTTCTCCTCCCAAAAGAGTGAACCCCTGAATATATGCAGGTTTCAAAGATTCAATTATCCTGTCTTCCGTTTCCTTCGTAAATTCCTTCCCAAATTTAAAGTCCCATGTTTCCTTATTAAAGCAATTTACACAATGATGTGTACAGCCGCTGACAAAAAGTGATGTTCTCACTCCCGGACCATTAGAAATATCATTAAATTTTATCTCTCCATAATACATATCCGGTATTCCCCTATATTTATTTTATTATCTGTTCATGATGCTTTTTCTTCATATCATACATTGCAGTATCCGCAGCTGAAATAAGCTCGTCAAAATTTCCCTCAAACGGCAGTTTAAAGGTTGTACTTCCAAAACTTGCCCTTATATGGTAAGGTTTGTCAGATATACCATCTCTCATTTGAAGGTAATTGTTCACTGCATATATAAATTTAGTTGCACTGACATTTACACCGATATTAGTAAATAATACCACAACAAATTCGTCGCCTCCGAATCTGGAAACAAGTCCATTATTTCCGGCACATTTTTCCAGTGCCTCCGAAATGGTTTTTATCGCATAATCCCCTTCCTTGTGGCCATAGGTGTCATTTATCAGTTTCAATCCATCAAGATCTACTGATATCACAATTGCCTGACTGTATTGGGCATCTTTTGTCTTCTTTCCAAACTCCTTATAAAACCCACGTCTGTTCAGTGTTCCTGTTAATGGATCAATTACATAAAGCTCCTCTATCCATTTTTTTGCTGCCTCAAGTTCTGAATATGCCTTTTCTATTTTGCAATGGCTGACAACATTAGATAATCCCTGTGTAAAACGGGTTACAAACTGACTGAGCTTATAGTAGTCCTTCACCTCACTTGTAACACCAAATGCCATATAACCAAACACTTCATCCTGAATATGCATAGGTAGAAAAATCATATTTCTGTATCTGTCCATAACATAGTCAAGTGATGGAAGAATTTCTTTACTTGAAAAAGTATTCAAAGGCTTGTACATATAATTCTCGTAGTCATGAATTGCAAATAAAAGCATATCATCATTTTCATGACCCGGCAAGATATTTATCTTAGTTCCAAATTCATCATCAACCTTAATCTTATCCAATTTCATACATATATAAAACGAGAGAAATTCATCCGTCTTATCCGAAAAACAATCTAACTTATCATATATGTTCTGTATGGAACAGTTTTCTGTCATTATCTCAGCCATTTTATCCATACATGTTGCAAACTGCTGAAGATCAGTTATTTCGTAATAAAGTTCCTTTACCCTGTTTGTATAATCCGCCGAAAAATCCCTGCAGCCGCATGATTGGGATATATCAAGTCTGAACGGTATTTCAATAGTATCAGACACTATTTGATGTCTTAATACATCCCTTATAAGCATTACTGCCTGCCTTCCGGCTTCTACGTAATCCTGCTCAACCGTTGTCAGACGCGGAATATTATACTTTCCTATTTCAATGCCGTCAAAACCGGTTACAATCGTATCATCTGGCACATAATAACCTTTTTCTGCAAGTTTATCACATATCGCAAGTGCCATCGAATCATTAGCCGCTATGAATGCCTCCGGAAGAGGAAGGTTCTTTTCAAAGAATTCATCCATGGCCTTTTCCGTAGGAACCGACCAAAAATCCCCGTATCCTATGTGATCATCATCCGGTTCAATTCCATATTCCTTAAGGACTTTTCTTGCAGCATTCAATCTGTCATCCGAGAATCTGTTATCCTTTGTTCCTGCCATCAGATAAATATCCCTGCAGTTATGAACCTCTACAACATGTCTTACCATCATTTCAAAAGAATCTGCATAATCAAATTTTAAATTATAGCAACCTTCCAATTGGGAATCTATGGAAACTACAGGAATTCCTAATTTCCTGCCTTTGCTCACAATTTTGCCGATAACCTCAACATCCTTCATCTTTTCAGAGAAAATGATAATTCCGCAAAGATTATCATACTTAATCAAGTCAAAAATACTCTTTTCGCCAATAACGTGAAGACTTTCATTACTAAGTTCGTCAAATGAATTAAAAATCTGAAGCTGAAATCTGAATTCTTCTGCCGTTTTGATTATATTTCTCAGTATTCTTGTTTGAAGTATATCATCCATGTGTGAAATACATACTGCAATAATATTCTTTCTCATCTTTCCTCCTTATCTCTCCCGCCATTTATATACGTTCACAGCATAACATACAATTGTACTTTTCACTTTCTAATATAGTATATTTTGATTATCATTTTATTTCAAGTGTATATATTTTTCTTTTTTTAATCATTGTAACATTAATTGATTTCCGACATAAAATACACTATAAAAAAACGGAGCACTCAAAAATGGGCGATTGTTTAAACGGATGTCAGAATAACAGAAACTCACTCTTTGGCGGTGGCTGCAATTCCTGTATCTGGATTCTTCTTATCCTTATCTGCTGTGGCGGATTTGGCAATAACGGATGCGGCAGTGATGATTGTGGCTGCATTATCTGGATTCTCCTTATCCTTTGCTTCTGTGGCGGATGCGGAAACAACAGCTGTGGCTGCGGCAATAACGGATGCGGTTGCGGCTGCTGAGTAACATTACCTTAATTTGATTCATATGCCCAAAGCCATTATAAAAAATTGACTTTGGGCATATAATATTGTAAGATAAACCTTAATAAAAACCAAAGGAATGGTAAAAAAAATGAGTGGTTCTAATTATGGTAAACTTTTTACCGTCTCCACTTGGGGTGAATCCCACGGTGAAGCAATCGGTGTTGTAATTGATGGTTGTCCGGCAGGTCTTGAATTATCAGAAGAAGATATTCAGGCTTTTTTAAACAGAAGAAAACCCGGCCAGTCTAAATATACAACTCCAAGAAAGGAAAATGATACTGTACACATCCTTTCAGGAACATTCGAAGGTAAAACCACGGGAACACCAATTTCCCTGATAGTATACAATGAAAATCAGCGTTCCAAAGATTACAGCAATATTGCTCAAGTATACAGACCCGGACATGCTGATTACTGCTTTGATATGAAATATGGCTTCAGAGATTACAGAGGAGGCGGTCGCTCATCAGCAAGAGAAACAATCGGACGTGTTGCCGCAGGTGCCGTAGCATCTAAGATTCTTACCTCTCTCGGAATTAATGTATATGCTTATTCAAAAGAAATTGCAGGAATATCCGTAAAGAATCCGGATTTTTCCAAAAGAGATTCTAACCCGTTTAATATGCCTGACGAAGAAGCTGCAGCATTAGTTGCTGAAAAAGCTGATGATTTTCTCAAATCTCACAATTCTCTTGGCGGAATCATTGAATGTATTGCATGCGGCGTGCCAGTCGGTATAGGAGAACCTGTTTTTAACAAACTTGATGCCAGACTTTCACAGGCTGTAATGTCAATAGGTTCAGTTAAAGGTGTTGAAATAGGTGACGGTTTTGCAGTTGCCGCTTCAAACGGACTTGAGAATAATGATTCTTTTGTCAGTCTTAACGGAAAAATTACAAAACAAAGCAATCACTCCGGTGGTATTCTAGGCGGCATAAGCGACGGTTCTAATATAATACTCCGTGCTGCAATTAAACCAACACCTTCTATTTCTTCTGCACAGGATACCGTAGATTCTGACGGCAACAACGTCTCAATCAGCATAACCGGACGTCATGATCCGATGATAGTTCCACGTGCCGTGGTTGTAGTTGAAAGCATGGTCTCTATTACACTTCTCGATCTGCTTCTTGAAAATATGACCTCAAAACTTTCCGGTATCAAAGAGTTCTATAATAAATAAAACAAAACCTGCTTTTCCGGGATAAGGATTTCCCCTTAAAGCAGGTTTTTTTACAGAATTAAATCCGTTTAATTCATATCTTTATTTCTTCTTTATGTTAAAAACTTTATGTCTGTGAAGATAAATAAATGCAACCATAAACACTACAAGAAGTATCCCCACAAGCATAATCAACGGACCTGCTGCATCACTCATGTTAAAACATCTTACATTAATCCACATTTGGTTTATTCTTTCGCTTTCACTTTCATTAAAGTACCACATAACCGCACATTTACTTATTATTTCCTCCGATGGATACTGTGCCCCCAACTGACGTTCAATCTTCTCACCCGTTGTTTCAATCACACTGTTTTCGCCAAAGAAATAGGAAACATCATACCAACTTGTATTTTCCTCTTCTTCAGCACCGTACGTCCATCTGGCGTAACTCAGCATTGTATCATCATCGCCGCCTGATATAACCGATGTATATCCAATATAGTACATATTCCTGACTGCATTATCAGGTCTCGAAAGAAAATTAACAAATGCCTCACATGCTTTCTGCTTTTCATAATCTTCATTAATTCCTGCTTTAAGCATTATCCATCCATCAAACCAGAGATTTGAACATTCCTTCGGATAAGCATAGTTTAAATATACTCCATCTTCTTCTGCCTGATCCATTGTATAAACTGCATCTCCCGACCACTGTAAATTTGCATAAACCTTGCCGGTTACCATATCAGATTTACCGCTGTCTGTTTCAAATGAGTATACATTTTCCTTCATCTGCTTGAGAATCTTCTCACACTCTTCTATTGTTTCCGGAGACGTATCATTCATCAAATCCTGAATCTGTTCCGTATAATCAGGCTGCTGTTGTAATTCATCAGATAAAAGAATGTCTTGTTTATATATTCCCATCGCCGCAAAAAGAGAATCACGCACATTATCTTTTATTGTAACCTTACGATTGAGACTTTCATCTGTAAGTATATTCCAGCTTGATGCCTGTTCTTTTGTCACATAGTCAGGATTATAAACTATACCTGTTGTCCCCCACATAAATCCGGCAGCATATTCAGCCCAGCTTTCACCGTTAATACGATTCTTCTGGAAAACACCATTAATATAATCGGAAACACCATTAACATAATAATTATTCTTATCTGATTTATCAAAAAAATCATTTGAAAAAGGAACAAGTTTTTCTTCAGCCATCAGCTTCATTATCATGTAATCCGAAGGACATACCAGATCATACACATCACCCATTGTAAGCTGATTGTACAAGTCTTCATTTGTTCCAAAGGTAGAATACTCAACTCTTACTCTTTTGCCATAGTTTTCCTCATACCATGCTTCAAAATCATCTATCATGGAATTTTCACCAATTATGCTTTGTCCGTTGTCAAGCTCAATAATATCTTCCTCTTCCCAACCGCCTTCATCTATATATTCTTCCCAACTGCATACACGAATTACAATCTCATCCTCATTTTCACTGTCATTTTTGCTGTCAGAACATCCGGTTAAAAGTGTAATTATGAAAAGGAACACTACCTGAATTATAAATAAACGTGTTTTTTTCATTCTGCTTTATCCTCCTCAACACTCCTTGATGAGCCAAGGTTCATAAATGCAACAATTATCAATACAATTATAAATATAAGTGTCGATAATGCCCAGAGTGCCGTCTTTGTTTCGGTCTGTGACCCTCTTGTAGCATTAACAACATATGTGCTTATCGTGTCAAATGTAGCCGGTTTTGTGTAAGTAGTAATAAAATAGTCATCAAGCGAAAGAGTTATCGAAAGCATAAATCCGGAAAATATTCCGGGAATAATCTGAGGAATAACCACTTTAAACAATGCTCTTGCAGGTGTAGCTCCCAAATCCAATGCCGCCTCATACAGATTATTGTCCATCTGTTTAAGCTTTGGAAGTATGGACAGATATACAAACGGAGCCGTAAGTGCCGCATGTCCCACAACCAAAGGAATAAAAGTATCTTTTTCTATACCTACTGCTGCTATAAAAAATATACATATCGAAAACCCTGTTACTACATCTGCATTTACTACAGGAATCTGATTCATCGTATTAATAAGCCCTGACGAAACCTTCTTTGAGTAGAATCCTCCTATAGCACCGCACGTTCCCAGAACTGTTGCTATAAGTGATGAACCTACTGCCAGTAAAAGTGTTCCGCCTATCATACTTCTTATTTCTTTTGTTTCGAAAAGAGTCACATAATTATGAAACGAAAAGCCTCTTATTGAACCGATCATTGTTGAGTCCGTAAAACTATACACTGCAAGAATCAAAATCGGAAGATACATAAACAAGAGTACCAGTATGCACCATGTCCATGAAAATGTCTTTTTTATCATACGACACGTCCACCTCCTTCACTTTCATCTCCAAAACGATTGGTTAATATAGTAATTATAAGAATAATTAAAAGAAGAACAACAGAAATCATGGAACCGTTATGCCAGTCATAGGCACTGAAATAGCTTCCTATAAGGCTTCCCATAATATATGTTGAATTATAAAGCATGTCTAAAACAACATAATTAGTCATTGCAGGTAAAAATACCATCATTACACCGCTTATAATTCCGGGAATTGACAACGGAAGCGTAACCTTAATAAAAACATTTATTTTATTTGCACCCAAATCTGCTGCTGCTTCATTCAGTTCTTTATCAAGTTTAAGAAAGCTTGTATATAACGGCAGAATCATAAATGGAAGGAAATCATAGCTCATTCCTATTACCGAATTGATAAAAGGATAATAAGCCAAATTACCTTCTATCGCCGTAAGAATCTCTTTCAATGCCGTAATTCGAAGAGTGAAATTAATCCACATAGGCATGATATAAAGCATAAGAAGCGTACCGCCCCTTTTTATATTGCCTCTGGCAAGTATATATGCCAATGGGTATGCTATTATAAGACAAACCACTGTCGTTGCTAAAGCAAGGCAGAAACTGTAACAAAGCGTTCCCATTGTGTTGCTATCCGTAAAAAATCTGAAAAAATTTTTTACGGTGAATTGACCATTTCCATCTGTAAACGCATAATAAAATACAATTACAAGAGGAAATATTACAAACAAAAGCATATAAATCACATATGGAATCGCCAACTGTTTTCTGGAAAATTTGAATTTCATGGCACCCTCCGATTAACTGTCAAGAAAAGACAGTTTTATTTTGCTTCTGTCAACAACAACACTTACATAATCCTGTTCATTCCAAAGGTACTCATCATTAATCACATAATCTTCTTCATTTTCGGTACGTACAACATAAGTATAATGGTCACCCTTGTAAATAAGTGAAATAATGTGTCCGTGTGCGACTCCAGCATCAGGATCATCACTCATTGAAACTGCTGAAATAGGAACTTCGACCGTAACCTGAATATCTGTAAGATCAATTTTATCTCCGTCTGCCGTAACAATATATTCCTCTTCATCAATATAAGATCCCGGATAAAGCTGCGTCACGTCGCAATCATACTCTCCATCTCCAAAAATGACCGTATTGTGTTTGGTTACAAATCCATCATATATATTTGTGGTATATTCAGGCTTCATTATATGAATCTCATCTGGTCCTATTTTCATACCGATTGTATCTCCGACAACAGCAGACTTTGTAGAATGAATAACTATTTCATATTTGCCGGATTCAACGGTTATTTCAAAATGAACACCTTTGAAAACCACACTTGTAACCTCTCCCGTAAGCATTCCCCTTTCCGGAGAAGTCATCTTTATATCTTCAGGTCGTACAACAACCTCAACTGCAGTGTTTTTAGGAACATCATCAACACACTCAAACTCTGCTCCACAGAATGCTACCTTAAGTTTACCTGTCATTTTACCGGTAAAAATATTGCTCTCACCTATGAAATCTGCTACAAATGCATTTGCCGGCTCATTATAAATATCTTCAGGTGTTCCGATCTGCTGAATACATCCGTCTGCCATAACAACGATTTTATCTGACATTGTAAGAGCTTCTTCCTGATCATGAGTAACATAGATAAATGTAATACCTAATTCCTTATGCATTGCCTTAAGCTCTAACTGCATTTCTTTTCTCATCTTAAGATCAAGAGCTCCAAGTGGTTCATCCAAAAGGAGGATTTCCGGTTCATTTACTATTGCTCTTGCTATTGCTATTCTTTGCTGCTGTCCTCCCGAAAGAGTTGTTATACTTCTCTTTTCAAATCCTTCAAGATCAACAACTTCCAAAGCATGGGAAACCTTTTCCTTAATCTGCCTCTTAGAAAGCTTCTTAATTAACAGTTCTCCAGTTTTCTCATCTTTGACTTCTATTGTTTTGAGCTTAAGCCCGAATGCTATATTATCAAATACATTCAGATGAGGGAATAAAGCGTAACGCTGAAAGACCGTATTGATTGGCCGTTTGTATGGCGGTACATCGCTGATGTCTTTGCCATCTAAAAGAATTTCGCCTGCAGTAGGCATTTCAAATCCTGCGATCATTCGCAGTGTGGTTGTTTTACCACAACCGGACGGTCCAAGAAGGGTTACAAATTCACCCTTTTTAATTTCGAGGTTAACATCCTCTACTATCACAACATTACCATCATACGTCTTCATGATGTTCTTTAACTCGATAATGTTATCAGCCATCTAGTCATTCCTCCAAAAATTTCTTAAAGATTGCTTTCTGACTCTCACGCCTGTCAGACGGGGGTTTAATGTACTATTTAGTATGTTCCGTACAAAAAAAGGAAGATCTGCAGCTTGCAGACCTCCCTGTCATTGACACAATTATACAAAAACCGACCTATTATATCAAGAAATTTTTTAATTTATTTCAAAGAAAAACCAAACAAAAAAATGATTTTTTTTTGTTTATTTTTTACAAATTTACAAATACATATTTATAAAGAACATCAGGATGAGAATTAAAACTGCCGTCACCATTCCCGGATTTATAAACGCATCCTTTTTTGTAATTTCTTCACCTGACTCACCCTCTTCATATACGGGTGTTCCGTTATAGGCATCATATCCCACTATCTTTTTCCTGCTCACAGAATCAGGAACCGAAATATTTTTTCTGTTTTTTATCAAAATATATATTCCGATTATTGCCAGTACCCCCTGTATTATTTCAACCATGCCTATTACAGCCAGACTAAATAAAGACTTATCATTTGACATTAATACCTCCGGATCAATGTCTGCCTCCAGCATTTCGTCAGGCACCAGAGTGAGCAGATATGAAAGAAATACCGAAACACCATTAAGAATAAAATGCAACCCTATCGTATACTTTATTTTACCGGTATTTACATAAACATATGCCAACAGAATTCCTATTAAAAAAGTATAAAAAAACTGCTCCAAATTACCATGAGCAAGTCCAAAAAGAAAACCAGACATAATCACAGCCATTTTATCTCCATAAACATGAAGCTTATCAATCACCAGTTTTCGGAAAATTAATTCCTCAACAACCGGTGCAACAACTGCACTTACTATCGCCATTGTAATAAAATCATTTGAAAACATCTCTGTAAGCCCGGATTCCGAAGTTACTCCTACAGTACTGTCAAGAAACAAATTAAGAAACACCGATACATAGGCACCGATAATACTGAAAAGATACATTACACAAATTACTCTTAAAAACTCAATCAGCTTCATTCCGGATTTTTTCAACTTTCCCGGTTTGCACTTTTTTGATACAAGAAAAAAAACCGGTGCGGCAGCAAACACTTCAACAATGGTATTAACTAAAAGTAATGCCGTATAAGTTATATTGTCACTGATATTAATTAACACGAGCTGCATTACAATTACCAAAACATTCCATGTTACAAAAAAAGCCGCTGTTGCAAATCCTATCCTTGAATATGCTTTTTTTCCGGTCATTCCTATATTGGTTTCTTCAATATAATCTTCCATTCATTCTCCATTCTGCCGACTGCAATGCGAAATATCTCTTAATACAATTGCCGTTTTCAGGTCCTGATTTCGTTTTGCAGCGACTTAACATATTAATTCCAATTCACTTATTAATCCGTAAGGAACCATCCTATTCCTAATATGTTTTATTATAACAAGCATAAATTAATACGTCAAACACTTCATATATATCTGTTTTTGTTGACAACACCTCTGAAAAGTTGCATACTAAATTCAAATAATACGCTCCTTTACCGGAGTTTTTTTGGAGGAAATATGAAAACAATTGCCAGTTTCACGGTTGATCATACCAAACTTCTACCGGGAATTTATGTATCAAGAAAAGATTATGCAGGAAATGAAATAATAACAACTTTTGATCTCAGAATGACACGCCCGAACCTTGAGCCTGTTATGAATACCGGTACCATACATACCATAGAACACCTTGCAGCAACTTTTTTAAGAAATGATGCTGAATTTGCATCAAAGGATATTTACTTTGGTCCTATGGGATGCCGTACAGGTTTCTATCTTATACTTGCCGGTGATTATACCTCAAAGGAAATCATCCCTCTTATTACAAGAACATTTGAATTTGTAAGAGACTTTGAAGGGGAAATTCCGGGAGCCACTCCTATTCAATGCGGTAATTACTCTGACATGGATCTTTGCGGAGCCAAAACAGCAGCCGCAAGGTACTTAGAAATGCTCTATAATATAACCGAAGATAATCTCATATATAATATTTAAACATATCTTCTTCGGACAGAAAACAAAAATTCATTCTTGGGAAAAGTACAAACTTAATAAAAGTAAACTTTTTGATATAAAAAACATATAATGTATATCAGAAAAGACAGTAGGAACATTCTGATGACACTTCGGCAGATTAATATGCTTAAAGCCGTAAGCCCCTATATGAACCCTCATATACGTCCTCACATACTGACACTACTGTCTTTTTTTGAACTTATAAACAATGCCTCCGGCATAAATCTCCCGCTGTCAAATATCTTTTCGTCAAATGAACCTCTTATAACTGATAAAGACAGTATGGTAGAAACTTTAAAAAACATGGCAAGTCCTGATGAAAGAACTCAGATTGATAACATGATGATGATGATACAGATGATAAATCTGATGAATATGATGAACGATATAAATAATGAAACAGGGTCCGGTGCACCTCGTTCAGACAAGAACCCAGATCATGCTTTTGAACTTCTTAAAAGCTTTGTTCCTCAGGAAAGCACCGAAACCTTTAATATGATAAAAATGTTTATGGAGAATGTAAATGATTGATTCTGGTTGGCTTAATGACCCCAAATTCAAAAACATACCTGAAAGAAAAAAAATTTTTTTAATTGAAATGATGGATAAAATGAAAGGTAAACCAATGAATGAGGCTATGTCCGTATATATAAAGACTTCTGCCATAATGAAAAAAGAAGGTCTTACTCTTTCAAAGGACGAGGCAAATCTTTTAATAGGCTGTCTGATTCAGAATATGTCACCGGAAGAAGCCTCTAAATGGAATCGTATTAAGACAATGCTCAAATTATAGCAGTTATACCGGCAATATCAGATAAAATCTCCTGAATAACCAAAACTGTCCGAATTGGATTTCAAAATGTTTTAAATTCCAATTCGGACAGTTTTTTTATCATATTTATCAGTATTTTCTAATCATATCCACATAATTATCAAGTACAGTAAAGAATTCTTTAAATGTCTTACGGCAGCATTCAGGATTTTTAATGGATATCCCCTTTGCCCTAAGTCCCATTACAGCAAACGCCATTGCAACACGATGGTCATCATATGTTTCTATTACTCCTCCATGTATCTGTCCCGGAATAATAATTATACCATCATCTCTTTCTTCTGCCTTTATTCCCAAACCCAAAAGATTTGATATTATTGCATTAATTCTGTCACATTCCTGAAGTTTAATGTGCGAAATTCCCCTTATGACAACCGGTGATGATGCAAATGGAGCTATTGCTGAAAGAGTTAGTGCCTGATCTGAAAACGAAGACATATCTATATCCACTCCCCCCAATATAGATTTTTCGTTATAAAGGACGAGACCGTTTTCTGTCATTTTCAGAGTACATCCCATTTTCTCAAGCACATTAAGAAACTTCACATCACCCTGAAGCATATTAAAACTTACACCATTCACTCCTGTTGCACAGCCCGTAACCGCTGCCGCTGCATAAAAATATGATGCAGCTGAAACATCCGGTTCTATATTATACTCCCTTGCTCCATATCTGTTATCTTCGCTGAAATAATAACTTATTTCACCTTTTTCCTCTTTTTTTCCGACCCTTACTCCAAACTCCTCCATCATTTTTACAGTCATGTCTACATAACTCAAGCCATGATTTCCGAGCAGTCTAATGTTTAGAGGCTTTTTTAAAGTACCTGCTGCAATAAGCAGAGCACTCAAAAACTGCGAGCTCTTATCAATATTCACACTCAAAGTTTCCGGCACTGCCTTCAAATCATTTACGCCCCTTATTCTAAGCGGAAAGTGACCTTCTCCTTCAATACATTCAACTTCTGCTCCTGCATATCTCAATGAAGAAATAAGCGGCATCATAGGTCTTTTCTTCATCTGTTCGGATGATTTAATAATATATTCTCCACCCGAAAAAGCCAGCATTGCTGCTAAAAACCTTGCAGCCGTGCCCGCACTCCCAACATATATTTCTGCTTTTTTCTCCGGTATTATTCCACCAAATCCGATAATCCTTATCTCTGTTTTATCTTCACTTTCCTTAACCGGAAAACCAAGCTTTTTCAGACACTCAATAAAATACATTGAATCATCACTTGCAAGACATCCTCGAAGAACACTCTCCCCATCAGCCATTGCCGCTAACAATAATGCTCTGTTTGTTATGGATTTCGAACCCGGTACAGAAACCATTATCGCCTCTCTTGTCTTACATCCGAATATGCAGGGAACCTCATACATATGCCGATACTCCTTATCCTTTAATAATTTATCCAACAATATTATTTATCCATGCTCCGCTCTTGACCAGAAAATATCCCACTATTGCCTTAATAGCCTCAGTATATGTAACTATTGCAATTATTATATGCACATTAAGAGAGCAATATCTGGTCAGAACAAATGCAGTAGGTATCATTATAAACCAAGTAAAGATAAAATCAAACATAAATGTTATACCTGTTTTACCTCCGCTTCTTAAAATAAAATAACATGCATTTGTATATGATTGAATCGGCATTGCCATAGCCTGAATAATTATAAAATAAACCGCAAGTGCTTTTATAGCTTCTTCTGTTTTATAGATTTCCGGAAAAAGAAAAGCCACCGGTATCATAATGATGACAAGCATTATAGTAGCTGCCACTGCAAAAAAAGTAAGCTTATTTGCACTATCCTTAGCTTCTTTCAGCTTATCAGCACCTAAATAAGCACCTACTATAATTCCAATAGCACCTCCAAGCTGAATATAAACAACACCAAAAAGATTTGTAAGAGTGCTCGCTATATTCCTTGCTGCAACAACATCAAGTCCCTTAACTGAATAACTTTGTGCTATAACCGACATTCCGAGTGACCACAAAAACTCATTAATGAGCAGAGGGCATCCTTTAACTATCATTCCTCCTGCAAGCTTTTTCGGAATATGTATTCCTCTGTAAAGTCCGCTAATATAACGGTTTTTTTCTTTATGCGTATGTGCCCATACAATTACGACTGCCGCTTCAACAAATTTTGCTGCCACTGTTGCAATTGCCGCTCCCTCAACCCCCATTTCTGGCATTCCGAATTTTCCGAAAATCAGACCGTAATCCAAAACAAGATTTACTCCGATAGCTGCAATAGAACCATACATCGGAACAGCAGTTTCTCCGCATTCTCTTACTGCACTTGAATATGCCTGACCCATACCGAATGGGATAAGACCTATTATCATAATTTTAAGGTAACGTTCACCATACATTAATGTAGCTGCTTTCAGTTCAGGAGAATCATCAGTACTTATGTACAGATTTATTAAATCCCGACCCAAAAACCAAAAAATACACGACGACACAGCTATAATCAGTAAAGCAAGAATAATTCTGAATCTTACCGTATACTTTTGACCCTCGTGATCCTTTTTTCCAAAAAACTGTGTTCCGAATATACTAGCACCGGAAACACCTCCAAAAATCGTAATATTGAAAACAAATATCAGCTGATTAACAATCGAAACACCGGTCATTTCAGCGGTTCCAACCTGCCCCACCATAATATTATCGAGCATACTGACAAAATTCGTGATCAGATTCTGAATTATCATCGGTAATGCTATTGCTAAAGCATGTTTATAGAATTTTTTATCACCTATGTATTTTTGTCTAAAATTTCCCATAACACCTCTACATAATTGAAGGCATATTCATATTTGAATATGCCTCCCTATTCCGTTTATTTAACTACAATATTATATATTCTTCCCGGAACATAAATTTCCTTTACTATATTCTTACCATTCGTAAGGTTCTTAACCGCATCAATCGCAAATACCTTTTCCTTTACGCTGCTGCCATCTTCATCCTTACCTACAACTACTGAAGCTTTTACTTTACCATTAATCTGAACTGCGATTTCAATGGTATTTTCAACGGTCTTTTCTTCATCATATACCGGCCACGCATTTTGGTAAGCCCTTCTTCCGTCTCCGTATATACTCCAAAGTTCTTCCGTTATATGAGGAGCCACCGGATTTAAAAGAAGAAGTAAGGTTCTGTACTCACCCTTAGTAACCCTGCCTGCTCTGTAGAACTCATTTACAATTGTCATAAGTGCTGCAATCGCAGTATTAAACTTGAGTGCCTCATAATCATTGGAAACCTTCTTGATTGTCTGGTGCATTTTAATCTCAAGTTCCTTAGAATACGTTTCCTCATCAGTTATCATATCCTGAAGATTCCATATTCTGTCAAGGAATCTTCTGCAGCCTCTTACGCCTTCCGTACTCCATGATGCCGCAAGTTCAAAAGCTCCGATGAACATTTCATATGTTCTTAATGTATCTGCACCGAACTCATTAACAATATCATCAGGATTTACAACATTCCCTCTTGACTTACTCATCTTTTCGCCGTTTTCTCCGAGAATCATTCCGTGTGAAGTTCTCTTCTGATATGGCTCTTTTGTATTTACATATCCCTGGTCATAAAGGAACTTATGCCAGAATCTTGAATAAAGAAGATGAAGGGTTGTATGCTCCATTCCTCCATTATACCAGTCAACAGGCATCCAATACTTAAGGGCTTCTTCTGAAGCAAACATGTCTTTATTGTGAGGATCAATATATCTTAAGAAATACCATGAAGAACCTGCCCACTGTGGCATTGTATCCGTTTCACGTTCTGCTTTACCTCCACACTTAGGACATGTCGTTTCTACCCATTCACGCATTGCGGCAAGAGGTGATTCACCATTATCCGTAGGTTCATAACTCTCAACATCCGGAAGTGTAAGCGGAAGTTCTTCCTCAGGAACAGGAACATATCCGCAGCATGGACACTTAACAATCGGAATAGGTTCTCCCCAATATCTCTGTCTTGAGAATACCCAATCACGAAGCTTATAATTAACTTTTGCATGTCCAACACCATCTTCTTCAAGCTTTTTGATAATTGACTTTTTCGCATCTTCTACTTCAAGACCATTAAGAAATCCTGAGTTAATAAGCTTGCCTGTTGCGACATCAGTAAATGCTTCCTCTTCTATATTACCGCCGGCTACAACCTCAATCATAGGAAGTCCGAACTTCTTTGCAAACTCCCAGTCTCTGTTGTCATGAGCAGGTACAGCCATAATTGCACCTGTACCATATGTCATAAGAACATAATCTGAAATCCAAATTGGAATTTCCTTTCCATTTACCGGATTTACTGCCCTGATTCCGTCAAGTAAAACACCTGTTTTATCTTTTGCAAGCTCAGTTCTCTCAAAATCAGATTTCTTGGCAGCCATTTCTCTGTAAGAAAGAATTTCCTCGTAATTTTTTAATCTGTCCTTATATTTGTCAATAAAAGGATGCTCAGGAGAAATTACCATATAGGTTGCACCGAAAAGAGTATCCGGTCTGGTTGTATATACCGTAAGTTTCTCATCCATTCCGGCTAACTTAAAATCAACCTCTGCACCCTGAGAACGTCCGATCCAGTTTTTCTGTGAAACTTTTACTTTATCAATATAATCAACTTCATCAAGATCATCTATAAGTTTCTGTGCATAGTCTGTTATTTTAAGCATCCACTGGCTCTTAACCTTTCTGATTACTTCAGAGCCGCATCTCTCACACACACCATTAACAACCTCTTCATTTGCAAGACCTACCTTACACGAAGTACACCAGTTAATAGGCATTTCTGACTTATAAGCCAGTCCGGCTTTAAAAAGCTTAAGGAAAATCCACTGAGTCCACTTATAATAGTCCTGGTCAGTTGTATTTATTTCCCTGTTCCAATCAAATGAATAACCAAGACTTTTA
>CAZNGY010000032.1:0-22821 GCA_964572955.1 uncultured Lachnoclostridium sp.
TTACGGAAGAAGCAAGAGAAGAAATTCGCAAAGAGAAGGAGCTGAAGAAGCGTGAGAGTTAAAACTTTTGCAGTCATTGATACTAATGTTGTTGTATCTGCAATAATGTCTGACGGTTATCCAAACGATATTATTGAAATAGTGCGTGAAGGAAATATAATTCCTGTATTTGATAAACGTATGCTTTCAGAATACAATGAAGTATTGTCACGCAAAAAATTTGGTTTTGCTCCTCAGAACATATATGACACATTATATAACATTGTAAGTAATGGCATATTGATAAATGATGTGGAGCAGGCAAAAGCGAAGTTTGTTGACAGAGATGACATACCATTTTTCGAGGTAAAAGAAAGTTCTGGAGAACTGGACTCGTATCTTGTAACTGGAAACTTAAAGCATTTCCCAAAATCTGATAGTACGGTTACACCGAAAGAACTTATCAACACCATGAAACTGTTTGACGTTTTTTAAAAAATGATTTTGATTACGAAAAACTCTTAATTTCAGCAACGCAAGAACATTCTGCTGATAATCGAAAAAAATTAAAGAAACAGGAAGAAAATTCAGAACATTAAGATAATAAAAATCCCCTTTGGTATATTCAAAAGGGGATTTCGTTATATATTCGATAAGAGTTCCTGTAGTACTTTAGAATCCGTCAGAATGCCTTGCAGACTTGTGTACGTAATAACTTACCCATTTGGCTGAAATGCCATACAATGCAATCTGGAACGTCTGGAAGCATTTTTAAAGATTACATTTCCATTCCCTGTTGTTTGGATTTGGTTTTGTCCATATTGTGAGAGTGTTCCTGTGCAAATTCAGTGTCCATACGCACAGTAAACTCAATATGCGTGCCTTTGAATTGACTGATTCCCACGTCAGCAAGCAAGGAAACTTTATCCTTTTCTCCTGAAGGATAAGTAGGGTAGTTCCAGTCGGTGATGCTTAGTGAAACAGGTTTGTCCTGTTCGTTTTTTGTATCAGTTTTTACAGTTATAGTTTTCCATTTTGGATTTCTCGCTTTGAACCCCTGACTCTTTCGTTGTTCGATACCTTCGATAACAACAGGTGGGATTTTGTTGCCTTGCCCGATTGGTTCAAGACTCTGTACTTTATGAAGCAAAAGGTCAGGATTTGAAATTTCTTCATCAGTAAGTTTCAGAACAGTTTTAGTCTGCACAGGTCTTTGGAAGTCTTCAGCATACTTAGTTATTGCATTGGTAAATTCTTGAATTTTACTCTCAGGAATGGAAGAAATACCGATAGCAGCCTCATGTCCACCGAATTTTATGTCTTCCTGTAATTTCGCTTCACGGAGTGCCATAGAAACATAGTCCTGAAGGCTGTCATAACCTTCAGGAGAACGCCCAGAACCAGTGTATTCATCATCCTTTTTGGAAAGGATGATAACAGCCTTGTCAAGAGTATCTTCAGCCTTTCCTGCAATCAGACCATTTATAGCGGCAGCGTATGATATTTCCTTTCCTTGATAGGTAAGGAGCATACCGTTTTTATCGGTTAGCGATAGGTCTTCGGGAACGATGAATACACAAACACCTGTGCTTTTGGACTTTTCGGATGACTCCCATGATTTGTATTCATTGCTGTTCATAACGCATTGGACGATAGCTTTTTTGAGGTTGTTAAGTTCCTTAAAATCTTCAAGAGCAAAATCAACATTTGCTGAAGGTTCTCTACCTAAATCGTTTGTCGGATTGGAAGCAAGCATATCAAAAATCTGCTGTGCGCCGTTTGTCTGTGTGATTTCAGACATACGAGAAGCTGCGTTGATATACGCACCTGCGTTATAAGCTATCTCTTGTGCGGTAGTGTGTTCTGATATATTTACTGTTTCGAGCATTGCACCGAGAACATAATCTGTATTGTCAGGATTTGCAGTGTTAATGCACTCAATGCCGCTTTTTACAATGTCTCTGTTATAGCTATGTACATCAAGCAAAGGCATAACATCGGTAACGGTGCCGATAGCGGCGTAAATTGCAACAGTACGGTCAAGTCTTTCATTATAAGAACCAAGTGTACCATCGTTTGCAAGTTCCTGAAAGCACCTGTATGCAAGTCCTGTAGCACAGTATTCAGAGGTCTTTCCATCAGCTTCTAATAAGCAGTGGGGATTCAGATATTTTGAATTATCCCTGAATTGCTTTTTTACAAGGTCGCTGACAATTTGGTGGTGGTCGAGAATAAGTGTGCGATTATTGGCACTGCTGTCAAGTTCCGTCTGAATATGAGAGAGTTCGTTTGAACCCATGTCAAGAACGATATGATAAGTGTTATCATTGCCCTTAATATTCTTCGGGACACCGTAAGAGCCTCTGCGGTCATTGCAGACGACTTCCACGTTCATATCAGGATTCATATATTCAAGTGTTCGTTTCATAATCATTGCAGAGCATATGCCGTCCGCATCGTAATCGGTAAGTATTCTTACTTTATCCTCTGGACGGACAGTAGCCGCAACGTGCTTTAATTCTTCACACATTTGTCTGATTTGTGATGTGATAGCAGCAGGTTCATGGGTTTGTGCTTCCTTCTCCCTGACACCATCAATTAAAGAATCAAGTGTTACTTCTTTTGTGTTCAAATTATTTCAACACCTTTCAAATAATTGGGAGTGGGGGAACAATTAGCGGTTGTTCCCTATTAACAACAGAAAATAATCTTGTTTAATGTTCGTCAAGCCCTGTCTGTTTCGGTTTTGCTCTTTGCAGTTCTGACTTTTGGGAAGGTTCGGAAGAAATGACGACAGGTTTATCTTCAAAATGGCGAGATTCAGCTATTTCTTCTTCAGATGGATGATAGGATTCATAAACTGACAAAGTATTCTCATAGTCTTCAGGAGAGGGGATAAACGGTTCTTCGTAAGGTGGCGCAATCGGTTCATTCATGCTTGTAGTCGTTCCATAAACTTCATCAGGCATAAACGTATCAGCCGAGTCAGCAAATTGTTGTGCCATAGCATCCCTTGCTTCGTTGCTTGCGTAGCCGACAGCTTCAAATATCTGAACAACTTCCTCACGACCTGCATATTTGGAAGCAATACGCTTAGAGAACGCATCGTCAATAACGTTCTTTTCTGAGAGTGCATAATACACATTGTCGATATTATCTACAAGTGCTGCCTTAAATTCTGCATTTGGATAAACACCGTCACGAACCTCAGCCTGATTAAGAATCAGATTTACAAGTTCGTGTTCATCGTTAATTCTGCCTCTCAAACCGTTTGCGACAATTGCATCCTTTGCAAGGTCAGCCCATTGTTCAATAAGTGCGTTTTCAAAAATAGCCTTATCGGACGTTCTGTCTGCTTCCATATTCTGTGAAAATGTAAGTCCCTGCTCCTGCAACTTGTCATCAACCGCCTTTAGACTGTCTCTTACAATTTGATAGCATACACAGAGTTCGTTTTTGGAAAGAGCTTCCTTGTCAAGCACTTTATTGATAAAGTTTTTTGATGTTCTGACAACAGGAGTAGGCTTGTTTCTTTTGCCTGTAGCAATATCAAAGCTACTCCAAAGGTGTGATTTAATGTTGCCCTGCTTATCAAAGTTGATAGTATACTCCGATTTGCCGATTTTATCTGGAGCAGAAATAACAATCTGTGATTCCTTTCCGTGTCTTGTGCTTCTAAATGCAACAAAATAGCTGTCAAGCCCTTTCTTGGAACGAAGTTGCTTTTCAATTTCGTTGCGAAGCATGATGATTTTATCACGATTTGCATCCTGCACAAGAGAACCACCAAAACTTGGCTGAGGTTCGTTTGTGCGGGATAGTTCACTTCCTCTTGCAGCGTTAATTGTATCAAGGTTGGCACGATTGGGAATTGTCATGCTGAAAGCCTTTTGTGCCATTTCGGTATCGAGGATTTTATCCGCATTCGGGCTTGTCGAAATCGAATATGAAAGGTTTGCTTTGCCATTGTCCTGAACGATTTTCTGCACTTTAAGAACCTGTTCACCTTCTTCGGGATTTACTTCAAACCCTTTGGTGACATTTGAAAAGTAAGTAGCAGTATAGCTTTTTTCAGTATCATCAAATTTCAAAGCAATCATACTGTTATTGATTCTGTCCTTGATGCAATAACCGAGGGTTTTATCTGTATAGCACTGAAATTCATCTTTCGTATAGGGAGAATCTTTTGTTCCAGTAATGTTTTTCCATTCGTCAGCCATGTGATAGCCTTTCTGAAGCCGTGCTGTCTGGTATTCTTTTGAACCCTGAAACAAAGCTTCACCGATGACTTTGGCAAGAGGTTCTTGACGTAAATTGTCAAGTGACACTTTCTCTAATGTTTCACATTCATTAGCAGACGTAGACAAGTGGAAGCGTTCGTTGCCTTGTTTATCAATATGTCTTGAAATATTATGCACCTGCTCAAATGAGATTTTTTCGATGCCACTTTCAACATCCTTGTTTACATCAATTTTCATGGCAGTAGGAGCGGTGTTTAGATTATTGATAACCATATAAACGTCAGCGGCTTTTCCGCTTTGCTTGTCAATGACAAAATTAACGTCTGGGGAAAGAACTTTATCACCTTCAGGAGTTGTGATATAGAAATCATTAGCCGTCTTTCTGAACGCTTTATTAAGCACTTCTTCAAGAGTTTCTGCTGTGACGACGTAAGGCTCTGTGCCTTTTTCTTGTATTCTGTCAAGCTTGTTCTGGACTGCGTTGAAGTTAGCATTGATGCTCTCAATAGTCGCATTGCGAAGCTCACCATTTTCGATTACACCAGTGATTTTTTCCAAGGTTTCTGCAACGTCACGGAGACAATCGCTGTGGATTGCATCCTGTTCGTCAAATTCTTCAAGCTTGCGTTCTACCTCTTTAAGCTGCTTCTCAAAAATAGCGGGAGTTATCTTACCGTTTTGTTTTTCCATAGCACGTTTCTTGATTGCTTCTCTCAGACGCTCCAAGAGTTCTTTGATTTTTTCTATGAAATTTTTATTATCATCCATAGCGATTCTCCTTTAAGTTTTATTCAGGGTTTTTACTTCGTCCCACCATAAAGGAGCAGGAGCGAAGTTGCCACTTAAAATTGCACGTTTTAGATTGTCAATGCCTTTGATAATTGTACCGTTTACCTGAAATATAGGTATGTCACTGTCAGGGGATTTGCTGACATACACTTCTGTGATTTTATCATCTTTCTTTATCTGCATAAGATTTCCTGTGTAAGAAACGGTCGTGTGCTTTACTTCTTTTGTTCCCCACAGTTTTAAGATGTTGCACACTTGAAACTGTTCACCCTTTTCGTATCTGCTATCATTAAGCAGCATAAGAGCATGGCTTTTTTTATTGCTGTATTCATCACAGTCAATAATGTGTTCCTTCTTGAAAAGATTCAAACCCGCTTGAATATATCCGTCAAGAACGTCATTTTCACTTCTTGAAAGAGCAGATTGAATCAAAAAACGAACATCGTTGTAATTTTTGCCATGAGCAAGATATTTTCTCTTGTCAGAAGCTACAGCCATTACAAGGGCATCTCTTGTAATACGGTTTGTCTTAGATTCTTTAATAAAAGTATGATATGGGATAGGTTTTTCAGCTTCAGCTTTGATAATCTTCATATCACACATATTTCTAGTAAGACATATGGTTTCGGCATTTAAGAGATACCAGTTTGTTTTACCGTTTTCAAAACTGGAAAATACAGATTTGAAAATTGATTCTTGTTCCGCATCCTGATACTGATAATCAGGATTGCTGACTGCTGACTGTGAGAGTTTCACAAGTTCACTGTCACCTTCAAGCTTTATCTTACTGAACCATATCAGTCTGTCTTCCATGCCATACGGTTGAATGACGAAGTCAAAGGTTTTGGGTGTTGGATTGAACGGAGAGAGTGTTTCAAGCAGTTTATTTGCAAGAGTAGACAATGCCTGAAGCCTCTTATCTTGCGGACAAAAGTTAAGACTT
The DNA here is from genome assembly GCA_964572955.1 of uncultured Lachnoclostridium sp. Taxonomy (GTDB): domain Bacteria; phylum Bacillota; class Clostridia; order Lachnospirales; family Lachnospiraceae; genus UBA3775. Next base: position 5,953 of record CAZNGY010000032.1, read on the forward strand.
GACGTATTTGTCCTTATAATTTTTCCTTTGCTGTTGTACATATTAGTGTATTTTATCATCTATTAACGTCCTTCCTGCCTTTTTGGACTTGAATATTCTTTGTAAAATCGTTCTCTTGCCTGTTGCTGTGTAACAACTTTTGTTTTCATTTCTGTAAAGTGCTGAACCTTTTCACAAGCAGCCATCCCGATATTTTCGCACCAAGTAAGAGAAGCAGCATCTCTGATTGCTGTAAGCTGTTCGGGCAAAAGTCTTAGAAGGACAGTAGGCTTTTCCTTTACAAAAGCATTATATTTATCATATAGTGTAATGTTTTTTTTCCATTGTTCGGGCGTGTATTTGTCGATGAGTTTTTCATGTTCTTCACGACAAGCATTGTCAATCTCTCTATACTGATTGATGATTTCCTCAATCTTCTCAATCAGTAGCAATTCTACATCAGACTTACCCTTTCGGTCTGCACTTCGCCACATTTGAGGAATACTTATGTTTTCTTGTTGTGGAAGGATGGGAGAAACATTATTCATTGCCTGTTTGATTTTTTGGGGGATAAGACGTTCTTTGCCTTTAAGCCTTGAAGCATATGTTGCTGTTTCCTGTACACGTTTTGCAAATTCTTCTCGGTTATAGTTCAGAGCATCATTCGCATCTTTGCATGGTGTGGCAACATCCGCTACAATATAGGTGATGCCGAGTTTGTCAAATCCTTCTATAAGGGCTTGTTTTGCTTTCGCACCTGCATTGTCATTATCCATGGAGATAATGAAGGGTTGAGAAGAACGCTCTTGTGCGAGTCTTTCAAGCAAGTGAGGGACGTTCCCGACACCGCCAATACCGACTGATTCACCGCCTACGTCACAAATTGACATTGCATCAATTTCCCCTTCGACAATAAAGATGGGCTTATCACCTTTGAGAGCCTCTGAGTTAAAAAGCTTCACTTCGCCGACTTTACGGCATTTCGCACTTTTTTCAAAGTCCTTGTCGGGAAGCGATGTGGCAAGACGTGCAAGGTAGCTGTGTTCACTTGTTGGGATAATGATTCTCGGCAAGCCGTTTGCAGAGTCTTTGTCACTGATAGGATTGTTCCATTTTTCAATGAATCCTACATTGAATCTGTCAAGCGTAGCTTGTGAGAGACCTCTGTAATATCGGGTGTTTCCGATATTTTGCTTTGCTTGCATTGCGTAAGCCGTGATATTACGCTGCTGTCCCTTCTGTGGCTTTTTATCGGCAGGAAATAATCCTATTTCTTCAAGTTCCGCATACTTTAATGGGAACGATTCATTGAACATAGGACGGTGCTGTGCCTTTGCCTGTTCACGCTCTGAAATATCTGAACAATATTCAAGAGGGATTCCAAAATCTTCAGCAAGCTTATAGCATAAATCCGTAAAGTGCATATTGGGGTTGTACGCCTTAGCAAGAGAGACAGGATTAAATGCACCACCACAAGCAAAACATTTACATATATTTTTATCATGATATATCTGAGCTGATGGGTGATTATCTGAGTGCTCGGGAGCAGGACATTTAATAGCCTTTCCACGTCTTACGTCTGTATTGATTCCCACATATTCCTGCATTACACGTTCAATCGGGATATTCTCTTTCAGATACTCTACATCAAACTTGATAAAAGGATTGTTACGAAGTGCCATAGCTGATTCTCCTTTGTAGTTAGAAAAGCAGATAATGCTCTTAAATTATCCTGCTTTATTAGGTATGCGTTGTTCCCGTTCCATGTACTTTTGAGCGTTGGAAAGCTGCATATTGGCGTTAGAAAGTGCAAGCGATTCACGATTTCCAGAAGGGACTGCTTCTTTGAGTTTTACGATTTCATCTTTAAGGTGTTCGATGAAATCCGCACGTTCTGAGGATGACATACTCGTGTAATCCTTTGAAGGTTCTTCTCTTGAAACACCTGCAATCTGTGCCATAAGGTCAGTCTGCTTATCAATAGCCGTTGTTAGTTGTTTGACAATAAGGTTAATGGTGTTCTCTTTGCCCTGAAGCAACTGGTCTTTTTTGGCAATTTCCTCTTGCATGGACTTCATCATTTCTTGCTGTGATTTGATAATTTCCCAAAGTTCCGTTTCACGGTCACTGGTTTGAGTAGCAGAGTTTTCAATAGAAGTTACACTGGTTCTTGAAGAATAATCTTTTGTACTGTCTTCACGCTTTCTGCGACGTTCAAGCTGTCTGTCAGCCATGCGGCGATTCGGTTCTTCCTTGGATTCCTTAGTTTGCTTGTTTTGCTCGCCCATAGGAGCAGCCCCAACGTGAGGGATTTCAACCTCTGCGACTTTTTTTACATTGCCTTCCACAATAACAATATCCCTTGTATCTCCTTTTTTGTCGGAATACAGATTTCCGTGTTCTCGTGTGTCTTCGGAAGGAACACTCATTACTACTTCGGGATTATCAAGAATATCTGCAATGTCCACTGCGTTATTGTAGCCAGTATAGTCAGAATCCATTTCAAATCCATCATTTTCATCATAAGCAGAAACAACAGGGATAGTGTTGCTCTGCTCTGCCTGTTTTCTATCAGAGTCATGTGTAGTAGGAGCAGTAGGTTCTTCTTGTACCATCTGTTCCTCTTGTGTAAGAGTTGCAAAAAGTTTTGGTCTGTGAAGTTCCATATCCTGCATACGGATTGCATCAGCAAGCATTGCTGTTGCGTTGACTTTTTGAAGGGTAGAACCGATAATAGTCTTTCCTTCTGCCTGTGTCTGTCTCAGAACATTTGCAAGTTCATTATTGGCGGCAACAATTTCCGCAAGACCGAAAGATTTTAAATTATCTTCATTTGCAATAACACTTTCCACGCATTCACCGTGGTATGCCGCATAACTGTATTCCTTGATTGCCTGAGTAAAGTCAACAGAGTTGAGAGAGTCGTTAAATGCTTTGATGCTTCCAAGAGACAAAAGTGCTTCTTGTGTAGTTGTAAGGGACGGTTCGTTCCTGCCACCACCATTTGAAATAATGGGGTAGTCTTCAGAAGGATATTCTTTGAAGAATGCAGAGAGTTTTCGCATAGCTTCTTCTTTTGAATGTACGCCTTCACCAGAACGGTATTTGTCAACGTCAATATCAGCATATCCAAATGCGTCAAAACCGCCTTTGTTTGCCTTGTCGATAGCGGCAGTGACTGTCCTTTCAGAGGCTTTAATGCCGTATTCGGAAATGCCGTCCTTCGGAGTAATAGAGCCGTTATCTTCAAGTTCAAAAGCAATAGCAGATACCTGAATCGGTTCTCCTACACCACGATTATCAAATCCAGTAGTTGCCGCCTGAATCACAACAAACCCCTTGTTGTGTCCGTTTCTGTCAGCACCTTTCTTTTCCATGATATTCAGAAGACGGTTAAGGTCACAGTCGGAATTTCTGTCAAGAACGGTCTCAGGGTCAACAACACGACTTGCAACCAGTGTTTCAAGTTTTCTTTTGTAATCAGCGTTCTGATACTTAACCTTACCGTTTTCAGACAGTTGCTGTTTATCGAGAACGTCAGCCTCTCGCCATTGTGAGTTGCGTTCGCTTTCAAAGATTCCACGTTCCCTGCCGTCCACCTTTGTAAAATAAGCAATGAGTTCTACCTTTGCATCAGCACCGATAATTTTTGCATTATGATTTTCGATGTCTTTAACGGTAGCATCGTACTGGTACGATGTCACATTTGCACTCTTGCAAAATTTTTCTTTAGACATTTTCTGAAAGTCCTGCATTCTCGGAGAACCTTCCATGAGCATATCTCTAAAACTTCCTGAAGGAGAGGGGAGAATCTCGTCTCTGAGATTTTCAAGCGTTACCTTCTTGTGAATATCATGTCTTTTAAAATATTCGGAAGTAAGAGAGGTCTGCGAAATTGCAGTTCTGTCAGTAGCTTTGTTTGCAATTATCTGTTGAGCTTCAGGCGAAATATGGGCGAGTTGCTGCTGTGCAAATACAGCACCGCCGTTAATAATCAGCAGTTCCTTGTTATCCTGCTCCAAAGCCTGCATAAATGAAATAAACTCTTTGGAAAATTCTTCTTTAGAAAGAATACCTTCACCTCTGATATACGCATTTTTATCAATACCAGAATTACCAAAGTAATCATATGTCTTGTCCGTCAGCATTTTATCAAGCTGTTCCTGCGAACACTTCACCATTTCATCAAAGGTGAGTCCTTTTTCGTAACGTTTCAGTTCATCGTTAAAGACGTATTCCTGTACTACAGTACGAATGGGTTCTGAATCCTTATCCGTACCTGTTGTAGACATTGCCATTACTGCAAAAGGCTGTTGTTCCTTCATTGCATTCTCCAAGCTTTTCAGACTTGGAGAAATAGAAAAAGACTTTTTCTGAGCTTGTTGCGGCGTTCCCCACACATTGTTTTCTTTAGCCATAGATTTGTCAGTTCCTTTCTGCATATCCTCTGTCAAAGGTTTCTCAGACCGCTCATTCGTAAAGGTTGAAGTGAGAGACTGCTCAGGTTGAATAGATATTACTTCAAAACCTCTTTTGGCAAGCTTTTCACTCCAATGTTCATCGCCTGTTGTAAGATAGGTTTCCCTGCCGTTATCCCATTTATCAGGAACAGTAGGGTCGTCAGGAGAGGTTACGAAGCTGACAGCTTGTTCATTTACCTCTGTTACTCTTGCATATTCTGGTGAAAGTTGTACTGTCTTAAAGCTTCGGTCAACAACGCTTTCACCTGATAATTTGATAATGTCACCGACTTGCAGACTATCTGCATCATTAGCAGTTCCATAAGTAGGAGAGGGAGCAACTTCAGATGCACTTGCCTTTTCTTCTCCTTGCGTTTTGTTGTCTGATTGAGAAGGTTGTGTTTCTTCCTGTTCCACAGTGCTTTCTTTTACAGTTTTCTGTTCGGGTTCTGAAACATCAAGTTCAAGTTGACCGATAAGCATTCCCTGAGTCTGTTCCTTTGTTTCGCTCTGCTCAATACCGTCCTGAGAATGTACAAGCTGATGCGACTTATCAATACCATGTTCATGGAAAAATCCTTTTTCTTTCAGATTCTCAATAAGCTTATCAAATGCTTGATTGATTCGTTCACGTTCTTCGCCACGAGGATATGTGTAGTGAGCGTTATTATCTTTGTCCATCGTAGGTGCGTATTGTGCATGACCGCATAGGTAGTCATTGCGGATTCCTTGTTCCTTCAGCTTATCAAGAAGATAGTTATGGAAGGCTCTTGCAAACAGTTCAACATCAGATTGCCAATAGCCCTTATCGGATTTTGAATGGCGGCTATCAATGTATATAGCATCCTTCAAGTAGTCGGTTCTACTTCCGTCAGGAGTTTCTTTCATTGCCTTCATTACATTGTGAAGAACACTGTCTTTACTTTTTGCCGAATCGGTTTCATACCAACCTTTTCCGTTTTTGATGGTTTTATTTTCGGCTCTGGCGATGGCATAATCAAGAGCGTGTCCCCATTCGTGTCCGAGAGAACCTGCACCACGCATTTTAGTAATGTTAATGACATTGGAAGCAGGTTCAAAGTGTGCAACTGCATTACCACCTCTGCCTCTTGAACCGAATGCGATAGCAAGATTGCCGCCGAGAGACGTATCATTTTCAGAAATACCGAGTGCCTTTGTCATATCTCTGAAAGATTCATAAGCCATTTTCAGATTGACACGGCGGTCATCTTGATTTTCCCAATTGCCAAATTCACCCGCACGAAATCCAAGTTCGGTTTCAAAAGCGGGACATTCCATGGCAGGAGTTTGTTCGCCTTTTTCATTGGTCTTGACAACGAATTTTCCGTTGCTATCAAGCTTTTGTCTTACTTCAACATCCTTGCCATCCAGATAGTCTTCACCGACTCTGTGAATGTGTGCAAGCTGAGGGGGAATAAGCTTTGTTTTACCTTCTCTAAGTGCCTTTTTTGATTCAGCCAAAGTACTATCACGAAGCGTAATGATTTCAATAGCAGCTTTCTTTGCACTTTCGAGAGAATCGTAGTTGATACCCAAAACATTTCTGTCAGTCATAACAACGTATTTACCGACTTCATATTTCTCAATATCGGCAAGAGCAGAATCCTGATTGTACAAATAATGTGTACCACTGCCTGTTTTGAATGCAAAACGTGTTCTTTCAAAAGCTTCATCAATCTCAACGCTTTTTACAATAGGGCTTTTCACATCGCCGAGAGGTCTGTAATTGACATTGTTTTCGCTATTTGCAAGCCAAACAGCAAGGTCTTTCGGAAGGGATTCTTCGCTTTTGCTTGACTGATGACTGGTAAGTTTGCCAACAACAATAAGATTATCGCCTTCCTGTCTGAATTGGCATTCACGAAGCGTTCCTGTGTGTGTTTGGTCTGTGACTTCCTGCATTGTACGTCCATTAAGTGGGACAACACCTTCAACCTTTGCATTGATGTAAAATTCTTTGTAAATGTTCTTTCCGTCATATTGAAGGATAGTAGTATCTGCAAGTTTCTTTTCATCCTCACTGTAAAGAAATTTGCTCTGGTTTATTTTGAAATTCATGACAGAAAGAGCGTAAGAGGAATTAACTAAATTCCTATTTATTTTTCTGGTATCATCGTAATCTAAAGATTTGAATATATCAGGCTGTTCTTCTTGAAGCTGTCTGACTTTAGAACCGAAGGAAAGAATGTCTTTTGTTGTCTTTACTTCTGAAAGAGCCTTACGCATTTGGTTCATGAATGTGATGTACGCTTCTTGTCCTGCATGAATGCCATCGCTTTCAGACTTGCCCTGTTCAGTTGCCTCTATTATAAATTTATACAGATACGGCTTTACAGGAAGTGCTTTATACATTTTTTGCTGAAAGTAGAGTGCTTCTCTGCTATAATCACCGCTATCAAGCATAGCCTGATAATCAGGTTTTACAAAGACTTCTTTCTTCGTAATGTGCTTATCACGCTCAATATCGCTCCATTCGCTAATATCGTCTACATCGAAACCGCCAAGCTTACGCAACTGTGCAATATCTTTTCTTGCACCGCCGATTTTCTCACCAAAATCACTAATTTCTTTTACTTTTGCCATATGTACTCACCTCGCATTACACAGTTTTTTCAGAAAGCTTGATAACATTTTCTTCCATATTTTCATCGTATTCAGGATTGGGAAGTTCAAAAGAATATTTCGCTCCGTTCTCAAAAATCGTAACATTTGTAAGTTCAATGGAAATGCCGTTTACATTTTCAAGAAAGAGGTTGGCATCCTCGTAGTGGAATACAGCTTTGGCATTGTCAAGGTCAACAGATAGAGAGCCTTCCGTTTCTTCAGCAATAAGAGAATCATAGCAATCACTGCTACAGTAAATAAATTTTGCACCTTCAAATTTAAGCATTTTCTTTCTCCTTTCTTAACGCTCATCTTTTCCAAAAGAGAGCTTTTTGCGTTTTTTTGCACTGGCTTGTGCTTCGTCAATTCCAATGCTTCTGCGTTTTTCTTTGTCTCCATAGCTTTTTGCGACGTCACGAAGTTCACGAGGTACTTTCTGAAGAAAGTCGTCAAAGAACCTTCTTGCACCGCCACTGGCAGCCGTAATATAAACATGATAACTTTCTTCAGGCTTTTCTTCGGGAGAGTAGAAGAAGTCTTCTCTATTTTCACCATAGCTGTCTCTGCCAAACTTGACAGTTAAAACGCCATGCCCTTTCATAGCGTATTTTAACTGTTGATTTTTGTTATTGTAGGAAACGGTAAACTGGTCGTGGTACTTTATCTTTTCCTGTGCAAATACACTGAACAGATTTACCTCATAGTAGTTTCTCATTTTCATATTGATTCCTCTTTCTTCGTTGGGAAAATAAAAAAAGGACAAACGGTTAATCCGAATGCCCCTTTCACATATGCACAGGCGATATGCAGAAAGTCTGTTTAAGCTCTCTTTTTGTGAGTTTACTGCACTCAAACATTTTGCATAGCCTGACTACACAATATTGAATTTGGACACGGAATTACTCGGCACAATCACACCGTAGATGCTCACCGTATAGCTTTAATCATCAGTTCTATCAAACTTTTTGTGTGCCTTTGTAGGTTGTTCCTTAGCTTTATCCTGTGTTTGACGGTCGTTTTGGATTTCATATGCCTTTTTAATAATATCAGCACCATTCGTATCATTAACTGACAGTCGCATTACATCAATCTCAAATTCGTATTCTTGTGCAAATTTTCCATTGTCTCTGCGTCCTGCAAATGACACCCACTCAGAAGCGGTAGAAGGTACTTCTTTTTCGGAATTACCAAAGGTTAGTTCAAAAGCATCTTCAAGGTCGTATTGTACCTCGTTTACATATGTACCCATATTCTCCATTAAGCTGTCAGCGGTTCGCATAAGTTCTGGTAGGTCATGTTCATTCTTGCGATAATCGCCGAGTTCTTTATCATAGAGAACATACCAATTCATGCCGTATTTCTCAACAACATCAATTTTCATACCTTTTGCATTCACAAAATCTGCAAGAGTTTCTGACATTTGCTGCGTTTTTGCAGCAGAAAGGTCTTCAAATGTATGCAGCTCAAATGTCATGTCGCCGTTTAACTTGATTTTGTAAAAATCGGAGTAAGAAAGTTCGGAGAGAACTTTCTTTGCTTCTTCGGTCGCCTTGTAAGTATTACCGTGCATAGATACGGTCTGTTCGTTAGCGTCCACAATTTTTTTTAGGTTATATGCGTTATACCTGTCATCTTCAGGATTGAATGTGTAAGCTACGTCTGCAATTCGTGCTTCTTTCAATCGGTCAGGATTTGCAAGCAGGTCAATAATTTCAATCTCGCCCTGATAGTCTTGTGTGAATTTTGCAAAATCAGGGTTTTCAGTAATCGCTTTCCAATCCTCAGCTTTTTGCGGAATTTCAATCTCACCAACAAATTTTTTGTGAGCCTCAAAGTCATCACTACGGTACAGTTCATCTGCCAGATAATCAAGAAAAGCATTATCTACAAGACCCCCGAGAGACTCAATCACTTCGGATAAGTTGGTACAGTCAATTGCACGATATTCGCCAGTCAAACCATCAATTACATCAAATGTACCTGCATCATTCTCCTTTACAGAGCAGTTCACGGCTTCTATTGTTTCATATGCAAGTTTTGTATCTATATCACGCCGATATTCTTGTTTGACGGCATCAACATTTTCTCTTGCAGTCTCTTTCAGGTAATCAACTGCATCGAAATCAGATAGAATATTTACGTAGCCTTTACGTTCTTCGTATTCGGGCTGAGTGTAGAAATCAGTGTCAATTTTCTTGCCGTATTCCGTAATTTCTGCCTCAGTAGGAATCAGTTCTTCGATAGTCTTTTCTACATAGTGAGCAGTAATGAGAGTGCCGTCCTCAGTCTGAAAGAGTGGAAGAATAGCTTCATTGCCCTCTTTGTCAACAGCAAGTGCTGGTTCGATAGAAGCGAGATAGTCAATAACATCACTTGCAATATCGTCTGCAATATCTTCCATTTCTGTTTCACTGACGTTCCATTTGTCATCATCACTGTGGCTGTCAACTGTCACGATGTCATTTGTTGACAGTCCGTCTGACAGGTCAAAGCCTGCATCTCCATATGTATTTTCTAAATATTCATACATAGTAAAAAAATTGAAATTTTCTTTTAAAAGTTCGACCGCCTCAATGCTGAGTGTACCACTTGCGTTTTCAAGCTCTTTAGCAGTAGTTGCTCTGAGGTATTCGTTCAACGCATTGGATTTATAATCCTCAAGAGCATACATAAGTCCTTGTGCTTTTGCATAGAGTTCGTCATCCGTGTCAAGTTCGTAGGTCTGACCTTTCAAATAATTAACAAGCGGTTCAATTCTTGCACCAGTTGCCATGGACTCTTCAATATTCTTTGATACATCAGAACGTGCTTCTTGAAGCGCATCATTGTTAATCGCAAGCAAATATGGTTCGGGAATATCATTAAGCCAACGAATACGGTCAGATTCGCTGAAGTCATATTCACCACGCTCATACATAAACTGTTCGATTTCATCAATAAGTTTCTGCTTATCACGAGAGGGTTCAAGATGATTCTGCTCATATTCAGCAAGAGCATTTTTAATCACAGACTTAACGCCACCTTCTTTTTCCATTGCTCGGTCTGCAAGTTCAAATAACTTTTGTTGTTCTTCTTCAGTCAATGGGACAGAAATTTCATAAATGTTATCCATTTCATCAAGAGCCATATTCATTGTTACTGTTCCATTTCCATATGCGCTAAGATAAACATTCAAGTACGCATCGCCTTCGATAATTTCCTCAAAATCATTGAAATTGTTAGTCTTGTCGAGGAGAGCAGTACGTTCAAGAAGTTCCTTTAGTCCTTCATCATACATAGCTACATAAAATGACACATAGGAATCATTTTCTGATTTTTGTGTTTCGAGTACAGCATCATTAAGTTCAAAAATTTTATCTGTCATATTAAATTCCACCGCCTCTTTCTTGTTGTTTTTAATATCTGTGCGTTAAAATACAAAAACATTCGTTAATATTTGGTAAAATATATATGCCTGAAAATACAGGCGTATACAATCATCTGTCAATATCACTATGCTTTCTATGTGCCTTTGCGGTTTCTTTCTTTTCAGCTTTTTCGGTAGTGCGTTCCACCTCAGCCTGCTCAGACTTAGGGGCTATCTCACGACTGTGAAACTCAACGGTCTCCTGAATGTCTTGTTTTACTTCGTTGACTTTCTGCTCAACCTGTTCCTGAGCCGCAGAGGTGTCGATTTCAGCATCAGGCTGTTTCTGTATTCCTTCAATATTTTTGATAATTGCAGTACCGTCTTCAGCAATTTCAGCAGATACGCTGATTTCTGGAATATCCTTTTCCTGCTTGGAGAGTTCTTCGGCAACTTTTGTAAGTTCGTCCATTTCTGAAACAGCAATCACTGTAAGAGCAGCAACAGCGGCAAGGTTGTCAAAGCGTTCAGCACTTTTGCTTGTCTCAACGTTTTTCTCGTTCTGACTTTCCTGCTCCTGAATTTGAAGATACTTCTTTTCTTCCTCGATACGTTCCTGCACATCACGAATTTCTTTGAGTGTAATTTGCTCACGCTCCTGAAGCTGACGTTCCAGTTCCTGTTTCATTTCGGGAGTATCAAGAACCATTTCCATTTGCTTATTCAGAATAGCAGTATCATATTGATTCTGCCCTTTTTGAATTTCATCCATGGTATTCTTATCAAGGTTGTTGGTAAGAACAGTGATATACTCAACATATGCCTCTTTGGAAGCGTTTTTATTGGGAGCAATGAACTTTCCGCCCTCGCCATGAGTATGTAGCATACTTTCCAGAGAGAGAAACTGCTTGCCGTTCTGTTCCCTCTGGATAACAGCCGTTGATTCCTGCACGAAGTCGAGAGAGTTTTGCATATCCTTCAGAAAAGCCTTTTTCTCGGCAAAGTCTGAAAGAAGCTGTCGGTCGTCTTCGCTCAGGTTCGCATAGTCAAGCTTGTGAACCTGTCGTTCCTGTTCCTTGTAGTCTTCAAGAAACTCGGCAAAAGTTTGATTTTCATTCATCAAGATTCATTCCTTTCATTTACTTGATTTTCTTGATTTCTGTTATATTCAGGGTAAAATACCCGATTAAACTTGTGATTAAATTCGTGCGAGGCTAATGGTGGAACAGGGGCAGAAAATTCATAGTCCGAACCATAAATCTTGCAACTATATGGAACAATGGCAATACAATTTCCGAGGGAAGTTGTTGTACTGTAGTCAAGTTCTGGTGGAACTCGTCTAAAACAAAGACAGAGGTTTACTCTCGGATGCTCCAAGCTTTTAAACATTCTAACACCGCCAACTGTTTCGCTTACATTGGAAATTTCATAGTTTTCAGCAATGAATCTTGCGATAACTGGATAAAGAGCAGGATTGTTCCTTACGTCAAGTTCACATTCAAACAGCCTCTTTTCTTTATCTTCCTTACGGAAAAATATTTTGCCCTTAGAAGCTGCAGAAAGCAGCCTGCTGATGTGACGGTAGTAGCAATGTCCCAAAGGAATTACATCTTTTGGACTGCATGATGCAATCTGTTCCAATTTTTTTGCTGTGTTTGCAAGCGTAGGCAGAACATTGTCTGTCGGCATTGTTGTAATAAGCGAGATGTTACTGTAGATGTTATCTTCGGGACGATTCTTGAAATAACAGTAGTCAGTAAATAAATACAACTGCTTGAACAAAAGAGCGTGTCCTTGTGTATCATTCTCCCCTGAAATGTCGCATTTGTAAAGTTTTGCATTTTCTTTCAATACAGAAAGCAGTCTGCTTCGTATGAAAGAATCTGTCCGTTCTACAAATTCAAGTGCCATCGTTTGCTGTTGCACAGGAAGCAGCATTATTGAGTTAGCCGCAACTATATAATCACGCAAAAAATTTTTTGCACTGATAAACCATGCTTCGTCCAACCCTCTGTACAAAATAAGTTTAAGGGCTTTCTGATGTTCCCAGTAACGCTTCTCTTCCTCGGTCATGTTAAATTCGATAAAAGCATCAATCATTTGAGAATCAGCTTCTGATAATCCATCATAATTCATCTTCGTCACCTCTTTGTCTAAAATGTACTCCAACATTCATTTTACCACACAAAGAGTCCTTTGTATATTACGATGTTCTGCATAAATGCGTAAAAACAGCAAAATAGGAGCAACCCCGAAAGCCTGCTCCTATACATATCCTATGCTTATAAATCACTTATACCACACAACTTTGTGTTCGCTAAGGTCAATTACAAGAAATATAACGGACTGTCAACAGGCTATCTGCTACCGTATTTCATGCACTCGTTTTAGAGTGGTGCAGAGCTTATGTCTTGCACAAATTCATTATACCACAGAATAAAAGCAAAGTCAAGTGTTATAATATACAAATATCCGTTATTTACAAGTTGAGTTTTGCTGTTACACCAAGTGCAAGGCACAAAGCAGCACTTATCCAAGTGAAAACAATGCTTGCTTTACTTCCTGAATATATCGTTCCAAGCCGTAGGCGTTTGACTCCAAACAAAAACGGGACTCCTGAAGGGTTGAATAGGTCAAGATATATATGGGACAGACAGCCAAGAAAAAAGCCTATCAAAGACGGCATATACAAGTAGGAGAGTATAAGTCCTGCAAGGTATATCGCACCATCATGAAAAATTCCTCTGTGACGTTCCTCACTCTTTCCAAACGCCTTGCCGAGGTTGGCGATATATTTGGAAATCGGTGCTGTCAGTTTGCCAAAATAGGAATTAGGGCTGTCAATGTCGGGAAAGATACCACCAACAAGACCGCCAAGAATCAACAGAGTAGCCGTTTCCTGTGTATCGGTAAGATTAGGGAAATAGGAGCAGAGAAGTCCTGTATTCATTGCAGTAGCAATTCCGACCGATGCTCCGAATATGAAATGACAATTTCCGTTCATAACAGCACTACTCTCTGTCAACCACACACATACTGTAAGCAAGGTTTTGTGCGTTGATATTTGTGGCATTATCAAAGCTTGTAGGATTATTTTTCAAAAGCTCAACTGCCACCTCGAAAGGGATTATCTGTGGTTCGGTTACGTCCTTAAACCAAATACAAGCCTTTTCGGGAACATAATCTACTCTGGTGTACAGAACGGTTGACAGAAGTGCATCACGAAGTTCCATTCGATAACCGTTTGCAGCATCATAATCACAACTATACATACACGGTGGGAGAATACTGCCGTTTTCAGGGAATAGAATCTCAACTTCTTCGTTCATTTGTCGTATATTTACGAAATACTTATACTTGAAATATAAAGATAATCCGTCAATTTCTTTTTCCTTATAGCAAGGAAGTGGGAGTCCATTGTTTGTTACAAAATGCTTATCATAGCAAATTCTTGAATTTCTCTTTTTCATAGTTATCACTCACAGTCAATGTATTTTTTTAGTACAATCAGATTTCTGAGTTGTCCCAAAGTTTCTGTACTTCTCTGCCTGACAGCGTTTTTACTTCAAGCAGTTTCTTTGCAAGAATTTCCACATTGTCATAATTTTCGTTCAGCTTTTCAATGGTTTCCTCATAAAACTGTGAAGACAGCTTGCCTACCCTTTCAGGAATGGAGGTGTCGTTGGCGTTTACAGCAGACAAAACAGAATAGTCAACCAAGCCTTCACCAAAGCCAAACCGTGTCAGATAGCTTACAAGAAGTTTTGTAGCCTCAGTAATGTCGTTGCTTGCACCGTCAGTAATATGTTCCCTGCCGAATTTGATTTCTTCCGATGCCCTTCCTGCATATAGTATTTTGATTTCCTGTTCTACGGATTCCTTTGTGTGGAACACCTTGCCCTCGTCAGACTGGAACACAGCACCGCCTACACCTGATGTCATACCCATTACAGAAATGCGGGCAACAGGCTTTCCAGACAGCAGATTCATTACTGCGTGACCTGCCTCATGGTAAGCAACAATTTCAAGAGCGTCGGAATGCTCATTGGAAGAACGGTTGCCCTTAAAGACAATTTTGTCAATCGCTTCTTCAAGGTCTGCTTGACAAACCACATTGTTTTCCTTGCCAAACATAATCATATTGGCTTCACGACATACGGCAGCAATATCAGCCCCTGTAAACCCTACAGTCTGCTTCGCAAGAGATTCTGTGTCAATATCCTTTTCAAGGCTATAGTCTTTCAGGTAATGATTAAACAGCTCCTGACGTGTTTCCCATTTTGTTGGGGCTTCAATCTTTATGGTGCGGTCAAAACGTCCTGCTCGCACAAGAGCAGGGTCGAGGTCAGCAACACGATTGGTAGCGGCAATTACAAATACGTTACCTTTTTCGCTGAAACCGTCCATTTCCGCAAGGAGAGCGTTGATGGTCTGGTCGTTTTCGGCAGTGCCTCTTGTATTGCCTCTTTTTGTTCCGATAGCGTCAATTTCATCAAAGAAAATAATGCATGGTGCTTTCTGCCTTGCCTTTTCAAACACTTCACGAACACGTTTTGCACCAAGCCCGACATAAAGTTGAATCAGACTTGAAGAATTAACGGAGATGAAGTTAAATCCTGCTTCCTTTGCAACAGCTTTAGCAAGCATTGTTTTACCAGTACCACCATGTCCTTCCAAAAGAATACCATGTGTCAGATTCCTGAAATCCACGTTTTCTGATTTCATTTGCTTGATGAGTTGCTTTAGGTCACGCTTTACTTCATCGTGTCCGATAACATCGTCAAAGGTCACGTTTATGTCGTCAGCTTCAGCTTCGAGAACCGTATCACCTTTCATTGGCGACATACCAGAAAACATTTTCAGCATTACGATGATAAGTGCAAGCTGAAACAACAGAGAACTGTAGTTGCTAAGTACTGACATAAAACTATTTTGTGATTTTGTAACCAATACGCCCTTCTCAAGAAGTTCTTTTATAAAATCTTCTCCTGCGGGATAGTACACACGTTTGCATTCCTCAATTGGAGAAAGATATTCTTCCCTTTCTTCAATTGTCATCTTTCTTGTTTTGTCATTATGAAGGGAAATATACATATACTTTTCGCTCGGCTCGTAGGTTACTGTATCAATATCCCCTGCTTTGAGTAATTCTTCGTATTCTTGATAGGAGATTAGTTCCATTTCATTTCTACGATTGGATTCTTGATATAAATGCACACCAGAGCCAACAACAAAAGCAAGCAATCCTACGGCAACTCCTGCCTTGATATATTTGGCATATTTGCCTTTGCCCTTTTTCTTGTTATTCACTTATTCACCCCATTTTACAAAACAGCCGCTTCGTTTTGGGGAGTGAAACGGCTGGAGTTGTGTTATACGTATGTGTTTTCAGTGTCAGAAACAGTTTCTACGTCACTGGATTCTGCTTCTGTCAAAGTGTCGGAAACGGAAGTACTGCTGTTATCGTCTCCGAGAATCAGAGCAAGAAGGTCATCAACGCTCATTCCCTGACGCTTCGCTCCGCTTTTCAGAAGGTCGAGCTTCTCACGGTCAATGTCAGCCTTTGTTTCGGAAATGGAAGCCTTTGTGTCCTTGATGTTCTCATCAATATCATTTCTCTTTACTTCGAGACTTGCAAGCAGTTCCTGCTTCTTTGCAAGTTCCTTTTCAAGTCTTGTAATTGCCTTGTTTGTAGTCATTGTGTTATTTCTCCTTGTTTGTAATTATGCAACGACAATTTCATAGTCGTTGTCTGCACAGTAGCGGTAGAGCGTAGGAAGAATTGCATTTGCAGTAGCCTTCTTCCATTTCTTTGCTAAACTGCGGTCAAAGGCATTCTCAAAATATTCCTTTTCACGATTGAGACATTTCACAAAGCCTTCCTCGCCAGACCACTTGTTTTTCCATTTGATGATGTACATAGTCTTCAATCCTTTCGTTTGTTCGTTGCTCCCGCAAGCATAAGCCGTTTTCTTTCGTCAGCGGATGCTTTCAGTGCTTCATAGTCATCATTAGGATAATTGTCAATTTTACTGATGATGAAATCACAGATGAAATATTCAATTCGTTCTCTGAGATGTTCAGCAAACGGAGCTAAAAGTTCCTCTTTGACAAGAGACTTTGCCGTTTCGCTGTTCAGTGTCAACTTGTTCTCAAAAAACTCCTCGATTGCACTATCGCTGAAAATTTCTTCTTGTAAAATTCTGATTTCATCAACCGTTTCACTATCACCTTTTCGCAAATAATCTTTGCTGTAGTATTCGGTTTTTAGCATAGTTCTTCCTCTCGTTCTTAAATTTCCGTGTAAGAATACAGAATTGATATTGTTCGCAAGAGAGCAGTGTACGCTTGTGATGCGCCTTACCATTTCTCAGGTGCTTTCACTCTGTTCAAGTCCAATTACTTTCTAATCGTTTTGGGAGTGGTTATTGATGATTGTTAATCTGTATAGCCTTTACT
>CAZNGY010000033.1:0-22553 GCA_964572955.1 uncultured Lachnoclostridium sp.
TTTTTTCCTGAATCTCATCTATATGAATTCTTACGGAACCGCCTCCAAGCTCATATCCGTTTAAAACAATATCATAAGCTTTTGCTCTTACTGAACCCGGATCCGAATCGATGTTTGCCCAATCTTCTTCCATTGGCATTGTAAAAGGATGATGCATTGCCATGAATCTGTTCTCTTCATCAGACCACTCAAGAAGAGGAAAATCAACTATCCAAAGGAACTTATATGAATTCTTATCATAAAGCTCAAGCTGCTTTCCAAGGTGAGTACGAAGCTGTCCCAAAACATTCCATACTATTTTGTTTCTGTCGGCAGCAAAAAGGAGAAGATCTCCCGGTTCTGCTGACATTGCTTCCGTAATTGCCTTCATTTCATCTTCCGTCATGAATTTTCCGAACGATGATTTTATGCTTCCTTCTGAATTAATACAGATGTACGCCAGACCTTTTGCACCCGAGCCTTTTGCCATGTCTACAAGTGCATCAATCTTCTTTCTAGGCATTTCTCCCTGCCCTTTAACATTTATACCTCTTACTGTTCCGCCGTTTTCAATTGCACCTGTAAATACGGAAAAGCCGCAGTTTCTTACAACGTCCGTAATATTCACAAGTTCCATTCCAAAACGTGCATCAGGCTTATCCGAACCAAATCTGTCCATTGCTTCCTGCCAGCTCATACGCTCAATAGGAAGCGGAACATCATATCCTATACATTCCTTAAAAACCCTGCTTAAAAGTCTCTCATTTACATCAAGTACATCGTCAATATCCACAAATGAAAGTTCCATATCTATCTGTGTAAACTCAGGCTGACGGTCTGCCCTCAAATCTTCGTCCCTGAAGCATTTTGCAACCTGGAAATATCTGTCATAACCCGAACACATAAGAAGCTGCTTAAAAAGCTGTGGTGACTGAGGAAGTGCATAAAAAGTACCCGGATGCACCCTGCTCGGAACAAGATAGTCTCTTGCACCTTCCGGAGTTGATTTTGTCAGTATAGGTGTTTCCATTTCAAGAAAACCTTCCTGTGTAAGGAAGTTTCTTACAGATGCCGTAATCTTGCTTCTGAGCATAAGTATCTTCTGTAAATCAGGGCGTCTGAGATCCAGATATCTGTATTTAAGTCTGAGTTCTTCCTTTGTTTTTGAATTTTCCTCAATTGGGAACGGAGGGGTCTGTGCCTCACTTAAAATTCTGCAGTATGTTGCACGAATTTCTATGTCACCTGTCGCAAGGTTTGTATTTACTGCACCTGAACGTGCTTCTACAACACCTGTAACAGCAAGAACAAACTCGCTTCTGAGCTTCTCTGCTTTTGCAAAGTTTTCCGCTCCGCAGTCCTTCTCTTCAAAAATCACCTGCATAATTCCGGAACGGTCTCTTAAATCAACAAAGACTATTCCTCCCTTGTTACGGCTTTTTGCAACCCATCCCATCAGTGTTACCGTTTCACTGATATTTTTATTGCTTACTTCTGCACATCTGAAACTTCTGTGCAGTCCTTTCATTGATTCTGCCATTATGTCCTCCTTGTTAAAGCAGTGATATCTGCTTTATTTATTTTATGACATCAGGAAGTTTTGAGAGTTCAACCGTCTGCTGCTCTCCGGTTTCCATACACTTGACGGTTACCGTTCCATTTGCCTTTTCGTCTTCACCTATAATTGCCACATATGGAATTCCCAGCTTGTTTGCATACTTCATCTTAGGTTTCATTCCCTTATTCTGATAGTAAACATCACACGGTATATCCGCACTTCTGAGCGTTCCTGCTGCTGCAAGAGCCGCATCCATCATTTCCGGATTCATCGGAACAATAAGACATTTTGCAATGGCTGATGTTTCACTCTTTATTACTCCGACAGATTTAAGCTGGTAAAACAGTCTCGTAAGTCCGATTGAAATTCCAATACCCGGAAGCTTGCGATCCGTGTAATACTCGGTAAGATTATCATATCTTCCGCCGGAACAGACACTTCCCATGCTCGGATAATCATTAAGCATTGTTTCATAAACCGTTCCGGTGTAATAATCGAGTCCTCTGGCAATCGTAAGATCTATGGAAAAATAATTTTCCTCTACGCCAAACGCTCTGAGATATCCGACCACCTGTTCAAGTTCTGAAACACCTTCCGCATAAAGTACATCTGTAACGCCATTAGACTTTAATGCATTTATCACTTCATCATTTGAGCCTTTTATTGCAATAAATGAAAGAATGGAATCTGCAGCCTCGTCATTTACTCCAAGCTCTGAAAGTTCCTTTCTTACATTTTCATCTCCTATTTTTTCAAGCTTATCAATTATTCTTAAAATATCGCCGATATTATCTTCATAACCCAGTGACTTAAAAAAACCGTTAAGAACTTTTCTGTTGTTCATTCTGATTGTAAATGAGCCAAAATCAAGTTCCTTAAACACATTATATATTACTGCCGGCATCTCGGCATCATATATCAAATCAAGTTCGTCAACCCCGATCACATCAATATCGCACTGATAAAACTCTCTGAATCTGCCTTTTTGAGGACGTTCTCCACGATATACCTTGTTCATCTGATAACGCTTAAACGGAAACGTAAGCTCCGGATAATGCTGTGCCACATATCTTGCAAGAGGAACTGTAAGATCAAATCTTAATGCAAGATCATTATCCCCTTTTGAAAATCTGTAAATCTGCTTTTCCGTTTCACCGCCTGCTTTTGCAAGAAGCACGTCAGCAAGTTCAATTACCGGCGTATCCTGAGGAAGAAAACCGAATTTCTCATATACGCTTCTGATTGTGTCATACATCCTGTTGAAGCTTATCTGGTCTGCCGGAAGCAGCTCCATAAAGCCCGGAAGTATTCTTGGCTGTACCTTGTCCATTTTGTATCCTCTTCTTTCTTAATTATTCTGTTTTTCCATATTTTCCAGATATCTTTTGTTTGCCTGTCTGATAAAAAACTCCAGTTTTTCAAAATCATCCGTCAGTACAAGCTCCATAAGAAGCATAAACAGCTTCATATCATAATTTCTGTACTCTAATGCCATTATGGAAAGTGCCGTTTCCTTGTCGTATGCTGACCTGAAAGGTCTTTCACTCACAAGCGAGACAAACGTATCACACACATGAAGCACTCTTGCTCCAAGAGGAATGTCTTCTCCCGAAAGCCTCTTCGGATATCCTGTACCGTCGCTGTTTTCATGGTGATAATAAACGTAGTCGATTATGTTGTCATTGTACAGACCGGACTGTCTCAGTATATCTCTGCTTAATACCGGATGCATACGGGCATATCTTATTTCTTCAATATCCATCAGGTCATTGCTTCGTCCATAAAGGTATGCGGAAAGTCTTAATTTTCCTATGTCATGAATCATGCCCGCCTTGGATATGTCATTCACGGTTTCTTCCGGCAAATTAAGCTTTCTTGCCATCATTTCCGTAAGCATTGCCACTGTCATACCGTGGTCAAACATCGCCGTGATATCTTCTTTATATTCGGTTTCACTGCCTATTTTCTGAAGCAGTGTAATTTCTCTGCTAAAATCCATCTCTTTTACGGAGTTTTATTTTCCGCCTTCTCGAGAAAAACCCTTTTCCTTTCTATCATTTCGTCAGTACGTTCAATGTAATCGGTAAGACTCTTAACATTTTCCACTCTGTCAAGATGTTCCTCGTCATATACATATTTTGTCGTCGCACCTGCTCCCAAAGCAAGTATTGTCTGTTTTTCTTCCATTATCAGGATGTTGTAAAGACACTCTCTGCCTTCAAGCGCATAACCAGTATTTTCCAGATTTTCAGCCATATTCTTCTGACGATATAAGTAATATGGATTAAGTCCGTTTTCTTCCGTATATTCCATTGTCAGATCAAGCATCCCTGACACATTTTTTGCCGCTCGTGACTTGTACTTGTCATTTTCAAGTTTGAGTCTTGCCGCTCTTTTGATTGCAAGCGTATGAACCGTCAATGATTCCGGTTTAAGTTTGTCAACTCCCTCAAGGGTTATTTTCATATCTTCCGTGCTTTCGCCTGTCAGTCCTGCTATCAGATCCATATTAATGTTATCATGTCCGTATGCTCTTGCCATTTTAAATGCATCAAACACATCCTCAACCGTATGCTTTCTGCCGATTACATCAAGTGTTCTCTGCACCAGAGTCTGAGGATTAATCGATATGCGATTCACCCCATATTTTTTCAGAAGTTTTAGTTTTCCCTCAGTTATGCTGTCGGGTCTGCCTGCTTCAACCGAGAACTCAAGAGTACTGTTTACCGGGAAATACCTGTGTATTCCGTCAAGCAGCCTTTCAAGATTTTTTTCATCAAGAGCTGTCGGTGTTCCTCCTCCGACATATATTGTATGAAGTGTTTTTCCTTTAAGTGCATGTGATGCATATTCCATTTCTTTAAGAAGCGCACTCAGGTAATCGTCCATATACTTCCCGAACTTTTCAACAGGATATGATGTAAATGAACAGTAGAGACATGTCGTCGGACAAAACGGAATTCCTATATAAAGGCTGTATCCGTTGCGATAGTCAAAACTTTTAAGAATCTTTCTTTCCCTCTCGGCAATACTATATGCCGTCTCAGTACGCTTTTCGGATACATAAAGTTCATCTCTGAATCTGTGGCTTATCTCATCTTTTGAAAGTCCTTTTTCCAAATACTCGTATATATGCTTTGTGGGTCTGATTCCCACCATAATTCCCCATGGAAGCTCTTTCCCTGTAATTTTATTCAGCATATCATATACAAGTCTGCCGGCTTCGTAACGGTACTCTCTTATATCATCCGGAACATTATCAGTTTCCGCACGGATGACAAATTTCCCATCAGAATAAACCGCTGCTGAGAGTTTTTTATCGGTGAAGGACATCAAAACGGATATTCCCTCATCTTCCGGCTTCACCAGATTTTTTTCTTCAAAATATTCGTATGTATATTCAATATTTCCGAAGAACGACTGTATCAGAGGTCTTACCGCCTGGGAAATATCCGTACCATAAATTGCAATATATACTTTTTCTGTCTCTTCAGGCTGTAATAAATCCATTCTTAATTCCTCTGTTCATTTTTCCGTATATCTCTTTTCTGCGTTCTATTGCATAAAAGCATTACGAATTTTTTTCTTTTTTGTTTTTCTGCTGAAGTTCAAAGCAAAAATACGGATTATTCTTTCTTTCATATGCAAGGCTCGTTCCCGGTCCATGTCCCGGGAATACGACCGTTTCATCAGGGAGAATAAAAATTCTGTCAATGATTGATTCTATAAGAACCTTCGGATTACCTGTAGGAAAATCCGAACGTCCTACTGATTCCATAAAAAGTGTGTCTCCCGAAAACAATAATTTCCAAAGAGGAAAGAAATAACTCACGCCGCCAATTGTATGTCCAGGTGTTTCCAATACTGTAATGTACATTCCGCCAATTTCAAGCATCTGCTCATTTTTAACAGTTATGTCCGCTGCAAGTTCCATACTGCCTGAGAACATGCAGCTTAGGTTCTGCTCCGGATTCTCCAGAAGCTCCGTTTCTTTTTCTCCGCAGTATATTTTTGCTCCGTAGAAACATCTGAGTTCATGAGCTGCTCCGATATGGTCATAATGACCGTGCGTAAGCAGTATTGCAACCGGTTTATATCCGGATTTATTGACTGTTTTTTTGATAAGCGGTGCATCTGCTCCCGGATCGACAATCACCATCTCCATGGTTTCCGGATTACCTATCAGACAGCAGTTTGTATAATTTTCACCTACAGTCAGCACTTTTAAAAAATATTCCATGATAACGATTTCCTCTCATCAGCCGGTCGTTCTTTCAATGTCTGCAACTCCCGGAATCT
Organism: uncultured Lachnoclostridium sp.; assembly: GCA_964572955.1. Taxonomy (GTDB): domain Bacteria; phylum Bacillota; class Clostridia; order Lachnospirales; family Lachnospiraceae; genus UBA3775. Next base: position 5,837 of record CAZNGY010000033.1, read on the forward strand.
GTCTCAGCTTTCTCATACACATTTCAAGCTGCTTTATACCCTTTATTTCAAACGAAACAATAAGCGTAGACATTCCGTTCTTTGCGGTTCTTGCCGAGATTGAATTTATGTTTACATGATTTTCCGAAAGAATTCTTGTAGTATCAAGAAGGACTTTCTGCTGATTTTCAGTATATATCCTTATTTCCGTATTATATACCGATTCATCCTGCTCCGGATTTTCAATATTCCAGCTTGCCTCAATTACTCTCGGTCTGTCAGCTTCCGGAAGATTGATTATGTTTATACAGTCAGTTCTATGGATTGAAATACCTCGTCCCCTCGTTACAAATCCGACAATTTCGTCACCCGGAACCGGTGCACAGCATTTCCCGAAATGAACGTCCACGTCATCAACACCTTTAACCACAATTGCCCCGTGATTCTTTGATTCCTTTCTTGCCGGATCTTTATCAGTATATGTCGCAAGAATTGCTTCAGGGGATTCATTTTTCTTCTTCTTTTCAAGTCTGTCATGACTTTCATTTAATTTGCTTACTACCTGACCTTCTTTTAAAGAACCGTGTCCTATTGATGCCAGCAGTGAATCCCAATCCTTGAAGCCGTACCTCGCCATGCAGGATTCCATATATTCAGTCTTAAGAAGCTCATTAAGTGCAATCGCCTTTGTCTTGCAGTAGGCAATCAGCATTTCCCGGCCTCTTATTATGTTATCCTCTTTAAGTTCCGTCTTAAACCACTGATTTATTTTATTTCTTGCCTTTGTACTTTTGGCTATTTTCAGCCAGTCGCGGCTTGGTCCCTTTACATTCTGAGACGTAAGTATTTCTATTCGGTCGCCGTTCTTTATTACATACTCTATAGGCACAAGCTTACCGTTCACCTTGCCGCCTACCATTCTGTTTCCGACTGCACTGTGAATTGCATAAGCAAAATCCACTATATTGCTTCCGAAAGGCAGTCTTATTACATCACCCGTAGGAGTAAATGCATAAACATCTTCCGAGAACAAATCAAGGTCACTCTTTACCAGATTAAGAAATTCTTTATTATCCTTGGATTCCCTCTGCCATTCAAGAATTTCACGAAGCCATGTAAGCTTTTCACCTTCACTGTTTTCAGACTTCTTTCCGTCCTGACTCTCTTTATATTTCCAGTGTGCGGCGATTCCGTATTCAGCGGTTTTATGCATTTCATATGTTCTTATCTGAATCTCAACCGGTCTTCCGGTTGAACTGATAAGGGTTGTATGAAGTGACTGATACATGTTAGGCTTAGGCATTGCAATATAATCCTTGAATCTGCCCGGCATAGGCTTATACATTTCATGTATCACTCCAAGCACAGCATAACAGTCCCTTACGGAATCCACTATAATCCTTACTGCAAACAGGTCATAAATCTGATCTATTGTCTTATTTTTATTTACCATCTTTCTGTAGATGGAGAAAAAATGCTTTGCACGTCCGTCAACCTGAGCTTTTATGCCGCACTTTTCAAGCTGACCATTTACTTCCGAAACTATCTGGGCTATAAATGCTTCTCTCTCGAATCTGGTTGCATTGATCTGCTCTGCTATATCTTTATACACATCAGGATGAAGGTATTTAAGCGAAAGGTCGTCAAGCTCGGTTTTTATCATACTGATACCGAGTCTCTGTGCAAGAGGCGAATATATCTCCAGAGTTTCTCTTGATATTTCTATCTGCTTTTCCGGTTTCTGATATTTAAGCGTTCTCATGTTGTGCAGCCTGTCCGCAAGCTTTATAATGATAACCCTTATATCCTTAGCCATTGAGAGAAACATCTTTCGGAGGTTTTCAGCCTGAACCTCAACCTTATCATGACTATATTTAAGTTTTGTAAGTTTTGTTACTCCATCAACCAGAAGAAGTACTTCTTCTCCAAACATTTCCTTCATCTGTTCATCGGTAACGGAAGTGTCTTCAAGTACATCATGCAGAAGTCCCGCCATAATGGTTTCTTTATCCATTTCAAGCTCTGCAAGAATTATTGCTACAGAAAGAGGATGTATTATATATGGTTCTCCCGATTTTCTTTTCTGATCACCGTGGGATTTCTTCGCAAATTCATATGCTGATTCTATTCTTCCCACGTCCGTTGACGGATGATACTTTTTAATTACGGCTATAAGATGCTCAAAAAGCTCTTCCGGTGCGGTAAATTCTTTCATATATCCGATAATTCCGTGCGGATTTCGTACTATACTTCCTTCCGGCATTGGTGCATCTACCATATTCATTCCTCCTTCCCTTATTATTTAAGTATTTCAGGCTCCCGGATACTTTACCACGCTTTCAACCGAATATCCCTTGAGCTTATCTCTTCCCTTAAGACCCTCCAGCTCCATAAGAAAAATAATTCTTACTACCTCGCCGCCAAGTCTTTCCACCAGTTTTGCTATTGCTTCCACAGTTCCTCCTGTTGCAATAAGGTCATCAACGATTACAACTTTCTGACCCGGCTTTATCGAATCCGCATGAAGCTGTATCTCAGCAGTTCCGTATTCAAGTTCATAAGTTTCCGTCACTGTTTCCCTCGGAAGCTTTCCTTTCTTTCTGGCAAGAACAAAAGATTTATTTTTATTATAGGCTATCGGAGCTCCAAAGATGAATCCGCGGCTTTCTGCTCCTACCAACACGTCAAAATCGATTCCTTCGATAAGTCCCTCAAGACTGTCTATCGCAAGCTTCAATCCGTCCGGATCAGCAATTACACTGGTAACGTCCCTGAACATAATTCCCGGTTCCGGAAAATCCGGTATTGTTAAAACATAATCCGCAACTGTTTTCATCTCAAAAATCTCCATTTCTCATTAATTTTATCCTAAAATGTTACCACAAACGGCAGTAAATAACAACTGTTTTTCTATGGTATGATTAACTCCGGATTCGTATAAAACTATACATAAATCCAATATGCCATTTTTCTCAGCAATCCGCTTTTAGTAAATCCTCTTTTTAAAAGAATCCTGATTTTTCGTGGCTTTGATGCCGTTTCAAGACTTATATAATCATCAAGTACACCTGCATTTTCCGGCGTAAGTTTTCCGTAAAACTCTGTTTTAAATACCTTTGCCTGCTCATATGTTTTTTTCAGACTTGCTTTTATATCCCCTCCGGCAAACACTCTTTTTGCCACATATAAAGGACTGGTCACTTTCTTTGCCCCCACGGTATTATCTCCGTGCTGACAGTAGAGAATAAGCGGTTCGTTTATAAAATATATCTTTCCGAAAGCCGCTGCCGCAAGTGAAAACCACCAGTCATGCATTATTGCTTTCTCAGGAATCTCTTCGCATATTTCCAAAAGTGCACGATTTACCATCATCGTACACCCTGTTACGTTACCCTGAACCAAAACGTCAGAAAAATCCCCTCTTTCAGGTTCAAGCGACTGATACCTGCTCATCAGTCCCAGCTCTTTTTTACTTTCGTCATCGAAGACCATTGCTTCTCCGTGCACAAGTATCGGACAATTTTTTCCGTTTTCAGCTTCCGCTTTCTTCATTTGTCTGAGCGTTATTTCAATTTTTTCCGGTTTCCAGACATCATCCTGGTCACAGAACATCACATAAGCCGAGTCTGTGTACCTTAACAGATGACAAAAATTGTTTTTTGCGCCTCCGGTACATATACCGTCTTCAATCAGATGGATTTCATACTGCGGATGAAATTCCTTAAATTCCTTTACTATTTTTTTTGTATCATCATCTGAGCCGTCATCATGAATAAAAAGCCTCCACTCAGAATCAGTCTGGGCAATCAGGGATTCAAGCTGTTTTTTTATATACTTTTCACCGTTATATGTTGCCATAAGTATATCCGTCATTACAGCATCCTTTCTTTATAGAACTCCACCGCATTTCTTATTTCGCCCGTACAGAATTTATCGTCAATCTTCAAAGTCTCTGCCGTTTCTTCGCTTAATATGTCTTCTTTTATGATAAGCGAATACATATCTTCTGCAAAACGCGTTGATACAGGTTCAAAAACAAGTGCAGCTCCTATTGTCTGAATATAATCAGCCGCATATTCCTTAATCCCCTCATGGATTTTTTTAATTTCTTCACTGTAAAGTTCATTTACTTTTTCCGTGAAAACAGGTTTTCCGTCTTCACCGATTTTCTCAAGCTGACCGTCCGGAGCAATCAAAACACTTTCCATAAGCAAATGATATCTGTGTATTGCTGACTCGGAAACAATCTGATCCGCATCGTTATCAATAAAGAACCCTGTTATGGTATTTCCGCTGATGGCTTCAGGTTTTTTCTTTTCATCAGTTGCAAAATATCTGCCGTCAAACCCTCTCTCTGTTATAAGTGAAAGGTAATATTGAATCGAACCGCTGTATCCGATATCACTCAAAACAATTCTTGAGTCTTTATTTATCCCGTCTAATACGCCATTAATGTATCCGAGATAATTTTCTCTTTCTTTACGGCATATTTCAAGAAATTCTTCTTTGTGCTCATTTATCACTTTTTCGGCTCTCTGCTTCTGATCCGGCAGGATTATTTCCCTGTCCGCTTCATTTTCCATCTCATATCCGTATCTGGTTCTGAAAAGTTCCTTCATACTTCCCACATAGAACATTTCAAGCGGAAGGAAAAGCTCATTTTCATTTTTTACGGATGCAGTCGAAAGAGCTCTTCTTGATACATATATATATTCTGACTCCGGCAGCTTTTCATTTTTACCAATGCCGCTTTTCCTGAACATTTCATATATTTCTCTGAGAAGATATCCCTCTCTTGCACAGAAAAGAACTTTTCCGGCATTCAGTCTCACTGCTTCACCGCACAGATAAAGAGTATAATTTAACACTGCCGGTCCGAATAATGCATAGCCTGCTTCCCTGCTATCCATCTTATCAAGTTTCAGTTCCGATTCATTTAATCTGAAAGGATTTCCGAAACATTTGTTTAAAACAAGTCCTTTCATCACGGATTCCGACGGATTTTCCACATTCATAATCCTTATCTTCCGACCGATATTACTCAATTCAAAAAGTGAATTCTGTGACATTATATGATAATTAGATATCCCATAATCTCCGGCAAGCTGTACATCTGAAACCTCATTGTCACCGATATGCAGACACTTTTTCATATGTCCTTTTTCATCCGTCATGAGTCCGGAATAATGCCTCCACATTGAACCGTTATCTTTTCTCAGATTCATTTCAGACGAAATAAACAGCCCATCAAAATCAGACTCTGCAATTCCGGCTTTTTCCAGAAGTTTTAAAATATCCTGTCGTCTGAGATACATATCCGTAACAACAAATACATCTTTACCGAGTTTATGTTTTGCATATTTCAAAACATCAGCCATCTTAAAATCCGGAACACAGAGATTTTCCTCTGTAAGAATCTCAAGTTCCTTAAGTCTTTCCGTCTGTCGCTTATCAAAAAAACCGTTTGAAAGTATTCTGTCATAGATATCATCCAAATCACAGTCATTCTCCGGATTTATCCTGCGGCATTCCTCTTCTGCCGAAAGTCTTCTGTTTTTAAAATCTGTTTCAAATCCAAACTCTCTGTCTGCCGCAATTTCCGTAAGTCCGTATGCCTCTGACGGTGCCGAAATTCTTCTGGCAATAAGTGTATCAAAAATGTCGAATGACACGGCATCATATTCTGATAGTTCTTCCTTCAGATGAGCATATGATTTTGCAAGATACTGATTAAGGTTTTTATTGCCGTAATTGTAAAGATAAACTCCCTGTTTTTGCTGTTTCACCAACACATTAAAACCGTTATGTCTGCACACAATTCCAAGGCATCTCTCAAATGCATGGGCAATCGTTCCGTCCGTCTGACCTGCTTCCTTTGGGAAATCCTCTGTTTTCAGTCCGGATTCCAAAAACTGTCTGATTGCTTCCGTCTTTGCAATAAACATTGTTCCCATAGGATAATCAATATAATTTTCCTCACATGAAGCATTGACATTTATCATATTAAGAAGCTGTCTTCCTGCCGCTCTGTTCTGAAGCCATGTGTGTCCCCAGTAAGGCATACATTTAAATGAATCCGGATAAAGAAGTCCTACCTTTTCTTCATTAGCAAGTGCATAGAAATTGCATCTCACGGTTTCGTCACTTCCCATAAGAGAATCAAGAAGATATTTTCTCCATTCCGTCTGTTCTCCGCCGGTAAAAAGCGATTTTTTACTGTGTATATGACAAACATAATCATATCCGGAAATTTCTTTTCCGAACGAGACAATAAACGGAGCAACATCCCTTCCTCTGTTCGGAACAAACTTTATGACTACTTTATCTGCGTTTTTTACTTTCTCAAATCTTTGTCTTACATATCCTTCCTTTGATTTATCGGTCATGGAAACAAAAATATCGAATGTAAACGGTATATTTTCAAAATAAGCTGCAAATTCCTCAGTCAGATCCGTATAATACAGATGGAGCTGAATTGCAAAACTGCCCTTGAATTCGAATTTCATTGCCTCAGCTATGTCAATTTCGGTTTTGTCATATAATTCAGGCAGGACATTCATTGCATTCCATACTTTATATGATGACATATTCTTAAATGCAAAGCCGAACATTCTGTAAAAACCGCTTTTAAGCCTGTTTCTCGTACTATAGCCAACCGGCAGCTTTTTATATATGTTTCTTAGAAAATTAAATATCTTTTCCTTCACGCCAAACTCCAAATCCGGGATCCGATATTATTTGTTCATATATCGGTCAACCTTTTTTTCAAGCCCCATTTTATAAACCTTGCTGCTTTTTATATATTCAAGTTCCTTTTCAAGCCTGCCAACCTTTTCAATAAGTTCCAGGCAAATTTCGTCTTTCTTTTCAACCATATCTTTGTAATAAGAAATTGTTCCCGTCAGGTCTTCAAGACAACCGACAAGTTCCGTTCTGAAAATATCGGAATCAAGGAAGTGACTGCCGCCTTGTTTCATTTGTCCGGCATATTTCTCCGTAACTCTGAAAAACTTTTTATAATCATCAAATAAAGCTGCATTGTTTTTCAGCACTCCGTTCACTGAATCAAGAATTTCATGATCTTTATCATAAGGACTCACAATTCTGCCCTGCTCATCTTTACGAATAAACGTATCCGGCATGATTCTGAGATTCTCAAGTCTGTAACGCTTCAATATTGAAGCATAACTTCCTTCTCCATAAATATAATTAACAAAGCTGGAATCCATTTTAAGGAATACATCAACCATCGCTTTATCAATGGCTGCAATACCCATAAGTTCGTCAAAAGATACATAATTGCTTATTGATTCTGAATGCATCACCCAGAGTGCATTTATCGCCCTGAAAATGACAAAAGAAACCGGAATCAGGAAGTCAAACGTCCACTCGTAATCAATTATGACATATCCTTTTTCCGTTTTTATCACATTATCGAATATAAGGTCAAAAATAAGCCCTTTACACGCTTCTGCTCCCGGAATTATCTCCTCTCCGAAGACTTCCATGAATCCATCACAAATCGAAAACTCTTCCACTCCTATTGTAGCGGTTATTTCCTTTACAAGTTTCAGATATTCACTGACTGCATAAAGAATGTCTGCTTTTTTCCCTTCCGCTGCCGCTTCAAGTATCATCGCATTGATACTTTTTCCTTTTAAGAATTCAAATCCGACACTTGTATCATCCGAATAAATACACTTATTAAGAAAATGAAGACCTTTTTCACAATAGGAATCATAAACTGTCTTCATTTTTTTTACATGTCCGCAACTCTTTTCCGATATTGCCGTCTTATAAACCTGTTTTTCCCCATTGTCAGAAAGCACTATTGAAGTCTCTATCTGAAAAGGTTCTTTTCTTTCCTTTGTAATCTTTGAATAAATCTTCTTCATTTCTACTGCTCCCCGACACCCGCTTCAATAAAAAACGAGTTTGAAAACACATCAAACATTCCTGCATCTATGGCTGCATTAGTTGCCGCCGTCTCATTGAAAATCCGTACTCCCGTCTTATCATAGCAGTCCATACTGCAGATAAGCTCCTTTGAATCCGGCATAAAATCATCCGAATAAATTCTGTCCGGAAACTTATAGTCCGGAAACGGATAATAAAACTCTGCTTCTTTTAATCCTGCTTCTTCCAGTATCCTGCAAAGCTCTTTTTTTGAAAATGTTCTTACTGCAGACGAAGTATTTTTATACCCTTCTATACTGTCAAACATTACACCGGTATGATCCTCATATGACCCCGAAAAATACTTCATACCGTATTTATTTTCAATTGCAATAAGAAGCTTTCCGTCTTCCTTCATATATCCTTTTATTTTCTTCAGAAAATCCGTAAAAGGATTTTCTGTAGGAGTATAATATGCCGCATACTCCAACACCCCTATAAGAGTGACATAATCATACTTTTCCTCAAGCTTTACGTCATTAAAATTTCCAACCACAATTTCCAGATTTTCAAACTCACTGTTTCTGTGGGCATTTATAAGTGAACGCGTCTTTGAAAGATCAACACAGGTTACCGATTTCGCTTTTTTGCATATCGCCCCCGTAATCGCACCGCAACCTGAACCGATTTCAAGTACCTTTGCATCTTTTTTGAAAGGATACCAATCAATTATGTTTCTTCTTACCGGTGAAAAATGGTATAATACCGGCCACCGTGTATCCTTTTCGAGTATCTTCATTACATCTTTTTCTTTTTTTATATATTCAAGCATTTCAGATTCTATATCGCCATCGCTGTAAGAATCTTCTCCGCTGTAAAATTCATAGTTAACTGACACATTACCTATTTTTTCCATCAGGTCCCTTTCCGCCGGATAAAACCTGCAAACGGAAGATACTTTCATATCCTCCGTTTGTATGAATTACCGCTTTATTAGAGTTCTTTTACTATCTCGTCAATAAATCCGAATACATTGTCATTATTTATATAATCCGGATTTTCATTTGTAATCTCAACCGTATTTTCGTACTTTTCGCACACCCTTGCAAGACTTTCTGCTATACCGGCAGGACTTGCACTTGTTACTGATATGATATTTGAATTAAAATTCGATAAATCCTTATTTGCATAAGTATTTGTTACTACCTTCACGCCGAATACCGACATTTCCAGCGGCGGATAACTTGGGTGCGGTGATGACATAAGTGATATGCCTGCATAGGTATCAAGCATGGTCTGTGCATACTGCTCAATAGTCAGTTTTCCCACTGATACAAGCTGTTTTCCCTTACCCAGGTCAACAGGAAGGTGATACTCCCCTGCCGAAAGGATTGTCCATTCATCAATATCGTTCTGTGATGCAACCCACTTCTTTAATGAATCCACCACGATTGTAAAAGCATTCCTGTCAACTGATGGCCTTCCATAAACCAGAATCTGCTTTTTCTTTGCCGTTTTACCGAAATTTTTCTCCAAAACCTCTTTAAGTCCCGCATTCAATACAGGTTCAAATTCATATTCTTTGTAAAAAGAGTATCCTTCTTTTTTAAAAAAATCGTGAAGCAATACACTGTTAAATACGGCTATCTGGTCATATTTAAGTTTATATGTTGCATCTGCAAGAAGATATCTGCTGGACCAAGGGTAAAATCCTGGTTCATAATCCTGAATAAAATATATAAACTTTCCGGGTTTAATTCCTTCTTTGTTTTCAAATTCTGCATATGCCTCACTGAGACAATATGTCGTCCACCATGCAGTACACATGAAATAATCATTTTCCGACACCGGTATGGATTTTCTGTATCTGTCAGAATATCCCACTATCTGAAATCTGGCATTCGCATCCTTGCTTGATTTAACATATCTGTACTTATTTTCATACTTCCTAAGTGCCTCTCTTGAAGGTTCAGCATCCGTAAGTATGATTCTTGCTGCAAAGCCTGATTTTTCAACAAGCTCCGTAAAGAATTTAAGTGCCGTCGAAATTCCTCCGAAAACATGCTCCGGGTTAATTGACGGAACTAAAATATTAATACGCTTTTCCGGAAATTCCGTTTTCCTGAATTCGTATTTCATTATTTCGGGTATGTTTATATCTGCCGGAGACATCATACGACCGGTATCTGAATCATTAATACTTCTCATTATATCACTTTCTTTTCTGACAAACTGCTTTACTGCTGCAACCGTCGGTGTTGTATTTGTGTAATCAAGGGAATTATTGTAGTAGGGATCTCCCTCTTCCCTGTAAATTCTGTATGCAAAATCAGACATTTCAAAATCTACCGGCGGAATATATGAATCCCTGCTCTTAGATTCATAATGATACAGACGTACATGAGGGTCGTACACGTTTCTGTATCCTCTCAGACATGCCCTTATACAAAGTTCAATATCGCTTCCGCATATAATGAAATCCTCATCAAAGCCGCCGATATTTTCAAATTTTGCCCTTTCAATTGCTATAAGTGCTCCGGTACATGCCGTAACATTCCTTGTTACCATAGGAGAAATATAAGGTGAACCATAATGGACCGGATTCATGCCTTTATAAATATGATCCGCATATCCCTGTATGCCGACAACTACTCCAGCGTGCTGTATTGTTCCGTCCTCATAAAGCAATAGTCCACCGGCAATTCCGATTTCAGGCCGTACCGCCTTTTCAACAAGTCTCTCCATCCAATCTCCGGTAATTATCTCCATGTCATTGTTCATGAATATGAAAACATCACCTTCCGCAAACTCTCTGCCATAATTATTTACCTTTGACCAATTGAACGGAAAAGCTGCTTTTACCGTCTTTACATTATCTTCTTTTGAAATTTCTTCAAGATAGGCAGCCGTCTCTTCTTTTTCAGAATTGTTATCAACTATTATGAGCTCATAATTATCATATGTCGTTTTTTCTTTTATTGAACCTATCAGGTTCTTAAGCAGTCCGACATTATCCTTTATAGGTATGATAACAGATACTCTCGGTTTCATCTCAAGTTTATATCTTACATCATAAACAAACAAGTCTTCTGTCTCATCAGCCCTTGCCATGCCTTTTCCATATATACGGTCAAGATGATCCTGAATTGCATTAAGCCCGGCCGTCTGGGCATATGGTTTTGAGCCCGGATTTGTCGCTGTAGATGACGGTAAATCCCTCCATCCGTATAAAACTTTTGATATATGTTCAATCCTGTCAGTTTTTTCGGTCATCTTAAGAAAAAGATCATAATCCTGTGCGCCATTATACTTTGCATCAAAGCCGCCGACACTTTCAAAAAGGCTTCTTCTGAAACCTAACAGATGTCCGATATACATTTGTGAAAGTACAAGTTCCGGTGACCAATCCGGCTTGTAAAGAGGTTCTCTCGGATTACCCTCACCGTCAATTATCTGCTGATCACTGTAAATTATATCAGCGTTCGTTTCCTTTATTTTTCTGAGGAACTCATACATGGCATCATAAGTTATTTCATCATCATTATCCATGAGTATGATATAATCTCCGTCTGCCAATGCCGCTGCTGCATTGCTGGCTCCCGAAATACCGCTGTTTTTTTCAAGATACGCAACTTTTATTTTGTCACACTCTATTTTTTTTAGATATCTGCGTACTTCCTCATTTGTAGAACAATCGTCCGCTATACAGATTTCCCAATTAACATAATTCTGTTTTTTTACGGACTCAATAGCCTTTTCAAGCCACTTTATTTCAACATTATAAACCGGCATAACAACAGAAAATTTAATGTCTGAATTATATTTTCTGTCCGGTTCTGAATCTGCCGCATTGTCCTGTATTGGTGCATTGCCCGCAATATTTGCATTAATCTTGCCTTTAAGTCCGCGGACTCCGTTTTCCTTTACATAATAATATCCGCGGACTGCAAGCTTAGGATCCTGAATACATCTTTTTGCCGCAACTACCGCTTTTTTTATTTTAGACATTCAAAATGCTCCTTAATTCTTTGTCTGTATTCGGTTAATCTTCACTTTTGAATCCATATCAAAATAACCGACCGATGTCTTATCCGCAACAACATTTATACAGCATACATCATAAAGTCTGTTGTATACCACCAGATTATCTCCGGAATATCCTGTACATCCGAATCTCAAAAGGTACTGACCTCCCTGAAGAATCATCCTCTGTTTAAATTCCGCAACAACGACTTCTCCGGCATTTACAACTCCTGTTTCTGCCCGTTCAATAAAGGAATTTGTTCCGGTAATCTCCATTCCCTTTAAATCAACCATGCTTATGGCAAAAATCGGATTCTCAATCGCTTCATTAAATCTTACCTTAAGTTTTATGGTGAAATCAGAGAATTTATAAACAGTATTGGTTATGTCACCATTTTCATCAAAGATACCATAATCAACAATGTCAGCCTGCCCTGTTCCGTAAATCTGACTGTTAGGATTCTGAAGCATGAAGTCTTTCCATAACGCATATCCGTCAGCTCCAGATTTTTCACCGGTCACATCCACATTGCTCATAATGTCGTCTTCTGCGGATTTTTTTATCATTTCATCAACATTATCGGCAACTTCTATGTTGTCTTCCACATCAGCTTCCACACGTACACCTTTGTACTGACCCACAAGAATCTGCTTGTAAATGTCAATCATGGCTGCCGGTTCACCCTCTGAAATTATCTCTCCGTGATTGAATACAATCGCCCTGTCACAATATTTCAATACGCTTCCAAGATCATGGGTTACAAAAAGTATTGTCTTTCCCATGTTCTTTAAGTCATCAAGCTTTTTATAACACTTTGCCTGAAAGAAAACATCTCCTACAGATAATGCCTCATCAACTATAAGTATATCCGGTTCAACATTTATCGCTACGGCAAATGCAAGTCTTGCAAACATACCGCTTGAGTAAGTCTTTACAGGTTGGCGGATAAAATCGCCAATGTCCGCAAAGGAAACAATATCATCAATTTTACCGTCCATTTCTTCTTTGGTAAAACCAATCATTGTTCCGTTAAGATAAATGTTTTCAATACCCGTATATTCCGGATTGAATCCCGCTCCGAGTTCAAGAAGTGCTGAAATCTTTCCGTCAATTTCCACTGTTCCTTCCGTCGGGGTAAGTACACCGGTTATTATTTTAAGAATCGTCGATTTTCCTGCTCCGTTTTTTCCGATTATTCCAAGCATTTCACCTTTTTTAACTTCAAAATTAATGTTTGTCAGAGCCGGGAAATCTTTATGATACTGTTTTTTCGTAATGCTTAAGGCTTCTTTTATCCTGTCTGAAGGTTTTTCATACAGCTTATAGACCTTATTCAGGTTTTTAACCCTTATTGCAAAATCGCTCAAAATCTTCCTCCTTGTCCCATATCTTACAATGAATCTGCAAAATGCGGTTTAAGACGTTTATAAACTACAGAAGAAATAACTCCCATAACAACTACAAAAAACCAGAAATAAGCCGTAAGAAGAGGTCTTTCAAAGAAGAACTCTTTTTCTATCATGGTTCTTCTGCATCCGTCCACCACATAAAACATGGGATTAAGCTTAAACAGGAATCCTATTTTAGAAAGTACTTCCTGCATCCGTACATCATTAAAATTCCAAAGTATCGGTGTCATCCATGTTCCTATCTGCATAAAAACGTTTATAATCTGTGTCGTGTCCTTAAAGAATACTGAGATTGCAGACGTAAAATAACCGATTGATATAACCAGACATACCATGCAGAATGAGTAATATAAAAGCTGCAATGCAATCCATCCCGGGAAATAACCCATAAGCACATATGCTCCCACCAAAAGTACCATAAAGAAAATATGAACAAACATGGAAGACAAAACTTTTACGAGCGGAAGTATATCTATGTTGAATACGACTTTCTTTACAAGATAACTGTATTCGACAAAACAATTTGTCGTATTTACCAATGCCTCCTGAAAGAAAAACCATGGAATAAGACCTGCCATAAGCCAGAGTATGAAAGGTGTGTCACCTACATCACCGCTTCTGAGTCCAACCTGGAAAACAAACCAATATAATACAATAGTAACAAGAGGCTGTACAAATGCCCAGATAATTCCCATATACGAACCTGCATATTTGGTTTTAAAGTCATTTTTTGCAAGGTAGAGAACCTTATCCCGGTTATCCCGGAATCCTGATAATCTGCTCATTCGATAAACCTTTCTTACTTTCTAAACTGACTGATTCCGTCCCACTTCTGATCTTTATCGGATATAATAAGCTCTTCCTTTGTCATCCCTTCCGGCATAGGCCATTCAACTCCGATTTCAGGGTCATCCCATTTAAGTCCGCCTTCATCATTAGGATGATAAAAATCAGTACATTTATATGCAAACTCAGCAGACTCTGACAGCACGATAAAACCATGTGCAAAATTTTTAGGAATAAAGAATTGCTTTTTGTTTTCTGTCGAAAGAAGAACACCATACCACTTTCCGTATGTTTCAGAACCTTCTCTTAAGTCAACCGCAACGTCAAATACTTCGCCGCTTACAACTCTTACAAGCTTATCCTGCGGATAATTAATCTGAAAATGAAGACCTCTTAATACACCTTTCTTTGAACTGGACTGATTATCCTGTACAAATTCCTGCGGTATTCCTGCTGCCTTATAATCGTTATAATTATATGTTTCCATAAAATATCCTCTTGAATCTCCGAAAACAGCAGGCGTAATAACCTTGAGTCCTTCAATTTCACATGTTTCAACCGTTATTTTTCCCATTCTATTGTCTGACGGCATTAAAAAGCCGTCTTTCCTCCTTTTTTTACAATCCGTTAGCTATGTCTATAAGATACTGTCCATATTCTGTCTTAAGAAGAGGCTGAGCAAGCTGTTTGAGCTGCTCTGCATCGATAAAACCTCTCTTATATGCAATTTCTTCAATACATGAAATATAAAGTCCCTGTCTCTTCTGAAAAGCCGAAACAAAGTCTGCTGCTGCAAGGAGCATGTCATGATTTCCGGTATCGAGCCATGCAAAACCCCTTCCGAGTGTTTCAACGTGCAAGTCACCGCGACTGAGATATTCATTGTTTATTGAGGTTATTTCAATTTCTCCCCTTGCAGACGGTTTGACATTTTTAGCTATTTCAACAACGTCATTATCATAGAAATACAATCCAGGAACAGCATAATTGGACTTAGGATTTTCAGGTTTTTCCTCAATGGAAAGTGCCTTTCCGTTTTCATCAAATTCTACAACGCCATATTCTCTCGGATCCTTAACATAGTATCCGAAGATGGTTGCTCCCTTTGTTCTTTCTGCCGCGTTTCTGAGAACCCTTGAAAAACTCTGTCCATAGAATATGTTGTCTCCAAGCACGAGTGCAACACTGTCACTGCCTATAAAGTCAGCACCTATAATGAATGCATCAGCAAGTCCTCTTGGATACTCCTGAACCGCATACTCAAATCTCATGCCGAGCTGTGAACCATCTCCGAGTAATTCTTCAAATACCGGAAGATCCCTCTTTGTGGAAATAATAAGCACTTCCCTGATTCCCGCAAGCATAAGTGTTGATAACGGATAATAAATCATAGGCTTGTCATAAACAGGCATAATCTGTTTTGATATTGCCTTAGTAAGCGGATAAAGTCTTGTTCCGGAGCCTCCGGCTAAAATAATACCTTTCATAAAACCCTCCATATTTTTTTGATTTTGAAAGAATAATATAAATATGCCTTTACCCGCGTTGTTTGGACGCGGGTATACAGTCATTTCCTATTTATTTTTATACATATCTTCGTAATATTTCTGGTAATCACCGCTTGTAACGTTCTTCATCCATTCTTCATTTTCAAAGAACCATGCTATTGTCTTTTTGATTCCTTCTTTGAACATTGTCTCCGGATACCAGCCGATGGCTGCCTTAATCTTATCAGGAGCTATGGCATATCTTCTGTCATGACCCTTTCTATCCTCAACATAAGTAATAAGGTCTTTATTGATATATTCCTTTCTTGGATCTCCTTCCGGAAGCATTTCCTGAAGAGTCTCAAGAATAATATTGATTATCTCTATATTCTGCTTCTCATTATGACCACCGATATTGTATGTCTGGAAAAGTTCTCCCTGTTCCTGTACCATATCAATTGCCTTTGCGTGATCTTCAACATAAAGCCAGTCTCTTACATTCTTTCCGTCTCCATATACCGGAAGCTTCTTTCCGTGAAGAGCATTGTTGATGATAAGAGGAATAAGCTTTTCAGGGAACTGATAAGGTCCGTAGTTATTGCTGCAGTTTGTTATGTTTGCAGGGAACTTATAAGTATCCATATATGCCTTTACAAGCATATCTGATGATGCCTTGCTTGCAGAGTATGGACTGTGAGGATCATATGGTGTTGTCTCATAGAAGAAAGCATTATCATCATCAGGAAGTGATCCGTAAACTTCGTCTGTTGAAACATGCAGGAACTTCTTTCCTTCTTTAAAGCTTCCGTCCGGCTGCTCCCAGCTCTCCTTTGCACAATTAAGCATAACTGCGGTTCCTAGTACGTTTGTCTGAACAAAAACCTCCGGATTTTTTATGCTTCTGTCAACGTGACTTTCAGCCGCAAAATGAACTACTCTGTCAATATCATTTTCTGCAAAAATCTTTCTGATGGCTTCCTTATCACAGATATCTGCCTTTACAAATGTATAATTATCTCTTTTTTCAACATCTGCAAGGTTTTCAAGATTTCCTGCATAAGTAAGCTTGTCAACATTGATGATTCTGATTTCATTATCATACTTTTTAAACATATAATGAATGTAATTTGAACCGA
>CAZNGY010000034.1:0-22496 GCA_964572955.1 uncultured Lachnoclostridium sp.
CAATCATATCAAGTCCTACTGAACACACACATGTCATTGCCTCAAGTTTCTCAATTGTAAGACTTCCTGCCAGCACTGCATCAATCATTCCCTGATCCTCACTTACAGGAATAAATGCTCCACTGAGTCCTCCGACATAAGATGAAGCCATTACTCCACCTTTTTTAACCTGGTCATTTAATAATGCAAGAGCAGCTGTTGTTCCCGGTGCCCCAGGGTGTTCAAGTCCGATACTCTTTAATATATCAGCAACACTGTCTCCGATTGCAGGTGTAGGAGCAAGCGAAAGATCAACAATTCCAAAAGGAACATTCAGCATCTCTGACGCCCTCTTTGCAACAAGCTGTCCAACACGCGTAATCTTAAATGCAGTTTTCTTTATTGTTTCACAAAGGAACTCAAAATCTTTTCCCTTTGCCTCATCAAGTGCCCTTAAAACAACCCCAGGACCGCTTACTCCAACATTGATTATTGCATCCGCCTCAGTTACTCCGTGAAAAGCACCTGCCATAAACGGATTATCATCAGGAGCATTACAAAACACAACAAATTTGGCACATCCTATAGAATCCCTGTCTGCTGTTTTTTCGGCTGTTTCTATAATTTTTTCTCCGATAAGTTTTACGGCATCCATATTTATTCCGGTTTTTGTTGAGCCGACATTACATGAACTGCATACAAATTCAGTTTCTGCAAGTGCCTGCGGAATAGATTCTATCAAAAGTCTGTCAGCCTTTGTCATTCCTTTTGATACCAATGCCGAATATCCACCAAGGAAATTTACCCCTACTTTTTTTGCTGCAGCGTCAAGTGTCTTTGCAATCGATACAAAATCTTCCGGTGTTTTACATGCTGCACCACCGATAAGTGCGATTGGTGTAACTGAAATACGCTTATTTACTACAGGAATTCCATATTCTTTTTCAATTTCATTACCTGCTGACACAAGATTTTCTGCAAGTCCTGTAATCTTATTATATATTTTTTCATTTAATTTGTTTAAATCACTATCTATACAATCCAAAAGACTTATTCCAAGCGTAATTGTTCTTACGTCAAGATTTTCCTTTTGAATCATTGCATTTGTTTCAAATACTTCTTTTATATTAATCAACTTACAAGCCTCCGTTATATTCTGTGCATCATGTCAAAAATCGCTTCGTCCTGAATTGTAATAATGCATCCGATTTCGTTCCCAAGTTTTTCAAGGCTTGTCTGTGCAGTAATAAAATCTACATCTGCACCAGAAATATCCGCAACCATCATCATATTAAAATAACCGGAAACAATCGTTTGTGAAATATCAAGTATATTTATCTTATGCTCAGACAAATATGTACAAACCTTTGCTATTATACCAACACAATCCTTACCCACAACAGTTATTATTGTTTTTTTCATAATATTCCTCCATTAAATTATGTGAAATCGATGGAACATCTCTTTTTGCCACCTCAATTGTTGGCCGGACTTCCTCGAAATCCCATTTTTCATCAATCATATTTTTATGTGTCTGATAGGCAATTTCCGGAAAATTGTTCTCATATGACAAATGAGCAAGTATTATATGCTTTAGCCCCGGATGCAATACCCGGCTCACAAGTTCTGCCGACAGTTCATTAGACAAATGTCCTCTTTCCCCGTCAATTCTCTGTTTAAGGTAATAAGGATAATTACCAACCATAAGCATTTCAGGATCATAATTCGATTCTATATATATTATGTCAGCATTACTGAGATGACTTATTACCCTTTCATCATACTCTCCCAAGTCAGTTGCCATGGCTATATATCTGCCATTTGCCTCAAATCCGTAACATACTGGATGTGCTGCATCATGTGATATGTCTGTTACACGGATTCCTATATCCCCTATCATAAAATCCTTTTCCGGTCTTACCGCCTGAAGAACTTCCATTGGAATTCCTTTTCCTGATGCCGTTCTCTTAACTGCCGCCAGAGTTTCTATGGTACCATACAATGGGATTTTGTATTTTTTTACAAAAACACCAATTCCTTTTATATGATCACTGTGTTCATGTGTTATTAAAACACCTGATATATCTGTTGGTAAAATACCAAAACCGGCAAGTCCCTCTTCGATTTTTTTACAGCTTATACCGGCATCTACCAATAAATGGGTTTCATTCGTTCCCACATATATACAATTACCGGAACTACCGCTTGCAATACTGGCAATTTTCATGCCTTCCTCCATGCACTATCTCAAAATATGATATAATCTGAATAATTATATCACTTTAAAAAGTGATATTCAATTTATTTTATCTTATATTTTTAAACTTCTGCTTCTTTAAGAAGGATTCGTATCTGCTTTATGATATTCTCCCGTTTACAGTCAAACGGATTATAAATTATTGCATCACTTGCTTCCTTCACAATTTTATCCTGTGGCTGACTTTCAAACAGTGAGTTTATTTTCTCATCAGTATATGATCTTGTTTCTTTAAGCCTTCTCATTCTGGTTTCCTTTTCTGCCCATACCATCCAGATCAAGTCACAAAAATCACAATAACCGCTTGTCAAAGCTATAGCTGATTCTACAAATACAAACTCTCCATCATCAGCATCAGCGATATGTTTTATCTCTTCAATTACTGCCGGATGAGTTATAGCATTAAGTTTTTCCAATTTTTCAGAAGAATTAAATACCGTTTCAGCAAGCCTCTTTCTGTCTATATTTCCGCCTTCTTCAGTATAGTCATTTCCGAACGCTCTAATAACTTCATTATAAACCGGTTTTCCTTTTTCCATAAGTTTTCTTGCAGTTATATCTGAGTCAATTACCGTATAACCAAAAACATTTCTGATTATTTCAGAAACAAATGACTTTCCGGAACCTGCTCCGCCGGTAAGTGCAATAATTTTTTTATTCAATTCTAATTCCTCAACTTCCCGATACTTCCTTTTTATTAAAAAGACCATCTGTTTACTGCTCCATCATTTGCAGGCAGACAGACGGTCTTACTGTTTAATTATTTCAGGTCATACCAATTATCTGCAATATCCGAAGACACTTCAAGGCTAACTTTAAGCTTTGCGGCATTTGTCATTTCCTCAATAAGAATCTGTCGTACTTTTTCCGCATCTTCCTTCTTTGTTTCTATAATTATCTCATCATGAATCTGCAATATCATTTTTGCATCCAGTCCCGAATCCTTAAGAGCCTTGTATACCCTTATCATTCCCATCTTCATTATATCTGCCGCCGTTCCCTGTATAGGAGAATTCATGGCAATTCTTTCACCAGCATTTCTCAAGTTAAAATTAGGTGAAGATATCTCCGGAACAGGTCTTATTCTTCCGTAAAGCGTTTTAACATATTCATTTTGTGATGCATACGTCACCAATCCGTCAAGAAATTCCTTTACGGCCGGATAATGTTTAAAATATGAATCAATATATTCTTCCGCCTTTTTTCTGGATATGTTTAAATCCTGCCCCAGTCCGAAAGAACTTATACCGTAAACAATACCAAAATTCACAGCCTTGGCATTCTGTCTCATTTCCTTTGTAACTTCATCATAAGAAACTCCAAATACGTTTGCTGCAGTTGAACGATGAACGTCCCTCTGAGTTCTGTAATCTTCCAAAAGTTTCTCATCTCCTGCCATATGTGCAAGGATCCTTAACTCAATTTGCGAATAATCAGCATCGACAAACACTTTACCTTTCTCCGGAACAAATGCTTTTCTTATCCGCCTTCCTAACTCATCCCTTACTGGGATGTTCTGTAAATTTGGTTCGGTACATGACAGTCTTCCTGTGGCTGTTACCGTTTGTCTGAATGTACAATGAATTCTCCCATCCGTCATTATACACTTTTTAAGACCGATAAGATAAGTTGAAATAAGCTTTGACAACTGTCTGTAATATAATATTCGACTTATAATTTCATAATCCGGTGCAAGCTTTTCAAGTATCTCTGCTCCGGTCGAATACCCTGTCTTTGTTTTTTTTCCTCCAGGTATCCCTAATTTTACAAAAAGAATTTCACCAAGCTGTTTAGGAGATAAAATATTAAATTTTTCACCGGCAAGTTCATAAATATCTTTTTCACATTTTAAAAGTTCTTCCTCAAGTTCCTTTTTCTGAACTTCAAGTTCATCTGAAGAACAACATATTCCAACTTCTTCCATTTCCGCCAGAATTCCCACCAGAGGTTTCTCTATATCATTATATATTCCCAGAAGACCTTTTTCTGACATTTTATTCTGAAGAGTCAACCAAAGTTTATCAGCCGTATATGCT
Source organism: uncultured Lachnoclostridium sp. (assembly GCA_964572955.1). Lineage (GTDB taxonomy): Bacteria > Bacillota > Clostridia > Lachnospirales > Lachnospiraceae > UBA3775. The sequence continues at coordinate 4,273 of CAZNGY010000034.1, forward strand.
TCTGCCACAATTTCATTTTCTGAAAACTCCTGCGACATTCCCAAATACCTCAGCACCGAATTAAAGTCATGTTTTGCTGACAATGGTTCCAAAAGATAATGTGCTATGGCACAATCAAAGAAATCATTATCACTTTTACAAAAACTAAGTATTAACTTAAAATCAAAGCAAAAAATCCTTTCAGCTTCGTCAATCACACTTTGAAGAAGCTCTTTAAGAACTTCCGGTAAAATAAAACCTTCTGCTCTTACTTCAAGCAAAACATCATCTGAAGAAAATGCCAATTTAGAAATTTCGCCATCAGTACATCCGACCGCTATGCCCACGTCAACACCTGACAACTTTTTTTTCAGTTCAGGCACAATTTCATAATAATCTCCAAGATTATCTACTAAAACATATCTTTTTTCAAATTCTGTTGAAAACTCATCATTGTTGTTATCTAAAGCACATGTCGGAACCTTTAATGATGATATTTCAAGTTCTGACAAAACATTCAAACATTCCGTCTTATCTAGAACAACCCTTAAATCTTCAAGTTTTTCCGGTATTTCAATATCTCTGACTATTGTAGCAAGTTTTTCACTCAGCCTTGCTGCTTTTTCACCTACTATTTCCGTTTCTGATTCCTTTACAAGATAATTATACGGATTTCTGCTTATTCCAAGTTCATTTTTCCATTTGAGTCCAAGCTGTTTTGCATCCTTATAATTCTTTATTTCATCATATAAAGCATCAATATTTTCATAATGGGCTATCAATGCTGTTGCCGTTTTATCTCCGATTCCCGGAACTCCTTTAATGTTGTCTGCTGAATCTCCCATTAACCCCTTTAATGATGCAACGCTTTCAGGATAGATTCCAAACTCATTCTTTACCAATTCTCTGTCTAAGCATACTGTTTTTTTAGGTAAATTGCACGATGCCTTATCTATACCATGCTTCTTGTTAAATTCATCAACCTTCTTTTGATCTGACATAATAAGCCACAAAGATGTGTTATCATTAATCAGCTGAAGGTAGTCATGATCTTTGGTCATGATTTTTACAGGAATCTCTTTTTCAAATTTATGAGCCAGACTTCCTGAAAAATCATCAGCTTCATATCTGTCACTCATAAACTGAACAATACCCATTCTTTTAAGAATATCCTGACATAAAATAAACTGTTTTTTTAATGGTTCCATGGTTTGTGTCCGGTTAGCCTTATACTCTTCATAAAGTTCACGTCTGAAAGTATCTCTTGTCACATCCCATGTTACTGCAATATATGATGGTTTTTGCTTTTCAAGTATATTAAATAAAGTCCTTAAAAAGCCGTATATTCCATTTGTATATACCCCTCTGCTTGTCTGCATAATTTTATAAAAAAACTTTTCCTTGTCCTCAGGTGTCTTTGCCATCAGGACCTCTCTGGGCAAATTTCCACAAAATTGTGTTGATAAAAGACTTGAGCCGTCAATTATAAGTAAAAATTCATCCGTATTCATTGTTTCCTCCAGCCCCTAAATAAAGAATATCATTTTTAAAAAAATTATAAGAATATATATATAACTACTTGCACTTGCCACTGTCATTTTCTCCTTTCTGATTAAGAATATAATTGATTATATTATTGTTACATTCTTTGATTATCTTTTCAACCGGATCAAATTTTTCATTCAATCCCTCATAATTGAAGTCTATTATGTCTGCATCCTTATTTTGAGAATAAATTATATTTCCTTCATTCGTAACCATCATCGAAAAGAGAGTTAATAAAAGAGAAGCGGCAAAAATCAAGGCAAGAAACAGCATGTATAGATTTGTTTTCCTTTTTTTTTCTGCAATGAATGATGTCAGTTTTTGTTCAAGCTCACCTTCATAATTTTCTGAAAAATCATCACCACTATCAATCTGTTTCAAAGCTGTAAGTATAGAGTAATTTATCTGCAGTTCCTCTTTGCATGATTTGCAATTTCTTACATGATTAACAAAAAGAAGCATTGTATTTTCATCAAGAGTATCATCTATATAATCATTAATCATGTTTTGACATTCTTCACATCTCATATTTTATTTCCTTTGCAAAATCAATTTTCCACTTGCATTACTGCAGGAATCGTGTTAAAATAATGAAGCTTGCGGATGTGGCGGAATGGCAGACGCAGCAGACTCAAAATCTGTCGGGGAAACCTGTGCGGGTTCAAGTCCCGCTATCCGCATAAAAGGTGCAATTATTTGCACCTTTTTTATTTTGCCTCAGATACATCTATTTTAAAAACAATAATCCTATTTTATTAAGCCTGTCATATGTATACATCGAGGTATCACTCCACTGAATCATATAATCTCTGTACTGATTTCCCTGTGAATCATTTATTCGCACATCAAATCCTATAGCCTGACCATATGACGGGTGAATCGTATTAAAAGTGAACGATACTTCAACATAATATCCCCCTTCTTTTTCTATTACCTTTGCATATGTCATCTTATCATCGGTATTATTTCCGTATTCTATTATTCCATCACGGTTTATTTTTATATGATGGTCACCTAAACCATATTTTTCCGGCCTGGTTCCGTCTTCATTAAGAAAAATCTCAACACAATCCTGTCTTGTAAATCTGTCAGATGCCGTATCAGGTGTCATATCGTTTACTTCAACCAAAACATATAAATACTCTTTATCCCAATATGTCTTAAAACTTCCGCTTGCACCATTCTCGCCCCAAGCTACATTTTTTATCTCACACGAAGGAATACTGTCCCAAATGATATCATATATTCCATCTATTTTAACAACTGATGGTGATTTTATCCTAATCGATTTATCCGAAGCTCTGTCAGGTGCCGGATACTCTCTATCTTCTGACGGTGGAACAACTGTCAGATATGGTGTCGGAGTCGGCGTAATCGTGATGTTGGGATCTGCCGTTGGCTCAGGAACTTCTGTCGCAACCGGAATATCAACAGGTACATCCGTAGGTCCCGTTGAAGGTGTCTGTTCCGGTGTGGGTTCCGGTTCCTCCGTTGGTACCGGCTCCTCTGTCGGTAATGGAGTGTCCGTTGGCACATCCGGCTCTGTTGTAGGTTCCGGTTCTACCGGTTCTGTAATCTCAACAGATGGTTCCGCTGGCACTCCCTCATTCTCATTTTCAGCATGAACTGAATATGGAAGCATTAAAACCACCAGCATTGCCGACAATAAAACCATACCTGTAATCAAGTTTTTTAACTTATTCATTTTTCCTCCTAATGTTAGCATACTGATAGAATCAGCTCCAACATTCATTATATCATGACAAATTTCACTTTTACGGTATCATATCATTTAAATGTAACACTACCCAAAGCCTTAAAATTCTGAAAATCATAAAGGTATGAACTTGCCCATTTTTTTATTCCAATAAGCTTTCCATCAGAAACATCATTCACTTTTACTTCAAAACCAATCGAATTATTCTTCTGAGCCTTAATTGTAAGTAATGGTAATGCCGCTTCAACTATATATCCTGTAGAATTCCCTGCTTCATCAAATATTTCGTAGCTCACCGACTGGTAATCAGTCACTGCACCAAATCCCGACAATCTTTCATTTGAACGGCTTATATAATAATGACAGTCACCGACCAACAATTGTGAATTTCTATTGTTATCCTCATTTATAAAAAATTCAACACTGTCCTGCTTAATCAGGGTGTTAGGATTTTTCACATCATCAGGTACATCCTTTGTGTACAATATAGCTGTACCATCATCAGGTTCAATGTATCCATCAGAAGTAATGTCATTAACAATCACCTGTACATAAAGAAACTTCCTTGACCAAATCATTCTATATGCTGCGGTCAGGTTACTGTCTCCTAAGGCATTTATGTCAATCGGATTCAACTCAAATCCATCCCAGATACCTTCATATACACCACTCAATGTCGGATACAGTCCGGTTGATTTTTCCGAAAGATCTGTAAATTGAGGGTCATTCGGAGTGACCACCTGCTCTTCATATCCGTTTGTCTTTTCACCTTCCGGAATTGAATCTGACATTGTAGCTATGTCAATATTCGGCTGATGCTTTTTTTTATAATCTTTATAAAAAAAATATCCACCGATTCCGCACACAACCAGTACTGCTGCAACTGTACAGATTATAATCTGTTTTTTGTTCATAAATTCCTTTCTTCGCCATAATGCAGCTATCTCATGGAGTCTTTCAGTTTATCAATTGCTTTTTTCTCCAATCTGCTTACATAACTGCGACTAATACCGTATTTTTTTGCAATCTCCCGCTGCGTATATATTTTATTTTCTATGAACCCATATCTCAGATATATTATCTGCCTTTCTCTTTTATCAAGTTTTTCTGAAATAACCTTCCTTAATTTGTTAATATCCTCAGATAAAATAAGTTCATATCCGGGTTCATTATCCGGCGATACCAAAACATCAATAAGGTTTATATCATTTCCCTCTTTATCCTTGCCGACCGAATCACTAAGATAAACCTCCCTGGAAAGCTTTTTACCAGCTCTCAATACCATCAGAATTTCGTTATCAATGCATCTCGATGCATATGTTGCAAGTCTGATTCCCTTAGAATCATCAAATGAATCAATTGCTTTTATCAAACCAATTATACCTATTGATATATATTCATCCTGTTCTGATTCAGAGAAAACATATTTTTTTATTACATGAGCAACCAATCTCAGATTGTGAAGTATCAGAATTTCTCTGGCTTTACTATCTCCATTCCGAAGTCTGCATAATGCTTCTTCTTCCTCTGCCTGTGTCAGCGGTATTGGAAATGTTTTCATAAAAATCCAAAACTTTCTTAAACCACTATATGCTCTTCTGTCAAAAAAAGTGCTATTCCATATCTTTTCTTCGAATAATGTCACCTGGGGAAACTCTGTCTGTACAAAGTATCCTCATCTTCATCTGCGGATGAGGACATGAATCTACTTCTTTTCCTTCACTATCCCACATCTTAACAACGTTTGTTACAATATTTCTGAAATCCGGAGTCATTATCTCAATCTCATCTCCGACGAAAAACTTATTTCTCTGGGTAATCTCAAAACTTCCGTCTTCAAATGTTTTTTCAATGATTCCAAGATAAGTGTAGTTTCTGCAATATACATTATTATCATATACAAGAGAATCTGCACCCGGTTTTCCAAAATAAAATCCTGTCGTAAAGTTTCTGTATGTGCACTTCGCTATTTCCTCACGATACCATTCCATATTTGAAAAATATTTATCCGGATTTTCAAAGTAATCATCTATTGCTTTTCTGTATGTTCTGGTAACACATGCAACATACAATGCTGTTTTCATTCTACCTTCAATTTTAAAGCTGTTTATTCCTGCATCGATCATCTCCGGAATATGTTCAATCATGCACAAATCTTTTGAATTAAATACATATGTCCCTCTTTCGTTTTCGTATACAGGATAATACTCGCCAGGTCTGTTTTCTTCTACCACTGCATATTTCCATCTGCATGGATGGGTGCATGCACCCTTATTAGCATCTCGCCCAGTCATATAGTTGCTGAGCAGACACCTTCCTGAGTATGAAATACACATTGCACCATGTATAAAACACTCAATCTCAAGACTTTCAGGTACTTTGGCTCTTATTTCTTTTATTTCCCTGAGAGACAATTCTCTTCCGCCAACTACTCTTTTAGCTCCCTGATCATGCCAAAAAAGAAAAGTACGGTAATTCACATTGTTTGCCTGCGTACTTATATGTTTTTCAATTTCAGGTGATAAGAATTCTGATGCCAGTGAAAAAATTCCAGGGTCTGAAATTATGACCGCATCAGGTTTGATTTCGCTTAATTCCTTGAAATAGTCAATTATTCCGTCTATATCATCATTATGAGCCGTTATATTCGCTGTAACATGCACTTTCACACCATGTTCATGCGCATATTTTATTCCTTCCGCCATATCTTCCTTAGAAAAATTACGTGCTTTTGCTCTAAGGGAAAACTGTTCTCCTCCTATATAAACGGCATCCGCTCCGAAATCAACAGCAACCTTTAAAACCTCTAGGCTGCTTGCCGGAATCAATAATTCAGGTTTATTCATAATTGTAATCCTTTCATTACTTTTTGATACTCAAAAGCATTCCGTCTCCTATCGGAATTATACATGACGAATATTCATCAGTCTTCATCATATGGTCCAAAAACTGTCTCATTCGCTGATGAATAGTCCTGTCTCTTCTTATAACCGAAAATTTTGAACAATAGACACTCCCCTCCTGCAGAATATTGTCAGTAAGAAGTACCCCTCCGGTTCTTAAAAGTTTATCAATATGTTTTAAGTATTCACTGTACTGAGCCTTCGCCGCGTCCATGAATACAAAATCAAATTTCTGTTTTTCATCCGTAAGCTTCTTAAGGACTTCAGCCGCATCACCTTCAACAAGCTTTATCGAGTCCTTATACGGCGATTTATCGAAATTCCTTTCTGCGTCCGAAATTCTTTCAGGACTTTTTTCAATTGTCAATATTTCTGCATTCCCCTCCAAAACATCAAGCATCAGAGATGCAGAAAATCCGATTGCTGTTCCTATTTCAAGCAGTTTTTGTGGATTATAAGCTTTTAGAACAAAACGTAATACGGATTGCGATTCTTTTTTGATTATCGGGACGGAATTTTCCACTCCCTCTTTTTCAATTTCACAAAGGTAATCGGAAAGATCAGGTTCAAATGATCTTATATATCCGGTCAAATTTTCATCGATTATCATGTAAAGTACCTTTCAAATCACATAAAAGTCTATTGGGAATTTCCTGTGTTTTTTTCTTCTTCCTTCATTGATTCTCCAAGCTCGTCTTCATCTACAATCTGACCAAAATCCGTGATTATTCCTACAATCTCATCATAATCCATGTCAGAACTTATAATAAACGTTCCCGGTTTTATTGAGGCTTTATCAAGCCTTGCTTTAACGGTAAACGAGTATTTATCCAATATAAGACCATAATCTTCAAGTCTTTCAGCCACTTCCATGGTTGTTTCACCTTGAGAGACCGTTATTGACATTGAATAAGCATTTTCAGAATCAGTGACACTTGCAGAACCAAATACCCTGAAACAAAAATTATACAAATATCTGCAGCAAAATATAAGCAAAGCAATTATTATCAGATAAACAATTACATCTATTGCAAGTCTGATAACACTTCCTCCAAGAGATACAAAAAGTTCTCCTGTATCCTGACCCTTTGTTTTTTTATTTACACGAACTGCCTTCGCCATTTATTCCATTCCCTTCAGATATTTAAACCTTCATAATTATAGGTAAAATCATCGGACGACGTCTGATTTGCTGCCAGAAGAAATCAGACAATGCATCTTTTATAACATTTCTTATTCTTCCAATATCATTATAGCCCTGATCTGCACAGAAACAATATGCCTCATATGCTTCCTGCTTTGCACCTTCAAGCAACTGTTCAGCGTCCTTTGCATACACAAATCCTCTTGTAACTATATCAGGTCCGTCAACGATAAGCTGCTCATCAAAATAAACAGCCATAGATACGACTACCAACCCGTTTTCTGACAAATACTGTCTGTCCCTTAAAACGGCATTGCCTACGTCTCCCACTCCGAGTCCGTCAACCATTATTGGTCTCGCCGGAACTGAACCATTTAAAACAGCTTTATCCTCTGACAGTTCAAGAACATCTCCCGAATTTATAAGGAATACATCTTCCTTTGCCATTCCAAGGCTTATTGCCAACTCCTTCTGTGCATTTCTCTGTCTGTATTCTCCATGAACCGGAATTGAATACTTTGGCTTAAGAAGTGTATATATAATTTTAAGTTCGTCCTGACAGGCATGTCCGGAAACATGCGTATCCTGAAAAATTACTTTTGCACCCTTAATTGATAACTCATTAATAACTTTTGAAACATTTTTCTCATTTCCGGGTATAGGTGTCGAGCTAAAAATAACAGTATCTCCGGGTTTAATCTGTATCTTTTTATGAAGGTTTGCAGCAATCCTTGACAATGCCGCCATAGCTTCACCCTGCGATCCGGTTGTTATCATTACAATCTTGTTATCAGGATAATTGTGAAGTTCCTCTATTCCTATCAGAATTCCTTCCGGCAATTTTAAATATCCAAGCTCAGCTGCCACAGAAATATAATTTATCATGCTTCTTCCTTCTATAGCAACTTTCCGCTGAAACTTTGCAGCGGAATTAATAATCTGCTGTACCCTGTCAACATTCGATGCAAATGTCGCAACAATAATTCTGGATTCTCCTGCATCCTGAAAAATATTATCAAATGTCTTTCCAACTGTTCTTTCAGACATTGTCATGCCGGGTTTTAAGGCATTTGTACTGTCACTCATAAGAGCAAGAACTCCCTTTTTCCCCAGTTCGCCAAACCTCTGCAAATCAATCGCATCGCCAAAAACAGGTGTAAAGTCCACTTTAAAATCCCCTGTATGAACAATTACTCCCGCCGGTGACGAAATTGCAAGTGCTGCAGCATCAGAGATGCTGTGATTCGTCTTAATAAACTCAACAGAAAGTTCACCTGCTTTTATAACATCTCCAAAAGTAACACATCTCAACTCAACCTTGTCAGCCATCTCAAATTCCTGCAATTTATGGTTAATTATTCCCAAAGTCAGCTTTGTTCCGTAAACCGGCACATTAATTTCATTCAGTACATATGGCAAAGCCCCGATATGATCCTCATGTCCGTGAGTTATAAAAAAACCCTTTACTTTATTAATATTCTCTTTTAAGTATGATATATCCGGAATTACAAGATCTATTCCTAACATATCATCATCCGGAAATGCAAGCCCGCAGTCAACCACCACAATTGAATTGCAGTATTCAAATGCCGTTATATTCATTCCAATCTGCTCAAGTCCTCCCAAAGGAATTACCCTGATACTTTTTCCCATTTCAAAAAATACTCCTATCAATTATCTATATATGTATCATCTAATGTCTGATTAAGATAGTCTGTAATAATATTAAGTTCATTATCATCTTCTACCATCTCATAAATCACGTCACCCTCTTCATCCCGAACTTCTTTCAGTATGTAAGCGAGTCCCTCTTCATCTCCCTTTTCCGTAACTAAAAGGTATGAATCTCCGTTAATCTTAAAGCTTTCTTCCATTAAAAATTCTGTTTCACTTCCATCATCAAGACGAAATTTTATAACATTATCCATTTATAATTCCCTTTTCAATCTTTTCCTTTTCATCCGGATTATTTGCCAGAAAATCAATATATGATTGCAGAATAATACCTGCTGCAACCATATCAACTACTTCTGATTTTTCTGTATAATCCAATCCTGCTTCGTCAAGATATCTGTGTGCAGAAACGGTTGTAAGTCTTTCATCCCAAAGAACAACCGGCAATCCCGTTCTTTTCTTCAGCATTTCAGCGAATTCCTCAGATTTTTTTGCACGTTCTCCAATCGAATTATCAAGATTCTTCGGATAACCAAGAACAAGCACTGATACATCATACTCATCTATCAGTGCCTCAATTCGTGCCAATGTCTGTCGCAACTTATTTTCATGCTTTCTTCTTATGGTTTCCAATCCCTGAGCAGTTAACATCAAAGGATCACTGACCGCCACTCCTACGGTTACCGATCCATAATCCAGTCCCAATAATCTAAACATATTTATGCCTCATTACGATAAATTTTTATCAATGAAATCCTTAAGCAGCTCCTCAATAATTTCATCTCGTTCTACCTTAGCAATAAGCGTTCTTGCTCCCATGTGATTTGTTATATAAGTAGGATCTCCGCTCATCAGATATCCGACAATCTGATTTACCGGATTATACCCTTTTTCCACTAAAGCAATATATACGGTTGAAATGACATTTCTTACATAATTGTCATCTCTTTTTTCAACCTGATAATACTGTGTTGCCATAATTACCTCCATCACACATTCGTATTTTATAAGCCTTGTCAAGTTATCTATTACACAAAACCCGGCTACTTACCCCAAAGTATAGAAATCCAAATTACCTTATAATCATACCATCATATGCGTTAAATCGCAATCGGTTTTTATTATACCTCACTTAAAATTCCGTGAACAGTTTTAATACCTGACATTGTAACATCTACAAGATTATTCACAAGTTTTTCATCGCCTCTAAAATATGTCTGAACATATTCTCTTGTATGTCCAGTACAAAAAACCACACCATTTTCAATAAAACATTCCTCTACCAAAACCTGACATATATCCCCATCAAAGTCCTTTTCATACTCGTCTCTGAGCTGCTTTTCAATTTCGGAAAGTCCTGCTGCCCTTTTCTGTTTAACAGAACCATCAATCTGTTCAGACATTATTGCTGCCTTAGTTCCCTCTCTTTTTGAAAACGGAAAAATATGAATTGCCGCAAATCTGCATTTTTCTGCAAATCTGCATGTTTCAGAAAACTCTTCTTCCGTTTCTCCAGGAAATCCGGTTATTATATCAGTCGTAATGGATGGCTTATAGAAATTACTTCTAAGTACCTCCAGACATTCCAAATACTGTTCCGTAGTATACTTTCTGTTCATCCGCTTAAGAACCGTATCACATCCGCTTTGTAATGATAAATGAAAGTGAGGACAGAACTTTGAGCATTCGGAAAGTCTTTTTGCAAATTCTTCCGTAACAATTCTTGGTTCAACCGAACCGATTCTTATTCTTTCCAAGCCTTCTATATCATTGAGTTTTTCAATCAATTCTACTAACGGCATACTTCCGTCATCAGTTCGTAATGATGCGATTTCTGAAGGGGTTCTGTCATCCAAACCATAACTCGATATGTGTATTCCCGTGAGAACTACCTCCTTATATCCACGTTCTGCAAGATTCCTTACTTCATTAATTATTTCCCTGCTGTCTCTGGAACATATTCTTCCTCTTGCGTACGGAATTATACAATATGAACAAAATTGGTTGCACCCGTCCTGAATTTTTATATCCACTCTTGTCCTCTGATAATCACTGAGAAATGACATATCTTCATATTCGTCCAGCACATCTTCAATAATGACCAGCTTATCGCTTATTCCATCTGAGATATATTTATTAACATGCTCTGCAATCCGCTTTTTTAAACGATTTCCTATAAGCACATCAACAGAATTATCGTCCCTGAGTTTGTCGGCACTTTCCTGAACATAACACCCTGTTGCTACTACAATTGCTGATTCATTCATTGACTTTGCCTTATGAATCATCTGTCTTGACTTTCTGTCAGCAATATTAGTAACCGTACATGTATTAATAACATATATGTCAGCCGGTTCATTAAAAGGGGTTACAATACAACCATAAGACCTAAATTGTTCCTTTATAGATTCTGTTTCATATGAATTAACTTTACAGCCCAGAGATAAAAATGCGGCTTTTTTTCCGTTCAAATTATTTTCTGTCATTTATGTCCTCATTTCAAATTTTTCACCCGTTTTACCATAACAATTATACTTTGAATTTCCTCCAATTATATTGACATTTCAAAATTAAGAAAGTACAATAAATGAAGTAAAGATAATTTAGGAGGAGTTATTTATGGAAACAGTTCAGATTATGCTTAACTCAATTGATAAGGTTAAAAATTTTGTAAATGACATTGCAAGATTTGATACTGATTTTGATTTAATATCCGGAAGATATGTTATCGATGCTAAGTCAATAATGGGCATCTTCAGTTTGGATTTATCAAAGCCAATCACTCTCAATATTCATGCTTCAAATGACCTTGATAAGATTCTTGAGACTCTGAAACCATATATCGAATAATTCAAATTAAATCACAAGGAGTGTTCCGTCCGGGACACTCCTTTTTTGTTACAATCTCAATAAATTTAACTCCAAGTTAAGCAATCAATTTCAGACTACAGGCAGCTTGCCGGCAGTCACTCTCTTCAATTACAAAGGGAATCAGCCATTAATTCTTAAAACTTCCCTGGTATCTATTGCAGTTTTTACCATTTCATCAATTTTATCTGATAAAAGTGTTTCCGATTTTTCAATTATATGAAGAATTGGTTTCGTCACCGGATGTTTAGCAACAAAGATTGTACAACAATCTTCATATGGCAGAACACTTGTTTCAAATGTATTTATTTTTTCCGATATTTCAATTATCTCATTTTTATCAAATCCGATAAGCGGTCTGAATACCGGCATTGTACAGACTGCATTAGTACAATTTAAAGACTGCATCGTCTGACTTGCAACCTGACCGATACTTTCACCTGTGATAAGAGCTATATCGCCACTTCTTTCTGCCAGTTTTTCTGCAATCCTCATCATATATCTTCTCATGATTATGGTAAGCTCCTCATGAGGACACGTTTCATATATGTACATTTGTATATCCGTGAAATTTACAATATTAAGGTTTATAGGCCCAGTATATCTGCTTATAAGTTTTGCAAGATCTACAACTTTCTGTTTCGCCCTTTCACTTGTATACGGCGGGGCATGGAAATATGTTGCATCAATCGAAACACCTCTCTTTGCTATCATATATCCCGCTACAGGACTGTCAATACCTCCAGAAAGCAAAAGCATTGCTTTTCCACTGCTTCCTACAGGCATTCCTCCCGGTCCCGGCAGACAGTCTGAATATATATATGTTTTATTTCTTACTTCTACCGTGATCTTTTTTTCCGGGTTATGAACGTCAACTTTAAGCTCAGGATATGCATTTAAAAGGACCTCTCCTACTCTTGCACAAATTTCAGGTGATGGAATCGGATACGATTTATCACCTCTTTTACAAAACACCTTGAAAGTAAAATTTTTGCTTTCAAAGTATTTTCCGACATAGTCAATTGCTCCCTGCTGCACATCTTCCCATTTTGTTGATTCAACAACATATACCGGAGCATATCCTGAAATACCAAAAACCGTTCCCAGTGCCTCAACAGTATCATCATAGTCATATCCATCCGGACATTCTACAAAAACACGTCCCTGTTCACGATAAATTCTGTATTCTCCGAGTTTTGACAGGACATTCTTTATTCTTGTAACAAGACATCCTTCAAAAAAACTTCTGTTCTTTCCTTTTAAACCGATTTCGGAATATTTAATTAAAAATGCTTTGTACATTTTCTCCCCATTTCTGCGCACTCTTTTGGGCTTAGTGAACTGTGCCTTGTGCGCATAAAACAATTCACTTTATTTTTTCAGACATCAATAATTGCTGTGTTTCATTTCCGAACAGCCTATTGCAATTAAATGCCGTTATTTTTTGAAAAATCTCTGATAAACAGGAAGCTGCTCTTTGATCACCTTCACTGCATAATCTATTTCATCCGATGTATTATCCGGACTGAGACTGAACCTTAAAGTCGTATCAAGATATTCATCGGAAACACCTATAGCCTTTAATGAACCGCTTATTGCCGGATGATTTGATGAGCATGCCGAACCGCTGGAGGAGAATACCCCCTTCATTTCAAGTGCGTGCAAAAACACCTCACTTTTAACTTTAGGAAAACTCACACTTATAATATGTGGAGCTGTCTTACGAATTCTTTCGTCTAATGACACTTGCTCATTTGAATAAACTGCATTAACCGTAACTCCCTCAATTTCCGAAACACTCTTTATAAAACGGCTCTTCAACTGATACATTTTTTCCACATATTCACTGCGTTTTAAAATATATAACTCCAGAGCCGCCCCCATTCCGACAATTCCGGGAACATTTTCGGTTCCTGATCTCATATTCCACTGCTGACCGCCTCCTAAAATCAATGGCATGGTTTTTAGTTTATCTTTTACATATATAAATCCGCAGCCTTTAGGACCTCCAAATTTATGTGAACTCACTGAAAGAATATCAATTCCATCACGTTTAGGAACTATTTTATACTTCGGATATGCCTGAATCGCATCACAATGCACTATTACATTAGGGTTCACTTTCTTTGCTGCATCAGACAGTTTCTTAATATCAAGGACTGCTCCAACCTCATTGTTCACCATCATCATTGAAAGCATTATAGTATCAGCTCTTACATTGTCTGTTATCTGTTCCGGACTTATCTGTCCATTTGCATCAGGACGCAGATATGTAATCTCATATCCCTGCTTTTCCAAAGCTATCAGAGGATTATACACGGATGCATGCTCAAATGCAGTTGTAATGATATGTTTTCCGGATCTTGCATATGCCATTGCAGTCCCAAATAATGCCATGTTATTGGATTCTGTACCTCCTGAAGTAAATATTACCTCTCTTTCCATACACTTCAAATCATCGGATATAAGTTTTCGTACATTTTGTACATATGTTGACGCTGTAAGTCCTTTGCCATGCAATGATGACGGATTGCCATAATCGTCAAAATACACTTTTTTCATCACTTCCAATGCTTTTTCCGATAAACGGGTTGTAGCCGCATTATCAAGATAGACATTCATCTTAGTTTCCATTAATGACCTCATTTTCAAACATCAGAAGCGACAAAACTGTCAATCCCGCTGTTTCCGTTCTCAATATTCTTTTTCCTAATGTAATCATCTTAGCACCATATCTTTCTGCCACTTCAATCTCTTCAGCAGAAAAACCTCCCTCAGGACCAATAAAAACAGCTGTTTTTGTCTGTTTTGCAGCCTCTTTTATAATTTTTTCCGCACCTCTGATTCCATCTGCATTTTCATAAGGAATAACTATCATGTCCATATCACGGCACAGCTCAAGTGCATCTTTAAATGACACAGGAGTATGTACTTTCGGTATAATTCCTCTTCCTGACTGCTTTGCTGCAGATTCAGAAATTTTATTCCATCTTTCAGTTCTTGTCAGGGCTTTCTTTTTATCAAGCTTAACTATGCTTCTTTCCATATTTACCGGAATTATCTCTGATACACCAAGTTCCACGGTCTTTTGGACTATCAAATCCATTTTATCCCCCTTTGGCATACCCTGGAAAAGCATGATTTTCACGGAAAGCTCACTTTCAGACTTTTTTTTCTCCAAAATTGATAATTCAACAACTTCTTCGCCTATGTCTTCAATTATACATGAATATAAATTTCCGCTACTGTCGGAAACATCAATTTTATTTCCCTTTTTATATCTTAAAACATTTTTTATATGGTTTACATCCGAGCCATTTATTATAATTCTGTTTTCCGATATATTTTCGGAAGGGATAAAAAATCTCGACATACTTCCTCCGTTAGTACTTAGCGTGCTACTATTCCTGACCAATCACCCATATGAATGACCTCAACTATTTCAAAACCATTTTTTTCAAGTCTCTCAACAACTTCCGCTTCACGGGTTGTAAGAATTCCGGAGGATATAAATAAGCCTCCCTCTTTCATATTATCCTTTATCACATCTGACAACGGCATAATAATATCAGCAAGTATATTAGCTACAACGATATCATATTTTTTTAATCCAGCTTTTTTTCTTAATTTTGCGTCACTTATCACATTTCCTGTTAAGTATGTTACAAGCTTATTTTCCAAAAATTCCTCACCATCTGCAACTGATATCCTGTTTATTTCAGTATTTTCCCTTGCCACCGAAACCGCATTAGGATCAATATCCGTTCCGCAAACCATTGCTGCTCCAAGAAAGCCGGCTGCAATTGATAATATGCCGCTACCACAGCCTACATCTAGGATACTGTCCCCTTTTTTTATGTATTTTTTTAATCCTGTCATACACAGTCTGGTAGTTTCATGCGAACCTGTTCCAAATGCCGTCCCCGGATCAATTTCAATTACTATGTCGGAATCTTTGGTATTTTCAAGTTTTTCCCAGGTAGGTTTGATTACAATATCTTCATCCACTCTAAAGGGCTTAAAAAACTCTTTCCAGTTATTCATCCAATCTTTATCTTCCGTTTCGGATACACTTATCTTTACGTCCGATATATCCATAAATAATGATAAATCTTCCAATCCTCCGTTAATCAGCTCAATTTTCTCATTAACGTCAACGTCCGGATCAATGTAACAATTCACAACAGCCGTTTTATTATTTTCATCCAATTCCGGTGGAATGTCAATAAACATCTTAGCTCTGTCAATTTCGCTAAGCTGAACATTATCAATTATTTCAATGCCTTCAAACCCTAGCTCGCAAAGCATATCCGCAATAAGAGCTTCTTTATCATCACGTGTTTCCAGAGAAATTCTGGTCCATTTCATGAGGCAACCTCCCTATTTGAAAAATTTATTTTTCTTTTTTCCTTCAGCCAGATCCTTACCTGTCATTGCTTCGTTAAATTTCTTAAGAAGCTCCTTTTGTTCGCTGTTAAGCTTTGTAGGGACCTGAACAACAAGAGTTACATAATGGTCACCTCTTACATCTTTATTTCTGAGTGAAGGGACTCCTTTTCCTCTGAGTCTGATCTTTGTATCCGTCTGGGTTCCCGGTTTAACTTCATAGAGTACATCGCCATCTATTGTCGAAATCTTAACTTCTCCTCCCAACACTGCAGTCGCATAAGACATAGGAGCCGTTGAAAAAATGTCTCTGTCAGATCTTTGAAAAATAGGATGTGCACTAACATTCACTTCAACAAGGAGATCACCTCTTGGTCCTCCGTTCACTCCCGGCTCTCCTTTACCCTTTATCCTGATGCTCTGACCATTATCAATTCCCGGTGGAACCGTAACCTTAATTTTCTTTCTGTTTGTTACAAAACCTGTACCATAACATTCCTTACACTTATCTTTTATGATTTTTCCGCTACCTTTGCAGTTTGGGCAAACTCTCTGATTCTGAACCATTCCGATAATGGACTGCTGGGTATATATTACTGTTCCTTTACCGTTACAGTTTGAACAGGTATCAACCGTTGTACCCGGCTTTGCACCTGTACCATGACATGTAGGACAATCTTCTTTAATATTCAGTTCAAGTTCTTTTTCACAGCCGAAAACTGCCTCTTCAAATGTAATCCTTATTGACGTTCTTACACTGGCACCAACTCGTGGTCCATTTGCTCTTGACCCCTGAGACCTGCCGCCGAACATATCACCAAAACCAAACAAGTCGCCAAAAATATCACCAAAATCAAAACTGGAATAATCGAATCCGCCTGAACCGCCTCCCTGTTCAAATGCGGCATGACCAAACTGATCATACTTTGCTCGTTTATCCTTATCACTAAGTATTGAATAAGCTTCACTTGCTTCCTTAAATTTTGCCTCGCACTCTGCATCACCCGGGTGCATATCAGGATGATACTGCTTAGCAAGTTTTCTGTATGCCTTTTTTATCTCATCGTCACCGGCTGTTTTTGCTACTCCCAGGACTTCATAATAATCTCTTTTATCAGCCATAAAACCTCCATAGGTAAACACCACGAAAGGAGCCTCACAAATTTTGTAAGACCCCTATCCATAGTATTAATTGATTATAATTTTATACTTCTTTGTATTCACCGTCAACTACATCTTCATAGCCGTCCGGTGCACCTGAACCTGCATTTCCCATATCAGGGCCTGCTCCGGCCTGAGCACCCTGTGCCTCATACATTTTCTGGAAAAGAGCCTGTGCACTTGTCATAACCTTTTCTTTAGCTGCCTTAATATCTTCAACTTCACCCTCTGACATTACCTCAGGATTAGATTTAGCTATAAGTTCCTTAAGGTGATTTAAGTCAGTCTCAACTTCGCTCTTAAGTGAAGGATCAAGTTTGTCACCAACTTCTGCCAATGCCTTTTCAGTCTGGAATACAATTGAATCAGCTTCATTTCTTGTATCAATTGCTTCTTTTCTCTTCTTATCTTGTGCCTCATACTCTGCAGCTTCCTTAACTGCTTTTTCAATATCAGCATCTGAAAGATTTGAGCCGGCTGTAATTGTAATATGCTGTTCTCTTCCTGTTCCGAGATCCTTTGCAGATACATTTACAATACCATTTGCATCAATATCAAATGTAACTTCAATCTGTGGAACACCTCTTCTTGCCGGAAGGATACCATCAAGTCTAAAACGTCCAAGTGACTTATTATCCCTTGCAAACTGACGCTCACCCTGTACTACATTGATATCAACAGCTGTCTGGTTATCTTCTGCTGTTGAGAATACCTGGCTCTTATGTGTAGGAATTGTTGTATTTCTTTCAATAAGCTTTGTAGCAATACCACCCATTGTCTCGATAGAAAGTGAAAGTGGAGTAACATCAAGAAGAAGAATGTCACCAGCACCCTCATCACCTGCAAG
>CAZNGY010000035.1:0-19818 GCA_964572955.1 uncultured Lachnoclostridium sp.
AGCAACTGCTTTTTGCTGTCATCCATCGTAGCGACTTCCTGCGGATTATCGGGATGAACATACTCTTAGAGAAAAATATTCTTAATTAACGGAGTAGTCCGAAAACTGTTTATTAAGCAGCTTTCGGACTACTCCTTCTTTTTTACTGTTATTTTTTTAATCATCAGCAACGAAATCCGAATCTCAAAGGTACAATGTTGTACACTACATCAACCATAGTAAATAAACGTTACTGATTAAAACATTTTTACAAATGAAGAACCCTCTCCTTTATCTCCTGTGTCCTTCCCTGATTCCAGAACTGGGTTCCAATATAACCGCAAGTTCTTCTTGCCACATTCATCTTGTCCTGATTACGATTTCCGCAGTTAGGACATTCCCATACAAGCTTACCGTGATTGTCGGTTATTATCTGAATTTCACCGGTATATCCGCATTCCTGGCAAAAGTCACTCTTCGTATTAAGCTCAGCATACATAATATTGTCATATATATACTGCATAACCGAAAGAACCGCATCTATATTGTTCTCCATGTTTGGTACTTCAACATAACTTATCGCCCCTCCCGGTGAAAGTTCCTGGAACTGAGATTCAAACTTAAGTTTTTCAAATGCATCTATATTTTCCGTCACGTGAACATGATAACTGTTTGTAATATAATTTCTGTCAGTTACACCCGGAATGATTCCGAATCTCTTCTGGAGATTCTTTGCAAATTTATAAGTTGTTGATTCGAGAGGCGTGCCATAAAGACTAAAATCAATATTGGTTTCCGCTCTCCACTGTGCACATGCAGCATTAAGCTTCTTCATTACCGCAATGGCAAAAGGTGTTGCCTCCGGATCAGTATGAGACTTACCTGTCATATAACGTGTACATTCACAAAGTCCGGCATATCCAAGTGAAATGGTTGAATAACCGTTGTAAAGCAGCTTATCAATTGTTTCTCCCTTTTTAAGTCTTGCAAGAGCTCCGTGCTGCCAAAGTATAGGTGCCACGTCGGAAGGTGTTCCTTTAAGACGATTGTGTCTGCACATAAGTGCTCTTCTGCAAAGATCAAGTCTTTCATCAAATATCTTCCAGAAAAGGTCCATATCTCTTTCCGAAGAACATGCTATATCAACAAGATTAAGCGTTACAACTCCCTGATTAAATCTGCCGTAGAACTTATACTTGTCATTTTCGTCCTTATATACAGTAAGGAAAGAACGGCATCCCATACATGTATAGCAGTTTCCGTCCTTAAGCTGTTTCATTATCTTTTCGGAAATATAATCCGGAACCATACGTTTTGCCGTACACTTTGCGGCAAGTTCCGTAAGATACCAATACTTGCTGTCTTTATGAATGTTATCTTCTTCGAGAACATATATAAGCTTAGGGAATGCTGGTGTAATAAGTACTCCTTTTTCATTCTTAACGCCGAGAATTCTCTGGTTAAGCATTTCCTCTATAATAAGTGCAAGGTCATCTCTTGTCTGACCTTCCGGTACTTCATCAAGATACATAAATACAGTAACAAACGGTGCCTGACCGTTTGTAGTCATAAGAGTAATTACCTGATACTGAATCATCTGTACTCCACGATTAATTTCTTCCCTTACTCTTATCTCCGCTACCCTGTTTATTTCATCCTCAGTAAAATCTTTACCGATTGCCTGCATTTCTGCACGAACCTGTCTTCTTATCTTTTCCCTGCTTATCTGTACAAACGGTGCAAGATGTGCCAATGAAACACTCTGTCCACCGTACTGTGATGATGCAATCTGTGCAATACTCTGAGTTGCAATGTTGCATGCCGTCGAGAAACTCTTTGGCTTTTCAATCATTGTCTCACTTATTACGGTACCGTTCTCAAGGTTTACAAGACAGCAGTTGTGCATATGCTGTGCAAAATAAGCAGCATCGTGGAAATGGATAATTCCCTTTTCATGAGCTTCAACTATGTCATTAGGAAGAAGAAATCTTCTTGTGATATCCTTGGAAACTTCTCCTGCCATATAGTCTCTCTGAACGCTGTTCACCGTAGGATTCTTGTTGGAATTTTCCTGCTTCACTTCCTCATTATTGCACTCTAAAAGGCTGAGAATCTGTTCATCAGTCGAGTTTGATTTACGAACAAGCTCTCTCTTATATCTGTATGTGATATAATTTCTGGCAATTGTATAAGCCTGATATTTCATAATCTGGTTTTCAACCATGTCCTGAATTTCTTCCACACTTGCCGATCTGTTAAGTTCATTGCATGTTCTTTCGACCTTATCCGCAATTGCGTCTATTTCCTTATCAGAAAGTTTTTCTGATTCCTTTACGCTGTCATTTGCCTTACGAATCGCTTCGATAATTTTCTCAAGATCAAAATTTACTTCCGCTCCGCTTCTCTTAATAATTTTCATCTTCTCACCCCTGTAGTAATAAACTGATATAAATCAATTTTCTCCCGGTTTTCTACCGGTATAATACAACATATCTTCGCAAACTTACACCACACATAAAGCCCGTATAAGTTAAAGACGATACGATTTCAATTATAGTACAGAAATATAATTCGTCAAGTACCAAAACAAGATTTGCCAAGTAATTTTTTTAGCAACCACTAAATATAGTGTTTTAACCTTTTCATATCCAAATCATTTTATAATATTTTCACTCTTACGTTTTTTGGCTTAAATACATGATTCTACTGCAATATTACGTTTATTTTTTTATATTAAAGTCATATTTATTTCTGTTTTATGAAATCTTTCTGCGCACAAGATGCACAATTTCAATACATATACAGTCAAATATAAACTGTTTTTTTATAAACTCAGTAATTAAAGAAGTGTACTTTTTCCCGTGAATATGCTATAATTTTCACAATATGTTTTTATGGAGGAAATAATGCGTACAGCAATTGTTACAGACAGCAACAGCGGAATCACACCTGAAGAAGCTTCAGCTAATGGAATTTATGTTGTTCCGATGCCTTTTTATATTAATGATGAATTATTCTTTGAGAACGTCACAATGTCTCAGGAGCAATTCTATAAATACCTTGCCGAAGGTGCGGATGTCCACACTTCACAACCTTCACCGGCAGATGTAACCGACCTTTGGGACAGCCTTCTCAAAGAATACGATGAAATTATATATATTCCAATGTCAAGCGGTTTAAGCAGTTCTTACTCCACCGCTGCCATGCTCTCAAAAGATGAGGCTTATGACGGAAAAGTTTTTGTGGTAGACAACCAGAGAATTTCCGTAACATTACAGCAATCGGTTTATGAAGCAAAAAGACTTGCCGATGCAGGTTTTGATGCCCGTACAATTCATGACGTTCTCATAAGAACCAAATTTGATTCCAGTATCTATATTACGGTTGATACAATGGAATATCTGAAAAAGGGCGGACGTGTTACTGCTGCCGCTGCCGGAATTGCAACAATTCTCAACATAAAGCCCGTACTTCAGATTCAGGGTGAAAAACTTGACCAGTTTGCAAAAGTAAGAGGCATGAAGTCAGCTAAGAAAGAAATGATTGCCGCAATGAAAAAAGACATGGAAACAAGATTTGCCGAATTCGAGCAGAAAGGCCTCATGACTGTACATGTAGCCTATACTCTTAATGAGGAACAGGCAATTGAATTTGAACAGGAGGTCAGAGCAGCATTTCCTGAATCAGACTTCATTTACTTCCACAGAAGTCCTCTTTCTCTTTCCGTTTCCTGTCACATCGGCCCCGGCTCACTTGCCATCGCATGCGCAAGAACAATAGTCCCTGAGGACTGTAAAGCCGATTAGTGTTTACATTAAACTTTACAATCAGCGGTGCAGCCTGCACAATTTTGTTTAAATACTTATCAAAACCGCAGAACAGTATTCCATATACTGTTCTGCTTTTTTTATGGCTTCTTCAATTTCATTTTTCTTTATCAGTTCTTCCATTTCTAACGAACGTTCACGTATTCCTTCGTGATAAACGGCAGCAGCACCGCCTTTTATTGTATGAAACAGCCGTTCACATTCCGTATAATTTTCATCTTCAAAAGCATCTTCAAGCATAACCAGATTAATACCGGTCTCCCTGACAAATGTCTCAAGCACCCTTAAATACAATTCCTCCGATTTCATTGCCTCAATCCCCTGTTCTGCATCAAAACCGGCATTTCTCAGTTTATCCATTCCCTTATCCTCTCTTTACCAAAATCTGATTGAAATTTTTCTTCTCTCATTTTATAATTAATACATATTATTTGCAACTAACCGGAGGCTCAAATGTACAGTGTAATTATCATTGAAGATGATCCGGTCATAGCACAGCTCAACAGCTCATATATTGATGATACCCCTTCTCTTGTTCTGGATAAATTATTCAGAAACGGTTTTGAAGCTCTTGAGTATCTGAAGACAAATCCGGTGGATCTTGTTCTTCTTGATTATCATCTTCCCGGAATGAATGGCTATGAATTCATATCCGCTCTGAGAAAATACAATAAAAAGTCCAATGTCATCGTGACAACAATGGACAATGACACTTCTGCCGCAAGACTTCTTATGAACTGCGGAATTATTGATTATCTGCTAAAACCATATACCAGAGAACGCTTTGACCGTGCAGTATCCGTATTTCTTCAGCAGGCAGGAGCCATGCTATCATCTGAATATATTTCGCAGGATGATATCGACAAGATGACTCAATCAAAACCACCTGAAACAAAATCTCAAACCGTCTCCAAAAAAGGAGTCCAAAAAGAGACCTATGATTTGCTGTTCGACCATATATCGGCTCATCCCGGAAAACCTTTTACAATAGAAGAACTGATGAACGAATTTACTCTTTCAAAAGTAACCATACGACGTTATCTTTCATTATTTACCGACGAGGGTTTAATCCATACGGAAGTTAACTATTCTACCGGTGGAAGACCGTCACTCATCTATACTTATAAAAACTGACTAAAACCCACTGACCTCAAATGCAATATCCTCAGATAAAAAAACAGGTGTATCCCCTTTCTTAGGTTACACCTGTTTTTTATCGAATTTTACATATTCTGTTTTCGTCTGAACAACTATCTTTCTTCCCTAAAATATGCCAGTCCCAGACTCTCAGGTGCCTGATTTTCCTTTTTACGTCTCAGACTCACTACAATAAGTACAATTATTGTTACAAGGTAAGGCAGCATTTTGAAAAGTTCCTGTGATGCTCTGGTAAGATTTGGAATATAGAAAAATGACCAGTAAAGAACACCAAAAAGATATGCACCCCAAATTGCATTGGCAGGACGCCATAACGCAAATATAACAAGTGCAACGGCAAGCCATCCGAGTTTCTCTATTGTACCATCATTAGCCCATGTACCTTTAATGTAATCCATTACATAATAAAGACCGCCAAGACCGCTGATTCCCGCACCAATTGTTGTTGCGAAATACTTATATTTTGTTACATTTACACCGGCCGCATCCGCTGTTGACGGATTTTCACCTACCGCTCTTAAATTAAGACCGATTCTTGTAGATTTAAGAAAATAATTTGCATAAAGAGCTACTATAATGGCTACATATGCAAGAATTCCATAACTGAAAAAGAGTTTTCCAACGGTTCCCATAGATGAAAGGAAAGGTATCTTTGTTCTGAACGCCTCACTTGTAGTCTGAACTGAAATCTGACCAACACCTCCCGCCATTTTATTGAGCGAACCACCGAAAAAGTTTGCAATTCCCGAACCGAAGATTGTAAGTGTAAGACCCGTTACATTCTGATTTGCTCTTAAAGTTATCGTAATAAAACTGTAAATAAGTCCTGCCGCCGCACTGGCTATAAAACATGCTGCAAGTGCTATTACCATACATAAAATCTTATTAGGTTCATCTGTAGAATTTTCATACTTAAAAACTGCTGCAAGCGATGAAATACCACCGATATACATAATTCCCGGAACACCGAGATTCAGATTTCCCGCTTTTTCTGAAAGTATTTCTCCGACACAACCAAACATAATTACGGTTCCAAAGATAACCGCTGCCTGAAATAATGAAATAAACGAATCCATTACGCATTCTCCTTTCCGCTCTTTCTGAGATGCATTTCATAGCTGATAAAGAACTCACTTCCAATGATAAAGAAAAGAATAATACCCGTTATAATGTCTGCCGCATATTCATTGAGCTGGAATTTTGATGCAATCTCCGCAGCACCTCTGTCAAGGAAAATAATAAGCAACGTAATTGCAACCATTATAAAAGTATTAAATTTAGCAAGCCATGCAACAATAATTGCAGTAAATCCTCTTCCGCCTGCCGTATTGGTAGAGATTGTATGATCAACACCTGCGACGCCTACAAAACCTGCAACTCCACAGATTGCTCCGGATATAAGCATCGTTCTGATAATAACCTTCTTAACACTTATACCTGCATATTTTGCGGTATTTGTAGACTCACCTACTACCGCAATCTCATATCCCTGCTTACTCTTTTTGAGATAAACATACATTGAGATTACCGCTATTATCGTAATAAGAAAATTCAATCCGTATTTCTGGCCGAACAGCATCGGAAACCAGCCTGCATTTGTTGACTGGTTAATTATACCAACGGAATTTGATCCGAATGGATTTTCCCAAAGTGCAACGCAATATGATGTAATCTGTATTGCAACATAATTCATCATAAGAGTGAACAGAGTTTCATTTGTATTCCACACAGCCTTAAAAATCGCCGGTATCAGTCCCCATACAGCTCCTGCAACAACCGCTGCCGCAAGCATCACCAGAAGAAGAATCCAGTTATTTGAAAATTTATCTGCATGATTTATCATTACATATGCAGTTGCAACTCCGCCTATAAGCATCTGTCCCTCTGCACCGCAGTTCCAAAATCTCATCTTAAAAGCAGGTGCGAGTGCAATACCAAGAAGCAGAAGTGAGCACACATCTCTTAATGTAACACTTCTGTGGAGCTGCTTTACAACGTCATTCAGACCACCAAAAGCACCGTCCCACATTGTTCTGTATACGGCTATAGGATTTAACTTTGTAATGAAATAGATAAAACCTGCTGAAATGAGCAGTGCAAGAACAACTGCCGTTACCCTTATGATCAATTTCTTCCAAAATGGCATAAAATCCCTTTTAGCAAGTCTTACCAAAGGCTCTTTTATTGTTTCGGACTGTTTACTCATTTGCATTACCTCCTTTGCCCAGGCTTGTCATGAGAAGTCCGACTTCTTCCTTGGTTGTCTTCCTTCCGTCAACAATTCCACTGAGCTTACCGCCACAGAGAACAAGAATTCTGTCACATAAAGACAGTAAAACATCCAAATCTTCTCCGACATAAATTACGGCAACACCCTTTTCCTTCTGCTCATTAAGAAGTGAATAGATTGAATAAGAAGTATTTATATCAAGACCTCTTACCGCATATGCCGTCATCAGAACTGCCGGTGCAGCACTTATTTCTCTTCCTACAAGAACCTTTTGTACATTACCGCCGCTAAGTCTTCTGACCGGCGTATTGATACTAGGTGTAACGACTCCAAGTTCATCCTTGATTTCTTCCGCGAGTTTCTTAGGCTTGGATTTATTTACAAACATAAATCCGCCCTGATTGTAGTTCTTGAGCATCATGTTCTCTATCATGCCCATCGAACCGACCAGACCCATACCGAGTCTGTCTTCCGGTACGAACGAAAGTGCTATACCAAGATTCTTGATGTCCTTAGGACTCTTTCCGACAAGTTCATAAACCTTATCGGATACAGGCTGTGTGAAAACGATCGAACCCTCCGAAACCTTCTGAAGCCCTGCAATTGCCTCAAGAAGTTCTTTTTCACCGCATCCCGAAACTCCGGCAATACCAAGTATTTCACCACCATATGCCGTAAAAGATATGTTATCAAGAGCCATGACTCCGTCCTTGCCGTAACAGGTAAGATTCTTTACATCAAGCCTTGGTTTAATTCCCTTAGGTTCTTTTCTCTCAATATTAAGTTCTACCTTTTTACCTACCATCATCTCCGTAAGAGACTGCTCTGTAGCATCACAGGTATTAACCGTTCCAACATACTCTCCTTTTCTGAGAATCGTAACTCTGTCACTTATTGAAAGAACTTCATGCAGCTTATGGGTAATTATTACAACTGCCTTTCCGGCTTCCCTCATGTTTCTTATTACCCTGAAAAGCTTATCCGTCTCCTGTGGTGTCAAAACGGCAGTCGGCTCATCAAGAATAAGTATGTCAGCACCCCTGTAAAGAACTTTTACTATTTCAAGAGTCTGTTTTTCAGATACCGACATGTTATAAACCTTTTTTTCAGGGTCAATTTCAAATCCAAATTTTTCGCATATCTCCTCAATGCTCTTTGCAACATCAGCTTTCTTTACTTTTTCCTTTGTTTTAAGACCGAGCATTATATTCTCAGTTGCTGAGAAAATATCAACAAGTTTAAAGTGCTGATGTATCATTCCTATTCCATAGTCAAATGCTTCTTTCGGAGAACGTATAACCGCTTCCTTTCCATCAATGTAAATATGACCTGAATCAGGAAAATAAATTCCCGCCAGCATGTTCATTATTGTTGTTTTACCGCTTCCGTTTTCTCCCAGAAGAGATAATATTTCTCCCTTTCTTATGTTAAGGGAAACCTCCTTGTTGGCTACCGTAGAGCCGAAGGTTTTAGTAATGTTTTTCATTTCAACTGCAAAAGTATTGTCCAAGGAATTCTCCTTTCAAAGCAATTAGTTTCTTGTCTTTAGTGTCCGTTCAGACAAATTTCATCAATTCACGTCACCACATTTTTTATCCGTCAGAAAATATTTTTCTCCGACATCAAAATAGCAGGGCGGTCAACATAATTCGACCACCCTGCCATTTTATCATCTATCAGCAATTAGTTCAACAGCCAAAATTAATTAGTAAGCTCGTTGATACCATCAATTCTGATATCAAATGAAGGAGCTGCACGAAGTTCTGACTCATGGAAATATCCATCCCAGATTGCTTCCTTATCTTCTTCATCATCTGTATCAAAATCACCTGTCATGTCTACAACATGTGATGAAACCTGACTTCCGTCAACAGTAAACTTAGTTGTATCAAATACTTTAAGTGAACCATCCTTAAGAGCTGCCTCAACTTCTGCAACCTTTTCTGCAGTTCCCTCAGCACATGATGAACCAAGTGCTGTAATTGCAACTGCACCTGACTGATATCCTTCAGCCCAGTTTGTTGCAATTTCTTCACCGTTCATTGCAGCACCGATAGCATACTTATAGTATACCGACCAGTTATTTGTTGCTGATGTAAGAGCTGCTTCCGGAGCAACGCTTAACATATCAATATTATAACCGATGCTGTAAGCAACAGTGCCGTTCTTCTGTGCGGCCTGAACAGCACTAGGTGCGCCTGTAGAGTCTGCATGCTGGCCGATAATTACACAACCTGATGACATTAATGACTCTGCTGCAGTTCCTTCTGCAGTAATATCAAACCAGCTGTTTGTATATGTAACATCCATTGTAACATCTGCATACACTGACTGAATTCCAAGGAAAAATGCTGTATATCCGGAAACAACTTCCGCATATGGGAATGCACCTACATATCCAACTTTAACATTGCCGTCAGCATCAAAGTTATTGTCTGAAAGCTTATTGTTGTCAACAAGTTCCTTAATCTTCATTCCTGCAACAACACCTGATACATAACGTGACTCATAAACCGATGTGAATGCATTCTTAAAGTTCTTAAGTCCTGAAAGGGATGCAGTATCACCTGTCATTGAAACAAATGTAACATCAGCAAATTCTGCTGCTGCCTGCTGAACATATGACTGATGACCATAGCTGTTTGAGAAGATAAGAGTACAACCCTGACCTACAAGATCAACACATGCATCATAACATGTTGAATTTTCACCTACAGTATACTTCCATACGATCTGATCATCAGCGATTCCAAGTTCACTTGCCGCTTTCTTGATACCATCAATATGTGCGTAGGTATAACCTTCATTTTCGTCTCCGATAAGAATAACACCAATCTTGAGACTGCTTCCGCTGCCTGTACCGTCACCATTATTGCTGCTTGAAGAACATGCAACAAGTGCAAATGTCATGGCAATTACAAGCATAACAGATACTAATTTCTTCATTTGAGAAATCCTCCTTTAGTTTTTTTGCTTACGCTAAAGAACACGTATATATATAATATGACAGTTTATCCGAATTTTCAACGTAACTTTTTAATAAAATAACTCATTGTATATCGGTAATTTTATATGATTTTACAAACCAAGTTCCTTTGAATCAAGCCAAACCGTAAAAGGACCGTCATTTATAAGAGAAACTTTCATATCCGCACCAAATTCTCCATGTTCGACAACCGGAACAGTTTCATTAAGTTTTTTAAGCATATATTCATACAATGCCTTTGCATGAACCGGATTTCCCGCTCCCGTGAAAGATGGCCTGTTTCCTCTTCTGCAGTCTGCATAAAGTGTAAACTGCGATACAAACAAAATTTCCCCGCCAACCGATTCAAGATTGAGATTTGTTTTCCCGTTTTCGTCCTCAAAAATACGGAGTCCCACCAGCTTCTTAAGCATTTTGTCGGCAGTTTCTTCATTATCTTCATCCGAAATACCTGCAAAAACCACATACCCCCTGTTAATACTTCCATTAACCTTTCCTTCAATCTTTACATCCGCAGATAATACTTTCTGAATTAATAATCTCATATTTTTTCTCCATTCTCCGTTCCACGACGGTTTTTTTATCAGATGCATTTATGTTTTCTTTCATCTTCTTTATATTTTTACACTCTTACTCAAAAAAACTCAAGTAATTCATATTTACATTCTCTGTTATAACCGCACAAATGCTCCGATGCACAACGCACCGGAGCATTCATACCTTTCTTTCAGCTTAGGAGGCTTCTTGTTTTAATAATAGACGTCATTTATAACTTCAAAATCTTTTGATATTTCTGTAATATATTTAATAAGTTCCGTCGCATTGTCATTATCATAATTCAATACTAAACTTCCGTCTCTATAATCCGAATCATAATTGTTAATGTTTACATTGACTTTTACGGTAGGTTTTGACGAATATACCACATGATCCGCTTCAATCATATCCGAAATAAGTTCCATGACTTTATCACATTGTTCCTCATTCATAGTGCCGCTGTAATATTTTTCCTCCGAAACCAGTTGATAATCAATCCATGCATAATACAGTTCTCCGTCGCCAACCTGTAAATCCAGTGCCAGATCAATTATTGATTCATCCTCACCTTCAATCGTGCCGTAGAACGAAATGTATCTCCATTCATCTTCTGAAAAGTCTACGTCAAAAAAGTTATTAAAGACTTCAAGGCTCTCTTCATAACATAGTTCATCATAAAGCTCCCTGGTTTTAGGCATTGATGATATTTCATAGTTATTATTAAATTCCCTCTTATTGTAATAACCTTTTACACAGACAATTCTGCTGTATTCACTGTTTCTTTCCTCATCTACGGCATAATATGTATCATCTTCCACATATTCATCGTAGATAACACGCTCTTTTTCCCTGTCAGTCAGCTCTTCAAACTCCTCAAGGAAGCATTCCAACAGCTTTTCGTTGTTCTCTGTTTTCCTAAGGGTAAACATCTCACATTCTTCCGGAACTGCAATATATGCTTCATAGTACTCATCCTGTTTTTTAAGAATGTTTCTTAACTTTTCATCATCCTCGCCGGTCAGATATATGTATCGGTGGAATGTACCGCCGCCGGTCGTTTCAATGATCATGCTCTCTTTTACATAATCACCGTTCCAGGTATTAAACATGTAATCACCCTGTTTAACTTTATCACATGTATCTGAATATGCAATGGCAATAATATTCTTGATTTCATCTTCGTCAAACTCAAGTTCTCTGACAAGCAGGTCATTATAAGTCGGTGTGTAATAGTAATAATTTTCTCCGTTGCTGCTTTTTACGGATATACTTTTTATACTTTCCGCCGGAATCGGATTATCAAGTATTTTTCCGCTGACTGATGTTATACCGAGACCGAAAAGTATTGAAATAACCAAAATAACAAGTATACCCGGCAGCGTTTTTATAACCGGTTTAACCTTTCTGAACGTCACCGCAGAATAAACTATATATGCAATTATACCCATAACAATCAGACCCACTACCATGTCCGTTTCGTTTTCATATGTTATATA
The DNA here is from genome assembly GCA_964572955.1 of uncultured Lachnoclostridium sp. GTDB lineage: Bacteria > Bacillota > Clostridia > Lachnospirales > Lachnospiraceae > UBA3775. The sequence goes on from CAZNGY010000035.1 coordinate 12,214, forward strand.
TGTTGCTACTGCCGACAAAAACATGGCAAAAGTCAAGAGACTCTGAAGCACCATCTGTGCCTTGTTATTCGGAACGGCATTTTCCGCTGTTTCAGATTTTCTTCTCATAAAGAAAACAAATCCCAAAACCATCAGGAATATTGCTCCTATAAGTGTAGCAAGTATTCCCGGAACACATGTAAATGCTACCGAATAATTTTCATAATCCGGATACCTTCCTATAAGAAGTTCAAATATGAGATTATACTTTATAGAAAACCAGAAAACATTATACATGTCAACAATCTCTGTTATTTCCTGTATTGTTGAAAGTATCATAAGCATTATTGCTCTCGGCATAAATGTAATGAAAAGGGCAAAATAACCTGCTATTGATTTCTTGCCGACTACGGATGCCGCAATCAGAACAGCTCCCGTAACATAAAGAATTATAACCATATAGACAATAAAGTTCAGCGGAATGAATTCGGCTGAGTATCTTGTTTTGTCATTTATTCCGTACAAAAGTGCAGGTGTCATAACTGCAATAAATGTACATGCTGCATACCACGTAAAAGCCGAAATAAATCCGGTTATAAAAAGACACTGACGTGTATATGGCAGTGCGTGATAAAAATCAGAACTGCTTCTTTTAAAAAGATAGGAAAACAGCTTAAGAATCAGGGCAAAAGGCAACAGCAATGCAACATAAATATACGCTCCCGCAAAATCATTTATATTTACAAAGTCAACCGCTGTTACTGACATATTTTTGCTGTTCATTAATGATACAAAAGGAGTCAGCCCCGAAAAAGCCAATGACAGAAAAAGCATGACGATTCCGATTCCCATTGTCTGGTGCATGTATTCTTTATATAATCGGCCACTGAATATTTTTTTCATATTGCACCTCCTACATTAAAACGTCTTTGAAAGCATAACCCAGTGCTTCCATTTCGTAAACAAACACCTCTTCAAGAGCAAGCGGCAAAACGTCGAGCAGCAGCGGATTCATGGCTTCGACCTTAGGAATAACTTCCTCTCTGCTTCCTCTTACTATAAAGTTTGCAACACGTCCTTTTTTATTGAAATCTATCATTTCAATTCCATCAAACCTGCTTTTATCAAAATCATCTTCAAAAGCAACCTGAAGCTTAAACAATGAAGTTTTAAGATTCACAACATCACTTTCAAAAATAACTCCGCCTTTGTGAAGAAGAGTAAGCTGGTTACATACATCCTCCAATTCACGGAGTGAATGACTTGTGATTACAACCGTAATGTTTCTTTCTTTTACATCTTCAATTATTTCATCTTTTACAAGTCGTCTCATTACCGGGTCAAGTCCGTCAAACGTCTCATCAAAAAATAGATATTGAGGTTTACACGACAATGCAAGTATTGTGGCTGCCTGTCTTTTCATACCTTTACTGAATGTTGAAATATTAGCCTTAGGATCAAGACCAAATCTTTCTGTCAGAAGCTTAAACCGGTCATCATCAAATTCCGGATAGTAATTTCTGTACATATCAGCCATTCTGTTCATGTTTGCACCCGAAAGAAAAAACAGCTCATCCGGAACATAAACAAACTTTTTCTTAGCCTCCGGATTGTTCCACACATTTTCACCATCTATCTCTACAGTACCGCCTTCCGCCTGATAAATACCGGTTATCATCCTCAAAAAAGTTGATTTACCGGCACCGTTACTGCCAATAAGACCGTAAATGCTGCCTTCAGCAATTTCCGTATTCATATTATTTAAAGCCGTGAATTTTCCGAAATGCTTTGATGCATTAGTTACCTTTATCATATACAACCTCCTTTTTTTTAAATTCTATCAGACTTTTTTCTTCGGGTAAATACAGTTAATGATATCTTAAGATATTCTGCAGGTTTTCTTAGTGTAAAAAACCGCGACTATAAGGTACACCAATCCACCAGAGCCGAAATTTCCAATAAAAATCCCCTTAAACAGACCAATCTGCTTACTCTGTCTGCTTAAAGGGATTCATATCCTAATGTACGGCCACCCGACTATTTTCTGTCGGACCTGTTTTAATCTGTTTTCGCTGCCTGCAAATCAGCAATCAGCACCTTTTCTAGACAGCACTTCCGCACTTACTGCAGAACTTCTGTCCTGCCTGACATTTTGAACCGCATGTCGGACAAAACTTTTCAGATTCTGCTGGCTTTTCCTCTTCATAAATCACCTGTGAACCACATCCGCTGCAGAATTTCTGTCCTGCCGGAACCTCTGCACCGCAATTGGCACAGACATTAATTCCTTTTATAGTACGAATCTGTTCCTTAAGTTCCTCGCGTTTTGCGAAAGCCTCTGCGATCTTATCAAAAAGTTCTCTATATTCCGGATCTGCCGAGTCCTTATTACTCTCATAAAACTTCATTCCGACCTCATTGTATAATCCGGTTATACTTTTTGTAAGATCACTTATCTGGCTGTTCATCTTCGCTGTTTCAGCAACATTTTTTGCTTTCTGACCTGCTGACTGAGTCGTTTCTGAAACCTTTGACTTTAAATCATCGAAAAATGCCATATCCTGCTACCCCTCTTTTCTTTATACTGTTATACAGCTTTTGTATAGTATACATTAGCACGTTTACTTTTTTCAATACCTCACACAATAATTTAATGAAATTCTAAACTTTAATCCCGTCCCGATATATATGCAATTAATTAAAAAAACTGCGTATACTATAAAGAAACAGTCTTTTGAGGTAAATATGAAGGGTGAATTTAAAAAACTGCTTCTATCGGAATTCGGAAGCATTAAATATCAAAATATGCTTATGTCAGCAAAGAAAAATGATGACAGCGAAATCATTTGCAGTGACGTTGTTATAATCATGCTTGACATCCTTCTGAACAAAAGCAACAGCGAAATCGAAAATATGACTCAAAGACTGTATGATACTCTCCTTACGGCATATAAAAAAAGCAGAGGCTTTACGCCCCTGTTAATCTCATCCGTCATTACATTTCTATTTGTACTCTTTCTGAAACCCGAATCACCGCTTAACGCGGTTTTCCCTGTTATCATCCTTTTTATTCTCTTTATTAAGGCTGTTGAAATTATTCTCAACCGATACTGCTATTTTGATGCCCGCATTATTCTTTCGTACAAAGTTTCCTTAGATATTGTTCACTGCCTTCGGAAACAAACCTCCTGATTGCACTAATTCAGGATAACTATTAACAGATTATAAAAATGATGACTAAATAATACCTATCCGTGAAATCCAAACTTTTCTGTAATAAAAAAACTCCCGGGAGCTCTATGGCCACCGGGAGTTAAATGGATATTTGTAATCAGTATTAAGCTCTCTTTTTAGAAACTACAACTGCACCACCCATAGCTGCAAGTGCAATAACAGCAAGAACTGCAACGCTTGTAGCATCGCCTGTTGCCTTGTTGTCATCTGTCTTGTTATCAGCTGCAGGAGCATCTGTCTTGTCATCTGCTGCACCTGTGTTGTCATCTGTTACAGGTGTATTTGCATCATCACCATCATCTGTATCAGGTGTGTTTGCATCATCATCTGTATCAGGTGTATCAGTATCATCATCTAACGAGTAAACAACTGAAACTTCTACACTGATGGCATCCTGTCCTGCCTGAATATTGAATCCATATTTTCCTTCAGTTGCATCCCATGCAGCTGCAAGTAAATCACCTGAATATGTGAATGTATATTCTGTCTGTGTTGTGATTCCGCATTCATAACCAGGATTACCTTTTCCTGATGCACCGTTGAAGATGAACATTTCATAGTTATCCCACTTGCTTGCTGCATTTGCGGAAGTAACCTTGAACTGAAGTCCTGTTACTTCTTTTCCGTCAGATGGGATTACGTCAAACCATACACCGCTCCATGCAGAGATATCTGCACTGTTAGTGTATACTGTATCTGTATTATCGCCCCAAGGCTTTACAGAAGTTACATAACCGTTTGAAGATACATTTACTGAAAGTGCATCCTGTCCTGCCTGAATATTGAATCCATACTTTCCTTCTGTTGCATCCCATGTAGCTTCAAGCATATCACCTGAATATGTGAATGTATATTCTGTCTGTGTTGTGATTCCGCATTCATAACCAGGATCACCCTTTGCTGCAGCACCGTTAAAAATAAACATTTCATAGTTATCCCACTTGCTTGCTGCATTTGCAGAAGTAACCTCAAACGTAAGTGAGCTGATTGTCTCACCTTCTTCAGGAACCACCTCAATCCAAGCACCGCTCCAAGCTGAAACACTTGTTGTGTCTGTAGCTGTTGCACTGCTGTCATTCCAGCCTTTAATGCTGATTTCACTTGCACTTGCAAGACCAAACATTGCTGTAATGGCTGCTGTACACATTAAAGCTTTTGCAAACTTTCTCATTGTATTTACCTCCTTAAATTTTGGGTTCTTACAAAAAGAACCGGCATAAAACCGGCTCTTTTTTAATTATTTCTTTTTAAAGAATTAAGCTCTTTTCTTAGAAACTACAACTGCACCACTCATAGCTGCAAGTGCGATAACTGCAAGAACTGCAACGCTTGTAGCATCACCAGTTGCCTTGTTGTCATCTGTCTTGCTGTCAGCTGCTGGAGCATCTGTTGAAGGAGCATCTGTTGCTGGAGCGTCTGCTGCTGGAGCATCTGCTGTTCCCTTTACGATGTAGAACATCTTACCAGCATCATCTGCTTCTGCAGCACTTGTCCACTGACCACCAAATGCATTCCAACCAGCCTTGCTGTTTGTACCGATAGCGCCACCGAACCAAGCATCATCTGTCCACTCAGCAACAAGCTTGATTGTGTATGTAACAGAAGTAACCTTTGAATATACTGCTGCATCATCTGAGTAACCCTGAACTTTGATTGACTCATCTTTGTTCTTCTCAGAGTTGATGTAAAGTGTGTTGTTTCCATCTGTACCGTCGATTACAGCGAAATCTGTAACATCAACTGTCTTGCCGTCAACAACCATGGAAACCTTCAGGATAGAGATGTCAGCACCATATGACTGTAAGAATGCTCTTGCATACTCATCATCGTCAGCTGTAAATGCACCTGTAGTGTCCATTGTAAGATCAAAAGTGTAATCACTTGTTGTCTCTACTGTAGTAGCTGCACTTGCACATCCAAGAGCGAATGTTGCTGCAAGAGCTACAACGAGACCCTTAAAAAACTTTCTCATTAGAAAATCCTCCTATAAAATTTAATTCAAATAAGTGTCCTCAATATAACACTGTTTTCACTGAATGTCAATCAGTTTTACACAAATAATTCAAAATTCAAAGGTTTTTCTTACGTCTTTTTGGCAATTTTTGCTAAAGCAATGATAATTTTTCCGACCTTTTAAAAATCGTATATTTCTATGATTTTATCGTACATTCATCGTTTTTTGCCAATTCTATGCAATTGCCAACCAATTCATCAACAATCATTGTGCAAATCAAGATTTGTCAGCGCAATTTAAAACAAATGAAATTATTGCATCTACTCAACACTAAACTTATAAATCGTCACCGAATCAAACGGCTCTCCTGCTTCATAAACCGACTTAGGAAATTCAGGTACATTACATGCATTCGGGAAATGCTGTGTTTCAAAGCAGACACCCTGCCAGAAACCGTATTTTGCATTTTCTTTCACCGGAACTTCGGGTTTTACCCAGTTTCCTGTATAAAAATGCATTCCCGGAAGGTCTGTAAATACCTCCAGCTTTCTTCCGCTCTTTTCTGAATAACATGTAGCTGCAAGTTCAACTTCATCTTCATTTCCGTCAATCTCAAGAACATAATTATGGTCATATCCATGCTGTGATGCAATCGGCTGATAAGGATGATTTGCAATGTCTTTAAAATCATCAACATCCTGTCCGATTCTTTTTTCCGTACCAAAATCCATTGGCGTTCCGTCAAGTTCCACAAACGTTCCGTCAGGTACATTCTTAGGTCCCGCCGGTGTAAATTTTTTTGCATTTATCCACACAATGTGATCCTTAACCGTTCCCGAACCATGACCGTCAAGATTAAAATATGTATGGTTTGTCATATTTATTGAAGTTGCCTTGTCGGATACGGCAAAATACTCTATTACAAGTTCATTTTCATCCGTAAGAGTAAAAGCCACTCCTATATCAAGATTTCCCGGCCATCCCTGTTCTCCGTCAGGTGATAATCTTGAAAATTCTATGGTATCCGCACCTTCTTCTCCAAATGCTTCTGCTTCAAAAAACATTTTGTTGTAGGATTTTTTTCCTGAATGAAGTGTGTTTCCGTTATCATTGTCTTCCAGATTTACAGTTTTACCGTTTATTACCGTTTTGGCATCTTCTACACGATTACACACACGTCCCATGGTTCCACCGAAATTATCAACTGTTGTTTCATATCCTGTTACCGATGGGAATCCGAGTGCAATGTCTTCAAACTTTCCGTCCCGGTCAGGTGTTTTAATGCTTACCACCGTTGCTCCGAAATCCGTAATGGATACTGAATAACCGTTTTTGTTTACCATTGTGTAAAGCGTTGCTTTTTTCCCATCAACAGTTTTTCCGAAATTCTCTTTTCTGATCATTTTTCCTTCTCCTAATCCGATTTATTTTCTGACCATCATCTGCACAAACATCATGACCGCCATCATAATCTGAAACAAAAATATCGCAGGCATCCCGTACACAAAGCTTCTATGCTTTGTTTTATGTCTGAAATGCTTCATTCCAAGATTTGTTCCTGCACTTCCACCGATAATTGCAACAAGAAAAAGGCTCTTTTCCGGAATCCTCCATCTGCCCTTCCTTGCTCTTGCTTTATCGATTCCCATCATGGCATAGCCGATGATATTTACTGCTATAATATACACCACCGGCAATACCCATTGATTATTCTTCAAAAACTCCATCAGACGGTTTTCCTTTCCCATTTACGGAACTATTCCTGCTTATCTTCCTTTTCTGCCAGAGATTTAAGAAAAAGCTCATCAAGCTGCTTATCATCAACATAATCAGGTGCATTTGTCATAAGGCAGCTTGCATCCTTAATCTTAGGGAATGCTATTACATCACGAATATTATCGGTTCCCGCCATAAGCATTACAAGTCTGTCGAGACCGAATGCAAGTCCTGCATGAGGAGGAACTCCGTATTTAAACGCATCAAGAAGGAATCCGAATCTGTCATGTGCCTGTTCTTTGGTAAATCCAAGCACCTCAAACATTTTACTCTGAATTTCAGGATTGAAGATTCGAACACTTCCACCGCCGATCTCATTTCCATTTAATGTAATATCATATGCTTTTGCACGCACCCGTCCCGGGTCACTGTCAATATACTGAAGATCTTCGTCCATCGGCATTGTAAACGGATGATGCATTGCTGTATAACGTTCTTGTTCCTCGTTCCACTCAAGAAGCGGGAATTCTGTGATCCAAAGGAATTTGTATTCGTTCTTGTCCAGCAGCTCCATCTGACGAGCCAATTCCAGACGAAGAGCTCCCAGCACAGCCCAAACTACTGTATTTTTATCGGCAGCAAAGAGAAGCAGATCTCCTGGTTCTCCTTCCATCGCCTGAATCAATGCATTCATCTCATGATCTGACATGAATTTTCCAAAA
>CAZNGY010000036.1:0-19510 GCA_964572955.1 uncultured Lachnoclostridium sp.
TGAACACCTGTGTTGTGAGCAGCAAAGTACTCAGCAAGAACAGCAGCGGTTGTATTGGAATCATCACCACCGATGATAACGATTGCAGTAATTTCATGCTTTTTGCAGACCTCTGCAACAATTGCAAACTGCTCATTTGTTTCAAGTTTTGTTCTGCCGGAACCGATAATATCGAATCCGCCAGTGTTTCTGTATTCGTTGATATATTCATCATCGAAGATTACATAATCATCTTCGATAAGTCCGCTTGGACCACCCTTGAATCCGTAAAGAACGTTGTCTTTATTTGTTGCCTTTAAAGCATCGTATAAACCACAGATTACATTGTGTCCGCCAGGAGCCTGTCCACCGGAAAGGATTACACCAACTACCTGCTTTTTAGCGGCTGCAGTGTTCTGACCCTTCTGGAATGTGATTTCCTTCTTGCCGTAAGTATTAGGAAAAAGAGCTTTGATTTTTTCCTGATCAGCTACACTCTGAGTTTCCTCGCCTTCCTTGACGCAAATATCAGCAATGCCGTTTCTTAACATTCCCGGAAGCTTAGGAGCATACTCATATCTTGCTTTCTGTAATGATGAAATATTCATAACTACATCTCCTTTAATTAAATTATATCGAAACAATTTTAATATATTTTCCTGACAAAGTAAACCACTGTAATGTAAAAAAAGCCGGATTGAAGCCGAAAAAAATGTACAGAATGCATATTAATTGTTATTCAGGTGATTTTCACCCCATTTTGCAAGTTCTGTAAAAACAGGCAGCAAGGCTTTCCCTTTTTCGGTAAGAGTATATTCAACGTGGGGAGGAATTTCATTAAACTGTTCTCTGTGAACAATTTCCAGGTCTTCTAAATCTCTGAGAGTATTTGATAACATGGTATTGGTTATTCCGGGAATTGCCTTCTTTAATTCACCAAAACGACAGCAGTCTCTTTTACAGAGTTCATAAATTATGTGGGTGCGCCATTTGCCGCTCAGAAGATTCAGTGTTTTACGTACAGGACAGTCATTATTAATGGATTCGCTGCTCATTATACGTTCTAAATATTCTTCAGCAGTAATGTTTTTCTTCATGTGTATTCTCCTTATGTAACGAATGTATAGTCATATAGAAGCAGACAGAATATCTGTAGTGTATTTGCTTTTAAATGGACTAAGGTATGGTCAAGTATACCATGTATAAATAAACTGAGTACTTGTGTATGTTTTAAGTACATAGTATACTTATGATACTATACAAAAAAAGATTTCTGTCAAGGAGAAAGCGATGAAAACAGCAATTGTATACTATTCAAAACATCATGGAAACACAAAGAAACTGCTTGATGCAATATCATCAGAAAACGAAGTTGAACTCATAGATATAACAGCAAATCCGAATGCAGACCTTTCAGAGTATGACAGGGTGGGATTTGCTTCTGGTATCTATTATTCAAAATTTCACAAATCACTTTTGAAGTTCGCTGAAAAAAATTTGAAAGAGGGTTGTGAGACATTTTTTATTTATACATACGGAGCAGAAAAAAAGGGATACACAATAGCCATCACGGAAGCAGTGAAGAAGAATAAAGCAAAGATTCTTGGAGAATTTGGATGCTTCGGCTTTAATACTTTTGGTCCGTTTAAACTTGTCGGAGGAATTGCAAAAGGCCATCCTGATGACAACGATATTGAAGAAGTAAAGAAATTTTATAATTCGTTATAGGATAATGAATTATAAAAATTTATGTAATCGGCATTCTTATCGTCCGGACAAAGAGATTTATGGTGCATTATTTGACGATATTCAATTTTTTGAATGAAACTGCTCTTATTGGGAAATAAATAAAACAAAAGTGCTTTCGGTAAACGTTAGCGAAAAGGAGCAGAATGGATAACAATGCAATTACAAAAATTTCTTATGGGCTTTATGTGCTGACTGCACGGGACGGAAATAAGGATAACGGGTGTATAATAAATACTGTTATGCAGGTTTCAGTAAACCCGGACAGATTGGCGGTATGTGTCAGCAAATCAAATCTGACAAATGATATGATTGAGAAAACCGGAAATCTTAATCTTTCAATTCTTAATACTGAAGCAGACTTTGAATTGTTTAAGCATTTTGGGTTTAAATCCGGAAGGGAAACGGAAAAATTCAAGGACTATAAGTATTGTGAACGAAGCAATAACGGCATTTATTATCTGACAAAATCGGTAAATGCTTTTATATCCGCAGAGATTGAAAAAAGTATTGATGTTGGATCGCATATAATGTATATCGGCAGGATTAAGGAAATGAAGGTGATTAACGATTTACCGCCTGTCACTTACGAATATTATCATGCAAACATAAAGCCAAAGCCGGAGGGAAATAATAAAGGAAAAACTGTATGGCGCTGTAAAATTTGCGGATATGAATATGTAGGAGAAACATTACCGGAGGATTTTATTTGTCCGCTTTGTAAACATCCGGCTTCAGATTTTGAAAAAATTGAAGGATAACGCTTTATAAAAAATTTAGAGATATGGGATTGATAAAGTTTTCATGAATGTGTAAAATGTATGAGAATCTCATGAAACATTTTTTAGGAAATGTATCTTAAGGATGTACGATGGTGCATCCTTTTTTACTTTACATAAAAATTGCAGTGTTTTTTCGGAAAAAGCAGATTTTAATCATTTGGGCAAAGAGTAACGGATTGTTTTAATCTGACTGTAACAGCAGGGGAAAGACTGTCATAACAGGTTGTTTGTTATGAATATACAGTGAATCAGGTATACCGGCATTTGAATGTATTAAATTGTGAGATTTTTACACTAAAATAAAGGATGGAATTTATATGAAGCTTTTAATAACTGCTTTGGTTACTTTTTTTGCAGGTATGGGAGCCGGTTTGGGAACGGGATTTGCCGGAATGAGTGCAGCGGCAGTGATATCTCCGATGCTTATTACTTTTTTGGACATGGACCCATACATGGCGGTAGGAATTGCATTATCATCCGATGTGCTTGCAAGTGCGGTTTCGGCATATACTTACGGGAAAAACAAAAATCTTGATGTAAAAAACGGAATAATAATGATGCTTTCGGTTTTGGTATTTACGGTTGTCGGAAGTTTTATTGCAAGTTTGGTTCCTTCATCCACTATGGGCGGATTTTCCGTTTTTATGACATTTATGCTTGGAATAAAATTTATCGTTAAACCGGTAATGACTACTAAAGAAGCAATGCAGAGCGTATCGGCGAAAAAAAGAGCAGTCCAGTCGTTGATTTGCGGTATGATAATCGGATTTATCTGTGGATTTATAGGGGCAGGTGGCGGAATGATGATGCTTCTTATACTTACTTCCGTTTTAGGATACGAACTTAAAACGGCTGTAGGTACAAGTGTTTTTATTATGGCATTCACGGCATTTACCGGAGCTGTTTCACATTTTGTAATAGGCGGAGTGCCGGATGTTAAAGTTTTACTGCTCTGTATTATTTTCACCCTTTTTTGGGCAAGAGTAGCGGCAGTGTTTGCAAACAAAGCAACACCGAAAACACTTAACAGAGCAACAGGAATCATACTTGTAATACTTGGAATTGTTGTAATGTCGTTTTCCTTTATCACAGGTTAAATTTTTAGAATAAAACAGGTATAAGGAACGAAAAAACGAATAATTGTATGAAAAGGTACGGTTTTAAGAAGAACAAAGAATTATCATAATGCTTAAGGGAGAAAGACTATTGAAAAAAGTAAAGTTATCAAATTTTTTGCTGCTTACCATAGCAGGAATTATTAATTCGATTGGTGTAACCATATTTCTGGCACCCGTAAATTTATATGACAGCGGTGTGTCGGGAACGTCAATTCTTTTATCGCAGCTTACACCTGACTGGATGAACCTTTCATTTTTCCTTCTGGTAATAAATATTCCGCTTTTTCTTTACGGATATAAAAAACAGGGTAAAGTGTTTACCATATATGCAATATATAGTGTTGTAATATATTCATTATCCGCATTTATGATTACTGATGTTCTTCCGGTAGATGTAAGTTTTGCATCACCGCTTGCAGGTACGGATCTTCTTCTTTGTGCGGTCTTTGGCGGACTTATATCCGGTGTGGGAAGTGGACTTGCGATTAAATTCGGCGGTGCAATGGATGGTATAGAAGTTCTTGCAGTAATATTTGCAAAGAATCTTGGGATAACCGTAGGTACGTTTGTAATGATATACAATGTGGTTCTTTACATTGTCTGCGGTTTTGTACTTCAGAGTTGGATACTGCCTTTGTATTCAATTATAGCATATGCAGCAGCTTTAAAAACAGTGGATTACATTGTTGAAGGTTTTGACAGATCCAAGGCGGCAATGATAGTTACCAAAGATGCGAAAAAAATATGTGCCACACTTTCTGAAGAGTTTAAATGCGGAATTACGATAATGGAGGGAAAGGGATACTACTCAAACACGGAAAGAGAAATAATATATATTGTTCTCAACCGATTCCAGATTTCACAGATGAAAAACATGGTTCATGAACTTGATCCGATGGCATACATAACAATTTCGGAGATAGCAGACGTTTTTTTGAACAGTACAAAAGAAATGTAGCATATTTGAAAGAGAAATGGTATAATTTCCAAGGAGTTTGGTACAGCCATCAGAATCAGGGAAAAGAGGTAGTAAAATGCTTGAGGAGTTATATAAAGAAGCTGCTGATGCAACAAGAGAGGTTATAAAGGCAGCAGGACTTAGTAAAGGAGATATATTTGTAGTCGGATGTTCGACAAGTGAAGTTATAGGAGCAGGAATCGGAACGTCTTCAAGTGTGGAAACGGCGGAAGAAGTATTTAAAGGAATACATGATGTTTTAAATGAAAACGGAATATATCTTGCAGCTCAATGTTGTGAGCATCTTAACAGGGCAATAATCATTGAAAAAGAGGCGGCAAGGCGTGAGAGAACAGAGGTGGTAAATGTTGTGCCACAGCCTAAGGCGGGAGGTTCTTTTGCAACAATGGCATATAAATATTTCAAAGAACCTGTTGCAGTAGAGCACATTAAGGCTGATGCCGGAATGGATATAGGTGATACTTTAATAGGAATGCATCTTAAAGAGGTTGCTGTTCCTCTCAGGATAAGCATTAAGTCAATTGGAAAGGCACATGTTGTTTGTGCAAGAACAAGAGCAAGGTTTATAGGCGGCGTAAGAGCGTGCTATGACCAGAGTATGATCTGAGATTTTGAATGTATACTTTTTCAAAAAAATATCTTATAATAGCGATTGGTGATAGTATTTTGCCAATCGCTTTTTTGCTTTATGGGAAGGTATTGCTTTCGCAGAGCGGAAATTGCATCTTTTTAAATTGCACGATAGAAATTTCGTGTAAAATAAACTAAGAAAGTATAGAGATTAACATATGCTTAAGATGAAGGAATATGTAAAGGCAGAAAGTCTGGAACAGGCATACCAATTAAATCAAAAGAAAACAAACAGAATCCTTGGCGGAATGCTTTGGATGAGAATGAGTAATGCTCAGATAAATACGGGAATTGACCTTTCGGGATTGAATCTCAATACAATAGAAGAGGATGATGAGTTTGTAAAAATCGGTGCTATGGTTACACTGAGGGAACTTGAACTTAACGAAAGAATCAATGAGCTTTTTGACAGCATACCCAAAAAGTGTGCCTGTGATATAGTGGGGGTTCAGTTCAGAAATCTGGCAACAGTAGGGGGCTCTTTGTTCGGGCGTTTCGGGTTTTCAGATGTATTAACTGGGTTTCTGGCATTAGATTCGTATGTTGAATTGTATAAGGGTGGCATTATACCGCTTTCACAGTTTGCAGGAATGAAAAAAGACAATGATATCTTAGTAAGAGTACTTGTAAAAAAGGAAAAAATAAGCTGTTCCTATCTTTCACACAGGAATACAAAAACAGATTTTCCGGTGTTGGCGGTAGCCGTGTCGAAATCAGAAAATGGTTTAAGAGCGGCAATAGGGGCAACCCCATCTCGTGCAAAACTTATTATACCGGAGAGTCTGTCGGATGAATCCGCGGAAAAGATTGCCGGAGGAATAGTTACTCAGAGTAATATAAGGGCTTCAAAAGAATACAGAAGTCATCTGTGCGGGGTTCTTTTAAGGAGAGCTTTTAAGGAAGTCAGAGATAAGGAGGATTAGACATTTGCTGATCAGTATTGTATTAAATGGAAAAAAAGTAACGGATGATGTAAATGCAGATATGACTCTTTATGATTTCGTAAGGAAACATGGCTGTTACAGTGTTAAATGCGGATGTGAAACTACTAATTGCGGATTATGTACGGTATTCCTTGATGAAAAGCCTGTTCTGTCGTGTGCCGTTCTCGCGGCCAGAGCATCCGGAAGCAGTGTTACAACGCTTGAGGGACTTCAGAAAGAAGCAGAGGAGTTCGGGGCATTTATAGCGGACCAGGGAGCGGAACAGTGCGGATTCTGCAACCCGGGAATGATAATGAATGCTATTGCCTTGTTTAGGGAGAATCCGGAACCGTCAGATGAAGAAATACTTAAATATCTTGCAGGAAATCTTTGCAGATGTTCGGGATATGACGGACAATTGCGGGGAATACATGAATTTATCAAGTATAGGAAAAATGGAGGAAAATCATGCGTGTAGTAGGTCAGCCGGTCAGAAAAAAAGATGCAATGCAGTTGGTTACCGGCAAGCCTCTTTATGTAGAGGATCTTGCTCCGGCAGGAAGTTTGGTTGTTAAGCTTTTAAGAAGTCCTTATGCAAATGCAATGATTCAGGAAATAAATACCGATACAGCTCTAAAAGTGCCGGGAATCGAAGCAATATATACATGGGAAGATGTTCCGAATGAAAGATTTGCTCAGGCAGGGCAGACATATCCGGAATGGAGTCCTTATGACAGACTTATATTGGACAGGCATGTCAGATTCGTGGGAGATGCAGTGGCGATAGTTGCCGGAGAAGACGAAACAAGTGTTGATAAGGCAATAAAGCTTATTAAAGTAAAATATGAAGTGCTTCCGGCAGTTCTTGATTACCATAAAGCTAAGGATAATGAGATTTTGGTTCATCCGGAGGACAACTGGCAGTCTTTGTATCCGGTAGGTGCGGATAACAAAAGAAATCTCTGTGCTCACATGGAAGAAGAACATGGAAATCCGGAAGAAGTATTTGAAAAATGTGATATAGTTTTGGAAAAAAAGTATCATGTTCCTGCAGCGAATCAGACAATGATGGAAACGTTTCGTACAGCATGTTCAATAGATGCGTATGGAAGGCTTGTTGTATTAAGTTCAACACAGATAGTCTTTCATGTAAGAAGAATTCTTTCCAGGGCTTTGGGAATACCTAAAAGCAAAATACGTTCTCTTAAGCCGAGAATAGGCGGTGGATTTGGAGCAAAGCAGACGGTTGTAAGTGAAATATATCCGGCATTTGTTACATGGAAGACAAAGAAACCTTCGATGATGATTTATTCAAGATATGAAAGCCAGATAGCGGGTTCGCCAAGACATGAAATGGAAGTGACTGTAAAACTAGGAGCGGATAAGGACGGAAAAATAAGGGCAATAGATGTATATAATCTCTCCAATACCGGAGCATACGGAGACCATGGTCCCACTACGGCCGGTCTGACCGGACATAAATCAATACCGATGTATACGGCAAATCTTGAAGCTTTCAGGCATACATTTGATGTAGTATATACAAATCAGCTGGCATCCGGAGCATACAGAGGATATGGTGCAACACAGGGTATTTTTGCATTGGAGTCTCTGGTAAATGAGTTGGCGGATATTTTGAAAATGAATCCGGTTGAGTTGAGGCTAAAAAATGTTCTTAAACAGGGAATGCAGATGCCGGCATATTATAATGAGACGGCAATGAGCTGCAGACTGGATGAATGTCTTGAGAGAGCTGCAGAAATGGTCAACTGGAAAGAAAACTATCCGTGCCGCGATATGGGAAACGGAAAGGTAAGAGCTGTAGGAATTGCCATGGCGATGCAGGGCTCATGTATTTCATTTGTAGATGTCGGTTCAGCGACAATAATGCTTAATGAAGATGGCAGCTACCGACTTTCAATTGCTGCTGCAGATATGGGTACCGGATGTGATACAATACTTGCACAGATGGCAGCGGAGTGTCTTGGAGTGTCTGCTGATGAGATTTTTGTTTCAGGAGCTGATACGGATTCGTCACCATATGATTCCGGTTCTTATGCTTCAAGTACAACATACATAACTGGACAGGCAGTAGTAAAAGCAGCCACAGAACTTGAAAGAAAAATAAAGATTGTAGCAGCAGATATGCTTTCTTGTGAACCTGATGAAGTAGATTTTGACGGTAAAAAAGCAATGTCTGAAAAAGATGGAAAGAGTGTTACAATAGAAGAAATAGGTTATAAAGCTCAATGCAGCAGCGATATTGCACTTGTGGCGACAGAAAGTCACACATCTCCGGTTTCACCGCCTCCTTATATGGCCGGTGCAGTAGAAATTGAATTGGATAAGGAAACAGGACATGTTGAAATACTTCATTATGCAGCAGTTGTTGACTGTGGAACTGTGGTAAATCCGAATCTTGCAAGAGTACAGGTGGATGGAGGTCTTGGTCAGGGAATAGGAATGACGTTGTTTGAGAATGTTCAGTATTCACCTGAGGGACGGCTTTATAATGATTCGTTTATGCAGTATAAAATACCTACAAGACTTGATTATGGTAAAATAGATGTTGAATTCAGACCAAGTTATGAGCCGACGGGACCGTTTGGAGTAAAATCCATAGGTGAGGTTGTAATTAACACTCCGGCACCGGCGATTGCTCATGCAATTCATAATGCATGCGGCGGCTATTTCAGGGATTTACCTATAACAAGTGAAAAGATTGCAATGTATTGTGCAGAAAATAATGAAAAACGTAATGATTAAAAGATATACTCAGAGAGGGTGTGACGATTGTGACAGCCTCTCTGAGGCACTTATGCTTTCAGAAAGACGAAAAGAAGTGGTTTCAGTTGTTGGTGCAGGAGGTAAGACAACTACGGTGTTAAGACTGCACTATGAATACAGAGCAGAAAATAAAAGGCATATTCTTACGACGACAACGCACATGTTAATACCTGAGGAGTGTGAAAAATTCTTTTGTCAGAATCCGGACATAGCCGTCTGTCAGGAAATTTTGGAACAGGAAGGCTGTCTTTTTTTAGGAAAACCGGTGTCAGATGTAAAGGTTAAGGGATTTGAAGCAGAGGAACTGTTAGAAATTATCAGGAAAACAAAAGCGGACTGCTTTATTGAGGCAGATGGTTCAAAACACCTTCCAATAAAAGTTCCGGCAGAGCATGAACCGGTAATATGCAGTGAAACAACTGTTTTGGTTTATGTGGTTGGGCTTGACTGTTTAGATAAAAAAATTTCAGAAGTCTGTTTCAGATCAGAAAATGCCGAAAGACTTTTGAAAAAAAAAGGTGAAGGGATTATTACGGAGCAGGATGTGGTATTAATTGCATCATCTCTGCAAGGCGGAAAAAAGAATTCAGACGCAAATATGAGGTATACAGTGCTTTTAAATAAAGCAGACAGTGCAGCTCTTGAGAAAAGGGCAAATAAGATTGCGGAAATTCTGGTGAAAAAGGGAATTACCGTTATCGTTGCGTCAGGGCTGGGGAACCGGCATTAAGACTACTGAAAAGGAAATTAAAATGAAGGTTTTAATAAAAGGAGCAGGTGATTTGGCAACAGGAGTTGCGGCTCTTATGTTCAGACATGGGTTTCAAATTATAATGACGGAAATTTCAGTTCCATTGACTGTAAGAAGACAGGTGGCTTTTTCAAAAGCCGTTTATGAGGGGAAATGCGTTGTAGAAGGAATTACGGCAGAACTGGCAGAAGATTTTGAAAGTGCGGTTAAAATATTGCAAAACGGAAAAATTGCCGTTGTGGTTGACCCGGAAGCAGATATAAGAAAGGATTTTAATCCGGATATTCTTGTTGACGGTATAATGGCAAAAAAAAATACGGGAACCTGTATTAATGATGCCCCTGTGGTAATAGCTCTGGGACCGGGTTTTACGGCGGGAAAAGACTGCAATGCGGTAATAGAAACCATGCGTGGAGAAAATCTGGGTAAGCCTCTTTATAAAGGAATGGCACTTCCGAATACCGGAATTCCCGGGGTTGTGGGAGGATATGCTGCAGAGAGACTTATAAAGGCGGCTGCAGACGGTAAAATGAAACCGGTTGCATTAATAGGTGATGTTGTAAAGAAAGGCGATTTACTTGCAGTAACCGGAAATAAAAATGTATATGCGCAGATAGATGGAGTAATAAGGGGAATGCTTCAGGAGGGGGTGAATGTATATGAAGGTATGAAAATCGGCGATGTAGATCCCCGAAGTGATGGCTCACTTGTTTATATAATATCCGACAAATCGGTAAAAATCGGTAAAGGTGTTTTGGAAGCTGTTGAAAGATTTTGTTTTAAAGATTATGCAATCTGTCTTCTGGCAGCAGGAAGTTCAACGAGATTCGGAAGTAACAAACTGCTGTATAAAAAAAACGGGAAGCCTTTATTTTTAAATATGTTTGACAAAATCGATACATTTTCGACATGCGGAAAAATTGTCGTAACAGGTTATGAGGAAATTAAGGAAAAGGCTTTGGAATACGGATTTACGACAGTCGTAAATAAAAGTCCTGAAAAAGGAATTTCGGAATCCGTAAAATTGGGGCTTCGACAGATTTTATCAGATAATCCGGAAACGAAGGCTGTTATGTTTGTGGTCTGTGACCAGCCTGAACTAAGTGAAAAAACAATGTATTCACTGATGGTTCGTCATGGAATGAATGAAGAATTAATATGTTGTCCGGAGGCAGATGGAAGAATAGGTAATCCTGTGATTTTCGGCAAAAAATTCTTTGCTGAATTAAAAGAGCTTGTGGGTGATATTGGTGGAAAATCGGTTGTAAAAAAGCATATGTCAGAGGTGATTACAATATCGGCTGCCGGAGATGAATTAAAAGACATGGATTACAGATATTAAATTAAGATAAAGGTGACAATATGAAAAAAAACGGTAAATTGATAATTTTTATGACAATGTTAGTTGTTATGGGAACTACGGTTATCGGAGGCTGTGCCAAAACAGAAAATGAGAAAGTAACGGAAATTAATATTTTTGTTGCAGCAAGTCTGAATTCGGCAATGACGGATATAGTAAGTGAATATGAAAAGGAACATGAAAATGTCAAAATAATAATCAATGCTGATAGTTCAGGAACGCTGATGGAACAGATAAAAAACGGATTTTCGTGTGATATATTTTTTTCGGCAGCATCAAAACAGATGAATGAACTTGAAGGAAACGGATTTGTAAAAGAAGGTACAAGACAGGACGTTCTGAAAAACACTCTTGTTGTTATAACAGGAAAAGGAAGCGGAACGAAAGTTACCGGACTTAGAGACATTGGAAATGCGGAATCAATTGCATTGGCGGACGGAAGCGTACCGGCAGGAAGGTATACACGTAATGCAATGATTGCAATCGGATTGCTTGACAAAACGGAAGATGCATCAGCAATAACGACGAATGAGATTTCCGAAAGACTTGGCGGAGTGGAGATAAGTGAGCAGAGTAATGTAAGTAAAGTTTTAACTGCGGTAAGTTTTGGAAGCTGTGAATGCGGTACAACTTATTATTCGGATGTCTGCGGGTATGAGGATAGTGTCGAGATTCTTGAATTTGTGGATGAGAAATATACTGGAAAGATAATATATCCGGCGGCAAGAATTTATAATGAAGAAGCTGATGAAAGTGTGACTGAAGCGGCAGACGATTTTTACGGTTTTATGTTGTCGGAAAGAGCTGAAGAAATTTATGAAAAGTATTTATTTGTTGCAGAATAATATATGGCAGATATTAGGAGAACTGGATTACAGTCCGCTTATAATTTCGTTAAAGACGGGAGTTGTGGCAACGGTTGTATGTTTTTTTCTGGGAGTATTTGCCGCAGCGAAAAGCATGAATATGAGAAGAATCCCTAAAGCAATTCTTGATGGGATACTGACACTGCCAATGGTGCTTCCGCCGACTGCATCCGGATTTATTCTGTTGTTAGTGTTCGGAAGAAATCGGATGGCAGGAAATTTTTTATATGAAGAATTTGGAATTAAGGTTGTTCAGACCTGGATTGGATGCATAGTTGCGGCAGTGGTGATATCATTTCCGCTTATGTATAAAAATGCCAGGGCTGCATTTGAACAGGTGGATACCAGTATAATAAATGCCGGAAAAACACTTGGGATGAGTGATTTTAAGATATTTTGGAAAGTTGTTTTACCGACGGCAGGACCGGGAGTGGTTTCAGGAACCATACTTACTTTTGCCAGATCGATAGGGGAATATGGGGCAACATCAATGCTTGCAGGTAATATACCCGGAAAAACAGGTACTGTATCACAGAAAATTGCCATGGTATTGCAAAACGGAGATTATATGGCTGCAGGATTATGGACGATGATTATCCTTATAATTTCACTTGTAATCATAATTTCGGTGAATGTCATATTATCAGACCACAGGTCAGACGGATAGATTGCGGAATGGAGAATGTGATGCTGAATGTGTATGCAGAATAAATTTAACGGAGGATGATAATGCAGGAGTTTTCACACTTTAACGAAAAAGGTGATGCGGTTATGGTTGACATAGGTAACAAATCTGATACTGAAAGAATTGCGGTTGCATCCGGAATTATAAGTATGAGCCGGGAATGTTTTGAAAAAATATCGGCAGGAAATATAAAAAAAGGCGATGTTTTGGGAATTGCAAGAATTGCAGGTATCATGGGATTAAAAAGAACGTCAGAACTTATTCCGCTGTGTCATCAGATTCCGATTACAGATGCGAAAATAGAATTTGAAATGTTGGAAAACAGCAGAATAAGGGTTGTATGTCAGGTTAAAACAACTTACAAAACAGGAGTGGAAATGGAGGCACTGACGGGTGTAACAACGGCTTTGCTTACCATATATGATATGTGTAAGGCTGTGGATAAGATGATGGAAATTTCGGATGTCGGTCTGTGTAGTAAAAGCGGTGGTAAAAGCGGAGATTTTAACAGGGAATTGCAAGGGTAATTGTTTATGCATATAGAGTGTGACATAAAGAAAAAACTCAGAAATTTTGAACTTGATGTAAGGTTTGAAAGTGATCGCAAGTGGATAGGTATTCTGGGCGAAAGCGGCAGCGGAAAAAGTATGTTGCTTAAATGTATTGCAGGTCTTGAAAAACCTGATTCCGGATTCATAAGCATACATGGAAATACAGTGTATGACGGAAAAAAAGGAATGGATGTAAGTCCGCAGAAAAGAGGTACGGGTTATCTTTTTCAGAATTATGCACTGTTTCCTAAAATGACGGTTTCAGAGAATATATTGGCGGTATCGAGAGGAAAAAGAAATGACAGACAAAAAACTTTGATACAGATGCTGGACATTTTTAACCTGAAAGAAATAAAGGATAAATATCCGTTTGAAATCTCAGGGGGACAGCAGCAGAAAGCGGCACTTGCAAGAATAATGGCATCTGAGCCGGATGTCATCCTGCTTGATGAACCTTTTTCAGCAATAGATATGTATCAGAAAGATAGGCTGATGAGGGAACTTAAACTAATGCTTAAGGATTTTGAGGGGACAATAATTCTGGTTTCACACAGCAGGGATGAAATTTATGCTTTTTGTGAAGAACTTGTAATTATAGAAGATGGTCATGTTATATGCAGCGGGGATGTTAAAACAATTTTTAAAAAGCCGTTGTGGAAAAGTGCTGCAAGGCTTACAGGATGCAAAAATATTACAAGAGCGGAGTATAAAGATAATGGCACGGTTTATCTGCCGGAATGGGATGTTTTATTAAATGGGGAGCATTCATATATTGATGATGTGGGATACATAGGGTACAGGGCTCATGATTTTATTCCGGTGTGGGGTGAACGAAAAGAGAACTGCATAAAAGCTGAAATTGTATATGTAACGGAACAGCCCTTCGAAAGGTTATATTTTATAAAACCGGCAGCAGAGGGCTCCGATGAAATCTGTTGGGCAGTTCAGCGTGCAAGACTTGAGGAATTTGAAAAACGGGGTATGCCTGACTACGTGATGATTGCTGAAGACAGGCTGTTGTTTTTGAAATAAATATAGTTAAGTGAGGAATAACATGAAACTCATAAAAACAGAAGATGCAGAGGGACATGTAATATGTCATGACATAACAAGAATTGTTAAAGGTGTAACTAAAGATGCCGCTTTCAGGAAAGGGCATGTGGTTACAAAGGAGGATATCCCGGTACTTCTTTCCATAGGAAAAGAAAATCTGTATGTTTGGGAAAAAACGGAAGGAATGCTGCACGAGGACGAAGCGGCAGAATATCTTCGGGAATTATCAATGGGAGTTAATATATGCAGCGGAAATGTTAAAGAAGGAAAGATTGAACTTTTTGCGGAATGTGATGGTGTATTTATGGTTCAGTCTGAGCTTTTAAGGGAGATTAATTCCGTTGGTGAGATAATGATTGCCTCACGACATGGTGGCTTTCCGGTTAAAAAAGGTGATAAGCTGGCGGGAATGAGGGTGATTCCGTTGGTGATTAAGGAAGAAAAGCTTAGGTCTGCAGAAGAAATCACCGGAGGAAAAAAAGTATTTGATGTTATTCCGTACAAAACAAAAAAGGTCGGAATTGTTACTACAGGCAGTGAGGTGTTTTACGGTAGAATAAAGGACACCTTTACCCCTGTAATAGAAGAAAAATTAGCAGAATACGGAATCGTTAATATTGAGCATGAGTTGTGCAATGATGACAATACAATGATAACCGGTGCCATTAACAGTTTGTTAGAAAAAGGCTGTAATTTTATAGTATGTACCGGAGGAATGAGTGTTGATCCGGATGACAGAACACCGTTGGCGATAAAAAATACCGGTGCCGATATAGTAAGTTACGGAGCACCGGTTCTTCCCGGTGCAATGTTCTTACTGTCGTACATTAACGGAAATGTTCCTGTTCTTGGATTGCCGGGATGTGTAATGTATGCAAAGAGAACAATATTTGATCTGGTTCTGCCTAAAATAATGGCAGACATTAAAGTCAGCAGGGAAGAACTTGAAAAATACGGGGAAGGCGGAATGTGTCTGGGATGTGATGTGTGTACATATCCTAACTGCGGATTCGGAAAGTAGGTTTAGCTTTTTCTTGAAAGGTACCATGAAAAATGTATGATATAAAGAGAGGACTGAAATGAAGGATTGTTGGAAAGTTTTATGTGAAAGGCACGAGAGTCTTATTGTATATACAGTTATTGATGGTGATTTTTCGGGAGAAAAAATGGTATGGGAAGGAAATAAGTGTATATATGCCGATGAATTTTTTAAAAAGCATGATTTGTTTTGCGTTGCGGAAAAAGGGGATTGGAAAAACGGAATAGTTAATATAAACGGAGTGCAGATATACAGGGAACGGTTTGGAAAACGACCTGAAATTGTAATATGCGGAAGCGGCAATGTCGGAATAGCATTGATTAAGACAGCATCGCTGCTTAAAATAAAGACCATTGTTCTGGAGGACAGGGAAGAATTTGCGGAGAAGGCAAAAGAGGCCGGAGCGGACGAAGTGATGCTTGGAGATTATTCCTCAATGCTGAAAAAAATAAAAGGTACGAAAGATACAGCATTTATTGTGGTTACCAGAGGACATGCATATGATAAAGCATGTCTGGATGAGATTTTTAAAAAAAGATACGGATATGTAGGTATGATGGGAAGTCGAAGAAGAGTCGATGCAATAAAAGCATTTTTGATGGATAGTGGAGTTCCCAAAAACAGAATTTCTGACTTACATGCACCGATTGGAATGGATATAGCAGCGGAAACTCCGGAGGAAATAGCAATATCAATTATGGCAGAAGTGATTAAAGAGAAAAATTCAAAAAACCGCAGTGAGGGACTTACGAATGAAATGACTGAAGCTATAATGAACAGTGAATCTGGTGATAAAATTGCCATTGCAACAATAGTTTCAAGAAACGGATCGGCACCAAGAAGTGTAGGCACCAAAATGCTTGTTTACGGAAACGGTCCGGTAAAGGGTACCATAGGCGGCGGTCCCATGGAAGCAAGGGTTATTAAGAAAACAATGGAAATGATTGCTGAAAACGAAAGTTATATGTTGATAAAAGAAGATATAACCGGAGAAGAGGCTTTGAATGACGGGATGATTTGCGGAGGTACACTGCAGATTTTTGTTGAACGGCTTTAAAATGCAGAGGTGATTTTTTTGAAGGATGGATTCGGACGAAACATTGATTATTTGAGAGTATCGGTTACAGATAAATGCAATCTTAATTGCTGCTATTGCAGGCCGATGAGAAACAAATATGAAGAGTGTGGAACTGTAAACTGTTTGAAACCTGAGGAGTATGCAGAGATAGTCGGAGCAGCTGCGGAATTGGGGATAAGCAAAGTCAGGCTGACGGGAGGAGAGCCTCTTATTTACGATAAACTGCCATGGCTTATAAAAAGAATTAAATCAATTCCTAAAATAAAACAGGTAGGAATAACAACAAATGGAGTAATGTTAAAGAAAAAACTTCCTGAGCTGTTGGCTGCAGGGATTGATATTATCAATGTGAGCCTTGATACATTGGACAGAATGACTTATAAAAAGATGACAGGTTCAGATGATTTAATGAATGTACTCGATGGAATTGATGGATGTCTGGAGGCAGGAGTAAATTTAAGGATTAATACGGTTTTAATTCAGGACATAAATGATAAGCAGTGGAAAGATATTGTTTTTCTTGCGGCAGAAAAACCGATAGATGTGAGATTTATTGAATTGATGCCTGTAGGGTTCGGAAGGTTTGCAAATGGTGTGTCCAATACTGAACTTATAAAAAAAATAAGTGAGAGCTGCGGTGGAATGAGCAAAAGCAATTATAAAGGAAACGGACCGGCACATTACTATGAAATATCGGGATTCTTAGGGAAAATTGGTTTTATTAATCCGATTCATGGTAAATTCTGTGCTGACTGCAACAGATTGAGGCTTACTGCGGACGGAAAACTGAAACCTTGTCTGTGTTATGAAGATGCGGTAGATTTGTCATTGGCAAATGGAGATAAAACCAAGTTGAAAAAGCTTATAACCATGGCAATGGAATTAAAACCCGAGGGACATTGCTTCGGGAAAGATGATACTCGTATAGAACACAAAAGCATGTCGGCAATCGGAGGATAAAATAGAAAATGAATATGAGCGGAAAAATAGAGGGGATCTGTATAAGTAGGGAAAAAGGAACGGAAAAAAAGGGGGTCAGTGAAGCAAAGCTGATTGAAAACCATGGGATTGAAGGAGATGCACATGCCGGTACATGGCACAGGCAGGTCAGTATTCTTTCGTATGAAAAAGAGGAGGAATTTAACAGACAGGGTGCTAATATTAGTTTCGGCGCATTTGGCGAAAATCTTATTGTTTCGGGGATTAATGTCGTGGAACTGCAGGTTGGTGCAAGATTAATGGTTGGAGAAGCAGTGCTTGAGGTCACACAAATCGGAAAGGAATGTCATAACCACTGTAATATATATAAAAGAATGGGAAAATGTATTATGCCGCAAGAAGGCATATTTACCAAGGTTATAAATGGTGGAGTAATCAGACCGGGGGATGAGGTCAAGGTGGTAATGCCTGATGAAAACAGACCTTTTTCGGCAGCGGTCATAGTACTTAGTGATAAAGCGTCAGCTGGAGAAAGAGAAGATAAAAGCGGGGCAATAGCAGAAAAAATATTAAAGTCTGAAGGATATGATGTGGTTGGACTTATGATTCTGCCGGATGACGGTGAAATGTTAAAAAGGGAACTTATAAATTTTGCGGACAGAAGACATGTTGACGTTATTTTTACGTCAGGAGGAACCGGATTTTCAGACAGAGATGTAACCCCTGAGGCTACGGAAGAGGTATGTGACAGGATGGCATGCGGAATATCGGAAGCCTTAAGGGCATATTCGATGACGATAACAAAAAGGGCTATGTTTAGTCGTGGAGTTTCGGGAATCAGAAAAAGTACTTTGATAGTAAATCTTCCGGGAAGTCCGAAGGCTGTTGAGGAAAGCCTTGAATTTCTTTTACCGGAACTTCCACATGGCCTTAAAGTACTGCGTAATGAAGTTTCTGAGTGTGCACGATGATATTTGAAATAGAGCTACCGCAATCACACTGGCTTTAGACAATGTGTGGTTCACGGAATTCAATTTGGATTTTATGAGGCAGTTACAAGGTTAAATGTGCAGCTTGTAGAAAAAATCAGCCGTTAAATGTAAAATTAGATTAATTAACACTATAGCATTATTGAGCAAAGTGTGATAAACTTAACCAGATATTGACGAAAATCGGGTTTGTGGTTTTATACGGCAATGTAACAATATTTGTTGGAGGTACGTTATGGATATTATTTCGGTTAGGGAAATATTCAGAAACAGAGATGAATATATAGGAAAGAAAATAAAAGTAGGAGGATGGATTCGTTCCGTAAGAGATTCAAAGACTTTTGGATTTATAGTACTTAATGACGGAACTTTCTTTGAACCTTTACAGGTGGTTTATCATGACACGATGGAAAATTTCCAGGAGGTTTCAAAGCTTAATGTAGGAGCAGCCATTATTGTTGAAGGTGAGCTTGTTGCAACACCTGAAGCTAAGCAGCCATTTGAAATTCAGGCTGAAAGTGTGTATGTGGAGGGAGAGTCTTCACCGGCATATCCTCTTCAGAAAAAGAGACATTCACTTGAATATCTCCGTACAATAACACATTTAAGACCAAGAACAAACACTTTTCAGGCAGTATTCCGTGTTCGTTCACTTTGTGCTTATGCAATTCACAAATTCTTCCAGGAAAGGGACTTTGTATACGTTCATACACCAATTATTACGGGAAGTGACTGTGAAGGTGCAGGCGAAATGTTTCAGGTTACAACAATGGACATGAACAATCTTCCTAAAAACGAAGACGGCAGCATTGACTTCACAAAAGATTTCTTTAATAAAGCAGCAAATCTTACGGTAAGCGGACAGCTTAATGGTGAGACATATGCAATGGCATTTAAGAACATATACACATTTGGACCTACATTCAGAGCCGAAAATTCAAATACTACAAGACACGCGGCA
The DNA here is from genome assembly GCA_964572955.1 of uncultured Lachnoclostridium sp. Taxonomy (GTDB): domain Bacteria; phylum Bacillota; class Clostridia; order Lachnospirales; family Lachnospiraceae; genus UBA3775. Next base: position 19,217 of record CAZNGY010000036.1, read on the forward strand.
GAGTTTTGGATGATAGAGCCTGAAATCGCTTTTGCAGATTTGAAGGATGACATGATGCTCGCGGAAAGTATGCTTAAATATGTTATAAGATACGTTCTTGAAAATGCACCGGAAGAAATGGCATTTTTCAACAGTTTTATTGATAAGGGACTTATCGAAAGACTTCAGAATGTAGTAAATTCTGAATTCGGACATGTTACATATACTGAGGCAATTGAATTGCTTGAAAAGAACAATGATAAGTTTGAGTTTAAGGCATACTGGGGATGTGACCTTCAGACGGAGCACGAAAGA
>CAZNGY010000037.1:0-17469 GCA_964572955.1 uncultured Lachnoclostridium sp.
AGGTAAGATTCTTCCTAGAAGAATTACAGGAAACTGTGCAAAGCATCAGAGAGCTTTAACTGTTGCAGTTAAGAGAGCACGTCATGTTGCTTTATTACCATATACAACAGAATAAATCAATTGACTATAAAAGAGAGAAGCACAGCTTCTCTCTTTTTTTATGAAAAAAACAATTTTTGCAGAATGGTGTATCGGTTGGCTGCCGCTTTTTTATTTTGATTCGCTGGTGCGTTGAAGATTTTAGTCAGTTTATGTATGGCAGTGATATCAATGGAGGATTTCTTTTTCTTGTGCATAAACAGCAGGTGTGGTATTATTAGAATACTATGATTATTATGGTGCTGACAAACGTATAGTGAAGTTTTTTTGAACTGACCGGCACCGGCAAACGATTTTGCTTTAATGCAAATGGAGGAAGGAATGAAATCGGGAAAATTAAAGAAATATTTTTATATACCGCTTTTGCTGTCTGCTTTGTTGATATTGACGGATATTTCCGTTGTCCTAATATCGAAAAGTGATACGGCGGGATTTATATGTTTTTCAGGAACACTCACATTTATTGCAGCCCTGACCGGATGGACGATTATAGTTTCTTCCAGAATCAAGAAAGAGATTACTTCAGCATCCGTGGGATTTAACGAAGCAGAGTCGGAGATTCTTTATTCTTTCTCGGTTCCTTATGCAATAATGGATTCAAAAGGCGAGATTTTGTGGAACAATGCAGAAATGCAGTGTATCTTGGACAATGTGAAAAAGGGATGCCGAAGGATGTCGGAAATAATTCCGAATATTACCCGGACAAAGCTTCCGACGGAAATGGACGATGTGGTTTTCAGGGCAGATATAGGCGGCAGAAGTTATAAGATTGTTCTCAGCATGATATCGGCATCATATTTTGACAGAACACTCAGTATCATAAACGGTATTGACGGTGATTATGATGATAAGCTTCTCGGAATATACATGTATGATGAAACTGAGATAGAAAAACTCAGACACGAGAATTATGACCAGCAGATGATTATTGGTCTTCTATATATAGATAATTATGATGAAGTTCTTGATGTGGTCGATGAGGTTAAGCGCTCATTGCTTTCGGCTCTTGTTGACCGGAAGATTAATAAATACATGATACATATGAATGCCGTAATCAAGAAGCTGGAGAAGGATAAGTATCTCTTTGTTTTCCAGAAAAAATATCTTGAGGAAGTAAAGCAGACAAGCAAAGTTCTCCTTGAAGAAGTTAAGAAGATAAATACAAATAAAAATGAGAATGATATAACAATCAGTATGGGGTTGGGAATTGCAGAATCGGATTATGCAAAGAGCTATGAATATGCGCGGGCTGCAATAGACCTTGCTCTTGGCCGGGGCGGTGATCAGGTAGTAATAAAAAATGGTGATGATATTACTTATATCGGAGGAAAGAGTGCATCAATAGAGAAGAGTACCAGAGTAACTGCAAGAGTTAAGGCTCATGCTCTCAGGGAACTTATTGAAGCTCATGACGATATTTTTATAATGGGTCATTCAATAGGGGATGTGGATTCATTAGGTTCTTCTATAGGTATTTATAAGATTGCACAGGCGATGAAGAAAAATTCCCATATCGTTTTAAACGAGGTTAATTCTTCAATCAGACCTATAATAACGAGATTTCTTGATAATCCGGATTATCCTAAGGATATGTTTATAGGAAATCTTACGGCACAGGAATCGGCATCCAGGGATTCACTTCTTGTTGTTGTGGATGTAAACCGTCCGGCACATACCGAATGTCCGGAACTTTTTGACATTATACCGACAGTAATAGTTCTTGATCACCATAGGGTGGCAAGTGATTCGGTACAGCATGCAGTTCTTTCGTATATTGAACCGTATGCATCATCTGCAAGTGAGATGATAGCTGAGATTCTTCAGTACATCGGTGACGGAATGAAATTAAAGCCGTTGGAAGCGGAAGCTCTGTATGCGGGAATAATGATTGACACAAACAATTTCCTGACAAAAACAGGCGTAAGAACGTTTGAGGCGGCAGCATATCTGCGAAAGAACGGCGTGGACGTGACCAGAATAAGAAAGGCATTCCGTGCTGACATGACAGAATATATTACAAAAGCGGCAGCTATTACATCAACGGAATTCTTTATGGACGGATATGCAATCGCAAGATGTTCGTCAGATGGAATTGAATCGCCGACAATTTTGGGGGCGCAGGTTGCTAATGAGCTTCTTGAAATAATTGGAATAAAAGCATCCTTTGTATTCACGGAATATAAGGGAAAGGTTTATATCAGCGCAAGATCCATTGATGAACTGAATGTGCAGGTTGTGATGGAGAAACTCGGAGGCGGCGGTCATATGAACATAGCGGGAGCACAGCTTGAGGGTGTTGTCGTAGAAACGGCCATCGACAGGGTAAAAAATGTTTTGAATGAAATGTCAATTGGAGGAGATATATAAATGAAGGTAATTCTATTAAAAGACGTAAAATCAGTTGGAAAGGCAGATCAGATCGTTGAAGTAAGTGACGGATATGCAAGAAACTGTCTGCTTCATAAGGGTCTTGGAGTGGAAGCAACGCCAAAGAACTTAAATGATCTTAAGCTTAAGAAAAAATCCGAGGAAAAGGCGGCTGCCGAGGCACTTGCAGCAGCACAGGAACTTGGCGGAAAAATAGGGGCAAGTAAGGTTACTGTCGGAATTAAAATCGGTGAAAACGGAAGAGTATTTGGAGCCGTGTCAGCAAAAGAAGTTGCAGAAGCTGTTAAATCACAGCTTGGACTTGATATTGACAAGAAAAAGCTTATAATGAATCCTTTTAAAAATATGGGAAACTTTACGGTAGGAGTGAAACTTCACCCACAGGTTACTGCTGAACTTGCAGTAACGGTTGTCGAAGAAAAATAGTTCGGAACGGTAGAAGTATGGATGAAAATTTGATTAAAAAGATACCGCCTCACAGTGAGCAGGCGGAAAATTCCGTTATAGGCTCCATGATAATGGATAGGGAAGCTATTGCCGCGGCAACGGAAATACTGACAAAGGAAGATTTCTATGAAAAGCGTCTCGGTGTGTTTTTTGACGTAATGGTTCAGCTTTACAATGAAGGCGTGGAAGCTGACATAGTTACGATTCAGGACAGACTTAAGACCAGGGAACTTCCGGAAGAGTATTACTCAATCGAATATATTTCTCATCTTGTTGAAGGGGTACCGACATCGGCAAATATAAGATATTATGCTGAGATAGTAAGGGAAAAATCACTTCTTCGTCAGTATATAAAGATGAGCGAAAAGTACCTGAATGCGGCATATCTGGACAAAGAACCCGTAAAAGATGTTTTCGGAGATGCTGAAAAAGATATGTTTTCGCTTTTTCAGAAAGCGACGAGAACAACGGATCAGACATCAATACAGAATATTGTTTTAGACAGTCTTTCGGGTATAGAAAAAGCGGCAAGAAATAATGGTGCGGTAACGGGAATTCCGACAGGATTCATAAAACTTGATAATATGACGGCAGGAATGCAGCCGTCGGATTTAGTATTGGTTGCGGCACGTCCGTCTATGGGAAAAACGGCATTTGTTCTTAACATGGCTGAGTATATGGCGGTAAAAAATGATTATGCGACCGTTATATTTTCGTTGGAAATGTCAAAAACACAGCTTGTGAATCGTATTTTGGCAATGCATTCAAGGGTAAATTCACAGAACATAAGAACGGGAAAGCTGGATGATTCAGAGTGGACGGATCTTATGGAAAGTGCCAGAATAATAGGAAATTCAAAGCTTATTATAGATGATACGCCGGGGATTTCGGTGACGGAACTGAGGTCAAAATGCAGGAAGCTTAAACTGGAACAGGATTTAAAAGTTGTAATTATCGATTATATACAGCTTATGACAAGCGGACACAAAGCAGAATCAAGACAGCAGGAAGTTTCTGAAATTTCACGTTCCCTGAAAGCGATAGCAAGGGAAATAGGATGTCCGGTAATTGCACTCAGTCAGCTTTCACGTTCCGTGGAACAAAGACCGGATAAACGGCCTATGCTCTCCGACCTCAGGGAGTCAGGTGCGATAGAGCAGGATGCTGACGTAGTAATGTTTATATACAGAGATGAATATTATAATAAGGACACTCCGAATCCGGGAGAATCCGAGATAATAATCGGAAAACAGAGAAATGGTCCGGTAGGAACGGTTCATCTTAAATGGATTGCCGAACTTACCAAATTTGCGAACCTTATGGACAACTGATAAGCTGTACGGGTCTTTACGGGAAAGTTTAACCTTGTGAAGCAGTGCATCTTCTGTCTGCTGTTTACTTATAAATCAGCAGCATGAAAATGTCGAATCAGAATACAAAGCAGGGATTTCTGGAAAAAAGAAATATCCCTGCTTTTTTATTATGACAGATTTCGTGGATGAACTTATATATAATTAAGCCACTTTAATGTGTAAGAACGGAGTGGAGAATGAAATGGGAGAAAGAAGATATCTTCTTGCGGATGTTGCAAAGAGGCTCGAAATACCGCCTTATATGCTCAGATATTATGAGGATGCACTTGCTATAAGTATTCCGAGAAATGAAAGAGGACTAAGGTATTATGGCAGGAGCGAGGTAGAACTTTTTAAATCCGTGCTTAATCTTGAAAAAAAGGGATTTAATCTGGGAGAAATTAAAATTATAATGGACGATATTCACAGGGTCGAAAAACTTCCGCCGGACAAATTGCTGGAGTTAAGGGACAGACTTGACGGATGTATGGAAAAGTGTAGAGGCGGAAGTCTTGTAAAACCGGAGGAGAGAAATACCAGTCTTCCTGCAGAGACACCGGTTTCCACAGGAGCGGTTACAGATTCTGATGACAAGATGATGCAGTTTAAGCGGATAATGACTGAAATAATGCTTGATGCTTTAAAAATTAATAATGAAGATTTAAGTCAGCAGATTAATTATACTGTTACGGATTCAATAACCAGAGAAATGAATTATCTTATAAACAGAAAGGAAAGAGCAGAAGAAGAAAGATTTAAACAGCTTGACAGAAGATTAAGAGAAGTGTGTGCCGTGAAAGAAGGCAAAAAGAAAAACGGTGCGGCCCATCAGGGGTAACACCGTTTTAAACAAATTGTCCTTTTGACAATCAGCTCTTTGCAGGGCTGATTTTTTTATTCTTCAATTGAATCTGTAGGACATACAGCTGCACATGAACCACAATCGAGACATGCATCTGCATCAATAACATACTTGTCAGCGCCTTCGGAGATTGCGCCTACAGGACATTCTGAAGCACAAGCACCGCAAGAAACACAACCATCGTTGATCTTGAAAGCCATTTTATGCTCCTCCTTGCTTTTATAATAATTATCCGGGTTCTCCGGTAAAGCGGGTTAGCGCTCATAACAAAGGATACGAAGCACCCTTTGTATCAGAAACATTCTACTTGAATATCATAGAAAATACAAGCCGTTTTTTAACAATTAAATGCAAATACACAAAAAGTACCTGATATTGTTAAATTTTTTTTATTATTTAGAGAGTTGACTAAACCCATACATTCATTTATACTCATTTCGAAAAGAAAAAAGCAGTAACTTCGCAGGTGGCGGTCCGGATGCGTGATCTTAACCGGACGTCATGGAGGTGTATATATATGAAAATAGAAAAGATAAATGACAGGCAGATAAGGTGCTATCTTACCAGTAAAGACCTGGCTGACAGAAAAGTTAAACTTAGTGAGATAGCTTATGGGTCGGAAAAGGCAAAACAGCTTTTCCGTGATATGCTTGACCTTGCAGAACGCGAGTGTGGTTTTGAAGGAAAAGATACTCCGATAATGGTTGAAGCGATTCCTTCTCCTCCGGATGAGCTCGTTTTGGTAATAACAAAAGTGGATAATCCGGATGAACTTGATGTAAGGTTTTCGAGATTTACACCATCGGATTCTGATTCTGATGGTACACAGGAGAACTCAGATGAAAATCCGGACGGGATTTTTGGAAAAAATGTAATTGAGCAGGCAGGTGCAGGAGATGTGGACGCGGCAGATGCAATAAAGGGAATACTTGACTGTGTCTTCGGTGGAAATGATAATGGCACTGATGGGAAGAAAGAGCCTGAAAAACAGGAGATTAAAATCCCAGCGGATTATTTCAGAACTTTTAGATTTACGACCCTTGAAAAGACGGCAGAGTTTGCAAGGGCAGCGGGAATAGGATTTGCAGGACCGTCTAAACTGTATAAAAATCCGGCAGACGGAAAATACTATCTGACGATAGGTATTAAAAATGCGGACCGTGACGTGTTCAGGAAATTATGTAACAGAGCATGTGAATTCGGAGAAGAAGCACCGGAAGCAAAGATGTCATACTACACTGAGCATTGCAAATGTATTGTAAAAAGTGATGCGTTGGGAATTCTTTCGGTGTTTATGTAAAAACAAATAAATACATTTATTTATAGATAGGAGGACTTTTTATGACAGTTTCAAAGGATATTACAATTGGAGAACTTCTTACGATTGATACAGGTGTGATTCCTGTACTTCTTGAGTATGGAATGGGATGCTTCGGATGTCCGTCAGCACAGGGAGAAACGATTGAAGAAGCAGCCATGGTTCATGGAATTGAAGTTGATGAACTCATGAAATCAATTAATGATCTTCTTGCAAGCAAGGAAGCATAGTTTACCGAAATCAGGCAGTTGATGCAGATAAGGGTATTAATTTAGAACAGGCTCTTGGGATTGCACTCCTGAGAGCCATGTTTTTTACTTTATGGGAAAAATCAACATATCAGCTTTTTAAGTATGTGTTGCTGATGGTATGATATATACAAAAAAATGAGATTTGTTTGTACATAATTACAGATAAATCGAACCTGATACTGTCACTGAATACAAAAATCTTTGGCAGTAAGGTCAATTGAAAAAACGAAAAACGGCGATTATCATAAATCTGTCAATTGATTTGAGGCGAGGTTTATCATAGTCATCATGGCTCCGCAAAAATGTAGGCGGTTGCCTTGCACCTAAGCCCTGGATCAGGAAAGCTCCCCAAAGACTGTATCATGCCTGCATCCGACGGCAGATTTCTTAGGGAGCTTTTTACGTTATGAAAAAAATAAAACCGGTTTTGGCTATACTGTTTGCATTGTCACTGAGCATCTTTACGGGATGCAGTCTGACAGGCGATGGAAATGATGAAAAAAAGAGTAATATATCGACTAAAATGGTTGATTTGGAGGCACAATACAGCCTTGGTGACGGAGAGGCTTTTATTGTAATTGACAATTCGGAACAGACGGAGAGAGCGAAATATTTTGACGGCAGATGGTATCTTCCGCTTTCTGCGGCACAAAAAATAAATGATCGTTTTTACTGGAATGAATCAGAGGAGCAGCTCATTGTCACAAATGCGGTAAGTATAGACTACTATTGGCCGGATGTAAACGGGTGCCGTATTATGAATGCTGATACGGACAACGGTTATCCGATGCTTAAAACAGAAAACGGAAGGGTTTATTTAAGTGAAGAACTGATAAAAAAATATGCAGGATATGAGATTTCGGTGTTTGAGGATTCACCTGCAAGGATTGTAATTAACAGTGCAGGAACGGAATCAGATACTGTTGTTGCATCAGTAGATGAAACCTGTATAAGAACGGCGGCTTCATTGTCTGCAGACATTGTAAAAAAAGCTGCGGTGGGTGACATTTTATACAGGATTCAAATTGAGACGGATTCGGGCGAATTCATAAGTGTGTGTACTACGGATGGATTTGCGGGATATGTTCAGATAGATGATGTCGGACAGGGAAGTGTTGTGAAGCATACCTCGGATTTTACTGAGCCTGTGTATGAAAGAAATCTTGAAGAAGAAACAGGGCTTACCATGGTATGGCACAATATGTCGTCGGCAGTTAATGGATTTTCGGGTGAAATAACAGGTAAAGAAGGGATAGATGTCGTAATTCCTACCTGGTATTCGGTTGTCGGAACCGACGGCTCGATTTCATCCAATGCCAGTCATAAATATGTAAGTAATGCACACAATCAGGGACTTAAGGTATGGGGTCTGGTAAATGATTTTGATCCGTATGTAAAGGGAGTGGATGTTCTTTCAAACACTGCGTCGAGAACCAAGCTTATTGAAGAGCTTGTTGCAGGTGCGGTTGAATATGATTTGGACGGAATAAACATAGATTTTGAGTACATTACGGCGGAGAGCGGTCCGCATTATATTCAGTTCCTGAGGGAATTGTCAGTTTATATGAGGGTGAATGGACTTACACTCAGTGTAGATAATTATGTTCCTAATTCCGGAAATACACAATATGATTTAGAAGCACAGGCACAGGTTTGTGATTATATTATCCTTATGACATATGATGAGCATTATTCTGTGGAAAGCGGAATCGGAAGCGTCGCTTCAAAGGGATTTGTAGAAAATGGGATAAAAGCGGCACTTGAATATGCAGATGCCGACAGACTTATTATGGGAATTCCGTTTTATACGCGTTTGTGGGAAACTGCCGCCGATGGAACAAAGGGAATGCAGGTGATTACAATGAAAACCCAGAGTGAAGTTATAAATAAATACAATCCCGAAATGGAGTGGGATGAGGAGTCCGGACAGTATCATACCGTATATACAAACAGCAGCGGAGTATCCTGTGAAATGTGGCTTGAGGAAGACCGTTCGATTGCAGTAAAGAAAGAAATTGCGGATGCAAACGGGCTTGCAGGAGTTTCGTGTTGGTGTTTGGGATATGAAGAAGACTCGGTTTGGGATGTGCTGAAATAGTAAGGAGAAAAAATGGGAAGAAAAAACGAGGCTCAGGAATGGAAGCGTTTCGAGGAGCTCTTTGAGGAAATGTCCGAAAACTATGAGGGATTCAGACGTCTTATGGCATATTACAAATGTGCCATAATGGAGGTTGAGACTAAGTTTAATGTACTTAATACACAGTTTTCACTGAAGCAGGAGTACAATCCGATTGAGTCCATAAAGTCGAGATTGAAATCGGTTGAAAGCATTTATGAGAAGATGAGGCGTAAAGGGTATTCCCTTACGATGGCATCAATTGAGGAAAACATGCATGATGTTGCGGGAATCAGGGTTGTGTGTCCGTTTGTCAGTGATATATATATGCTTGCGGATTGCCTTCTTGAACAGGATGATGTACATCTTATAGAAAAAAAGGATTATATAAAGAACCCAAAGGAGAACGGATACAGAAGTCTTCATCTTATAGTTGAAACTCCAATTTTCCTTCAGGATGAGAAAAGAATGATGAAGGTTGAAGTTCAGCTGAGAACCATAGCAATGGACTTTTGGGCAAGCCTTGAACACCGCATGAGTTATAAAAAAGAGATTTCTCCCGAGCTTATTACAGAACTTTCCGGAGAATTGAAGGATTGTGCGGAAAAGAGTGCGGAGCTTGACGGACGGATGGAAAGAGTAAAAAACAGAATATACGAAGGCATAAGTAAATAAGCCGGAAAGGAATAAAATGCATATAACATTAACAGGAAATCTTGGAAGCGGAAAATCAACAGTAAGTAAAATTCTTAAGGAGAAGTGCGGTTACGAAATCTATTCTACAGGCTCTGCACAGAGAAAGATTGCGGAGGAACTTGGAATTGATGTCATAAAGATGAACGATCTTATGAACAAAGACGAAAAATATGACAAAATGATAGATGAAACAACGGCAAAATTCTCAAGGGAAAATAAAGATAAGGATATAATTTTTGATTCAAGACTGGCATGGAATTTTGTTGATGAAAGCTTTAAAGTTTTTTTGTCAGTTAATATTGATGAAGCTGCCCGAAGAGTATATTCCGATGCTAAAAGAGGTGAGGTTGAAAGTTACGGAAGCATAGATGAGTGTAAGGCAAAACTTATTGAACGTGCGGGTAAAGAGGACAGAAGATATCAGGAAAAATATAATGTACATTATTTCGATTTCAATAATTATAATCTTGTAATTGACAGTACGGCATGTGAGCCTGAGTGTATTGCAGGGACAATAGAAAAGCTTGCCGGAGATTCGGAGGGAAAGCCGGAAGAGAAAATGATTCTTTTCTCACCAGAGAGACTTGGAATAAAGAGGGCAAACAAAGCTGAAATCAGGGATTTTTACAGAGGCGGAGAAGTGGTTATCAAAGCTTCCGGAGATGATTATGTGATTGAAGAAGGAATGGGAAATGCCGTGAAAGCGGCAGAAGAAGGTTTCTGTTTCGTAAGATGCAGACTTGCATAGAATAAATGGTCCCAACATGGTCAATACTTACTGCATAAATAATGAATTTCGGCAGAGGTGGCCATGGAAAGAGACAATCGAAGAAAACTGATGGTTTATGTGTTGACGACGGCAGCGGTATATCTTGCATTTAAATACTTGCTGCCGCTTTTTTTGCCGTTTGCTGCAGCATATGTGATTGCGTGTATTCTCACACCGCCGGTTAAATTTCTTTACGGAAAAATGAAACTGCCGCTAAGTATCTCCTGCTTTATCGGAATAACCGGTTTGCTCAGTATACTTTCTTTCGGGTTTTGGAAAATCGGAAAGACCTTATGGAAACAAGGGATAAGATTTATTTCTAATCTGCCGGGATATGAGGAAAAAGTTGTAAAAAGTCTTGGCGGAATGTGTGAAAAGGCTGACGGGATACTTGGCAGGGATGCGGGAACCGTTAAAGAGATAATAATGAAAGAAGACGGGCTTTTTGACAGTGCGTGCAGAAAGGCTGTGGAAGGAGCGGCGGGAATAACAATTGACGTGGCAGGGATAATAGCGTTTGCAGCAGGCATTATACTGATTATACTTGTTTCCGCAATTTTGATTCTTTATGACAGAATTAAGAATAAATCTATAGGAAAAAACGGTTCGGTCAATGAATCAATAAGCATAATGCTTGTAAAAAAAGGAATTTCGGAGGCAGGTGCCGCCTATCTGAAAACACAGCTTATTCTTATGGGAATAACATCAGCGGTCTGCTCCGTTGGGCTTGCTGTTATGGGAAATTCATATGCGCTGCTTATAGGTGTGGGAATCGGGTTTTTGGATGCACTTCCGGTATTGGGAAGCGGACTGGTTTTTGTACCTTGGGTTTTGGTAAGTTTCTTCAACGGCAGGGTAAAAGATGGTTTTGTTTTGCTGATAACATATGGTATATGTCAGATTGTAAGAGAATTTTTAGAGCCTAAACTTCTTGGAGATAAAATCGGTGTAAAACCGCTTTATACCGTGATGGCAATGTATGTGGGACTAAAGCTTTTTGGAATTTTCGGATTTATTCTGGGACCGGTGGGACTGGTAATAATAAAATATGCGGCCGCAGAATTTGCAGAGTGCGGGAAAGCTACCAGTTAATCCACCAGGAATTAAACAGCACAGCTGTACGGAATAATGTCCAAATAAGCGAAGGAATACTCAAAAAAAGTGAAAAAGGCGTGAGTTTAAGGTACATGCCGCAAAGCTGAAGCATGAGTATATTCTGATAAAGGCTGAGAAGTGCTGCTGCAAGCGGCATTTCCGGAATAATAAAGATAAAAGTAATAATCAGACAGATGATGAAAGAATAAAAAAAGGTGATATTTATATGTTTTACGGATTCGGGTCTTTGTTCGACATTTAAGTGAAAATTGTTTAAGTAAAAAAGCACTCCAAGGAGAACATAAAAAGAGATGCGAAGAGAGGACAGAAATATGCCGGACGGAATGAGTGATGAAACAAATATATAAGGATATCCGTCTGAATAAGCTGAGATAAAAAGGGAGAGAAAGAAAAACGGAGTAAGAGTCATAAGAATGCAGAAAAATGCCCCGCAAAAATGTATCTTTTTCAGATAAAACATTAATTCAGTCATATTTACATCCGGCCGGTTTGTATCAATATATGCATTTTGTTCCGGTCTATTGACAAAATCAGAGGCAGCACTTAAAATTAGTCAGTCAGACATATAATTAATTACCGTTTTTAAATGGAGGAAAGAAATGGCAAAAGAAAAGAAGTTGGTAGAGTCCATTACCTCAATGGAGGAGGACTTTGCACAGTGGTATACAGATATAGTTAAGAAGGCAGAGCTTATTGAATACAGTGGAATCCGCGGATGTATGATTCTCAGACCGGCAGGATATGCTCTTTGGGAAAACATTCAGGCAGAGCTTGATAGAAGGTTCAAGGAAACAGGTGTTGAAAATGTTTACATGCCTATGTTTATTCCTGAAAGCCTTTTGAATAAAGAAAAGGACCATGTAGAGGGATTTGCACCTGAGGTAGCCTGGGTTACTCACGGAGGTACGGAAAAACTTCAGGAAAGACTTTGTGTAAGACCCACATCTGAAACTTTATTCTGTGATCTTTATTCAAGAATAGTAGAGTCATACAGAGACCTTCCAAAGGTTTATAATCAGTGGTGTTCAGTTGTAAGATGGGAAAAAACCACAAGACCATTTCTACGTTCAATGGAATTTTTATGGCAGGAAGGTCATACGGTTCATGCAACGGCAGAGGAGGCAGAAGAAAGAACAATTCAGATGCTTAATGTTTATGCGGATTTCTGTGAGGAAGTTCTTGCAATTCCTATGATAAAGGGAAAGAAGACTGATAAGGAGAAGTTTGCCGGAGCAAGTGCAACATATACAATTGAGGCACTCATGCATGACGGAAAGGCTTTACAGTCAGGTACTTCTCACAATTTTGGTGATGGATTTGCAAAGGCTTTTGATGTTACTTATACGGATAAAGATAATCAGATTAAGCATGTTCACCAGACAAGCTGGGGAGTATCAACCAGACTTATCGGCGCCGTTATAATGGTTCACGGAGATAATTCAGGTCTTGTTCTTCCACCAAGAATTGCGCCTACACAGGTAATGATAATCCCTATCCAGCAGAAGAAGGAGGGCGTTCTTGAGACGGCTGCAGCTCTTAAGGATAAGCTTGGAGGCTTCAGGGTAAAGGTTGATGATTCGGATAAATCACCGGGTTGGAAATTCAGTGAACAGGAAATGAGAGGTATTCCTGTAAGAGTTGAAATCGGTCCAAAGGACATAGAAAACAATCAGGCTGTAGTCGTAAGACGTGATACAAGAGAAAAGATTGTTGTCTCCCTTGATGAGATTGATGTTAAAATGGGTAAAATCCTTGACACAATGCAGAAGGAAATGCTTGAAAGAGCGAGAAATCATCGTGATTCACATACAACACAGGCAGTAACGTGGGATGAATTTAAGGAAGCGGCAGATACAAAGCCGGGGTTCATCAAGGCGATGTGGTGCGGTGATCTTGCATGTGAACTTAAGATTAAGGAAGATGCAGGTCTTTCATCAAGATGTATGCCTTTTGAACAGGAGAGAATATCCGAAACCTGTATCTGCTGCGGAAAGCCTGCAAAGTCACTTGTTTACTGGGGCAAAGCATACTAGGATTTAACCAGATTGAAATAATACAGGCAGATTTACGGAAGCATGTTCTGAACCATCGCTTTTTTCAGACGGTCAGGAACATGCTTCTTTTTTACTTTATTGGAAGGCATGATGCTCTTTTTGACCGATAAGCTGAGTTGTTTTGGAATTATTTAAGCGAGTATGGGATATACAATAGAATAATTGCGATATTACAGGTCAATAATAGTTTTGAAAAAGTATGGGAGGAGCACATGCAGCTGGAAAAGATTGTAATGTCGGTACCGACATATGTCAGGGTGAAGGATAAATCGGTAAAGGTAAAGGATATTGTTAACCTTGCGGGAAGTAATGATAAACTTATAAAACGGCTTGAAGATGAGTTTTTTTATAATTTTTGTGATGAAGAAAGTGTACAGGTTTTTTCTTCGCTGAAACTTACGGCTCTTCTTGAAAATAAGTGTACGGGTCTGGAAGTTTTTAATGAGGGCGAAACGGAGTTTATATTGGAATATAAACCTGAGCGAAAAAATACAAAACCGGAGAATATATGGGAGTCAGTTAAGGTTGCATTGATAAGTTTAGCCGTTTTCACGGGTTCAGCTTTTACAATAATGACATTCAACAGTGATGTTGATGTGGGCGGAGTGTTTGAAAAGGTTTATGAACTTGCCGGTATTCCGGGATCAAAAAGCAAGGTATTGGAAACATGTTATTCAATCGGACTTTTTGGAGGCATAACTTTATTTTTTAATCGTTTTCCTCTAAGTAAAAGCAAGATGAATCCCACACCGCTTGAAGTACAGATGAAGGTATATCAGGACGGGGTAAATAAGGCGGTTGTGGAACAATCGGTAAAAGACGGCAGTGTGCATAAAGTATGATGGAAATACTGATTTATTTTATAGTAGGATTTACGGGGATAAGTGCAGGCGTTCTGGTAGCAGGAGGACTATTTGCCCTGCTCACGAAAGTAGGAGTCATTACAAGGATGATTGCTTTCTCTAAAACGGAAAAGGCAATTCCTCTTTATTCTGCAATAATAGCAGCCGGAGGAATATGGGGAAATCTGATATCGGTATTTGATTTAAAACTGCTTGCAGGAGTGATTCCGCTCGGCATTTTTGGAGTTATGAGCGGAGTGTTTACAGGAGCTCTTTCAATAGCACTTGCAGAGAGTATAAATGTGTTTCCGATTTTGTTTAAAAAGACAAAAATACACAGGGGAATATCCTGGATAATGTTTGCGTTTGCAGTCGGAAAACTTATCGGAGCATATTTGCAGATGGTTTAATAAATTCATAAAGGATTATTAACAAATTGGTGATGATATTTTGAATTAATAAGGATATAATGACGGGGAATGTTATATCATTGGCGGCAGTATGAGTGAAAGCCACAGGGGAATGAGGGAAATAATGAACAGAAGACAAAAGATAGTATTGGTTTCGAGCGGAGCAGCGGCTCTGGTTCTTGTGCTGATTCTTATAATAATGGCAGCAATGAACAGAAAGTATATAGAAATGAGTATTCCGGAGACACAGACTTTGGAAGTGCAGTATGGTGATGAGTTTAAATCACCGGATGTGACAGCAGTTTACCGCGGAACCATAATCAACAAAAAAGGAAAAAAACTAAATGTAGAAGTTTCGGGAAGTGTGGATACAAAACAGTTCGGGCATTACGAACTTGAGTATACGGCAGAATACAAAGGTGAAAAGGCAGTGTCATACATTCTCGTGGATGTTGTGGATACCGTAGGTCCGGTGATTACCTTAAACGGCGGTACGGAAAGGGTTGTCAGTCCTTTAAGTACTTATGTTGAGGAAGGATATACGGCGGTTGACAATTACGACGGAGATGTTACTGATAAAGTAGTCTGTGAGGAAATGGACGGAGAATTTGTTTATACGGTTACTGACAGCCACGGAAACATATCAACGATTGTGAGAAAGGTGATTTATAAAGATGAAGTGCCGCCGGTTATTACTCTTGTCGGAGACAGAGAACTTGCATGGCAGGTCGGTGAGGACTACGAAGAACCGGGAGTGACGGCGATTGATGATTGTGAAGGTGATATATCAGGTCGGATTGAAGTGAGCGGTAAGGTTGATGTGTCTGTCGAAGGTGAATATGAACTTGTTTATAAGGTAAAGGACCAATACGGAAATGAAGCATCTGAAACAAGGAAGGTAGTGGTTAAGGATACGCAGGCACCGGTCATTACACTGGTTAATGGTGATATGTATCTGAAAAAAGGAGAGACATATTCTGATCCGGGATATAAGGCGGAGGACTTAAAAGACGG
Source organism: uncultured Lachnoclostridium sp. (assembly GCA_964572955.1). GTDB lineage: Bacteria > Bacillota > Clostridia > Lachnospirales > Lachnospiraceae > UBA3775. Next base: position 15,735 of record CAZNGY010000037.1, read on the forward strand.
AGACGTTACCGGATTGGTAACCGTAAGCGGAACGGTTGATACGGGAACTGTCGGAACATACAGGATAACTTATGAAGTTACAGATTCAAATGGAAATAAAGCAGTTTCGATAAGAAATGTATATGTATTTGAAAATATGTCGGATATCCCAACGGTGGATCCGGGAGATAAGGTGGTTTACCTGACATTTGATGACGGACCGGGACCTTATACGGAAAAACTGTTGGATGTGCTTGATAAGTATAATGTAAAGGCAACATTCTTTGTAACCAACCAGTATCCAGGATATCAGAGCCTTATGGCAGAGGAAGCTAAAAGAGGTCACACGGTAGCAATTCATTCTTATTCTCATAAGTATGCTGAAATATATGCAAATGATACGAATTATTTTGATGATTTGAATAAAATGAGCGGAATAATCGAGTCCCAGACGGGAGAAAAACCGATGATTATCAGATTTCCGGGAGGAAGTTCAAACGGAATAAGCAAAAAGTACTGTGTAGGAATTATGACAAAGCTTACGCAGGCAGTTACGGCAGCGGGATATAAATACTGTGACTGGAATGTACTCAGCGGTGATGCCGGTGAAACTGAGGTTACGGAAGAAGTTGTTCAGAATGTGATTGAAGGAATTAAAAATCACAAGGTTTCATATGTTTTACAGCATGATGTTAAGGAATTCTCGGTTGATGCAGTAGAAGACATAATTAAGTGGGGACTCGCAAACGGATACACATTCCTTCCACTTGAATATGATTCACCTATGTCACATCATAAAGTAAATAATTAGTCTTTCAAAATAGTCTTTTCTTTACAAAATGAAGGGAAGATGACGGAATGACGACAGGGATTATGGGCAGTGACACATAAAAAGTGTTGCTGCCTTTTTAAAAGTCGGTTTATCCGGTAAAAATGTTTACATGAGGCATTAATCTTTTAAGGGAGACGGATTATGTAAGAAATAGTGTCCGTGTTCTAAAAAACCGAGAGTTTAAGAGGTTCTGTTTGTAGGTTTTGACAGTTGACAAAGAAGAGTATTTTATAATATGATAGCAAATGGGGTATAGCAGGTTTCGCTCATTTTAATGGCCGAGCCCTGCTTTTGTGATGTTCTGAAGGCATGTTTGGTTGAAAAAACTAAAACCACTAAACACATTGAGGATGTCCGATGAACGGATTATATAACTTTATTCAATCAGTAAATTCAGGAGCTTTAGAAATTAAAGCATTCCGATTGGGAGGTATATATGTACAACAAAGTTGATACGAATATGAATTTCGTGGAACGCGAAAAAGCAGTCGAGAAGTTTTGGAAAGAAAACAAAATTTTCGAAAAATCGATGAATTCCAGAAAAGAGGGACCGACATATACTTTTTATGACGGACCGCCTACGGCGAATGGAAAACCGCATATCGGACATGTTCTTACAAGAGTAATTAAAGATATGATTCCGAGATACCGTACAATGAAAGGATATTATGTTCCAAGAAAGGCCGGATGGGATACACACGGTCTTCCGGTAGAGCTTGAGGTTGAGAAGCTGCTTGGTCTTGACGGAAAGGAACAGATTGAAGAATATGGTATGGATCCTTTCATCTGTAAATGTAAGGAGTCTGTCTGGAAATACAAAGGCATGTGGGAAGATTTCTCGGGAACAGTAGGTTTCTGGGCTGATATGGACGATCCATATGTAACATATCATGATGATTTTATTGAGTCTGAGTGGTGGGCATT